>DASYDR010000186.1:0-23166 GCA_036499545.1 Roseomonas sp. | reverse complement strand
ACTGTTCGGGTTCACAGGAACGACGGAGGAGGGCTCAAGCTCAGGCACGGGCTCGGACGCCCCAGGCCAAACCGGCCTCTCCTCCGCCACCGCGGCAACCAGCTTATCGCCAGCCCTTCCGCCTACGCGAGACTTACAAGGGCCAGGCGTAAGCGCCGGTAACGGTTGGGATCGAGGAGGCTGTCATCACGGCCTCCTCGCGCTAGGGTGGTCCCTGACCAGAGCACGGGATCCCCAGGATGAAGCGCCGCGTCCTCATGACTTCCCCTCTCCTCGCCGCCCCCATGCTGATCGCCGCCGAGGCCGGGGCCCAGGCCCCGGTGCCGATCGTGACCGAGGAGCACATGATCCCGTCCGGCGATGCGGGGATCGACCTGTTCCTGCGCAGCAAGCGGCCGGAGGGCCTCGCGGCGCGGCCCGGCCGCACCTTGCTGATGGTGCATGGCGCGACCTACCCGGCCTCGACCGCCTTCGACCTGCCGCTTGGCGGCGGACCGTCCTGGATGGACTATATCGCCGGCAACGGCTTCGACGTCTGGTGCCTCGACCTGCGCGGCTATGGCCGCAGCACCCGCCCGCCCGAGATGGCGCAGCCGCCGGAAGCCAATCCGCCGCTGGTGCGGGGCGAGCAAGCAGTGAAGGACATCGCCGCCGCCGCCGCCTTCATCCGCCAGACGCGCTCGCTGCCGAAAATCTGCATGCTCGGCTATTCCTGGGGCACGGCGCTGATGGGCCGTTTCGCCGCCGACAACCCGGAGCTGGTCGAGCGGCTGGTGCTCTACGCGCCGGTCTGGCTGCGGCAGACCGCCAGCCTCACGGATCCGGGCGGCAGCCTCGGCTCCTATCGCCTGGTGACGCAGCAGGCCGCGCGCGCCCGGCGCGGCGCCGGCGTGCCGGAGGACAAGCGGGCCGGGCTGGTCCCGGCCGGCTGGTTCGAACATTGGGCCGGCGTCACCTGGGCGACCGATCCCGAAGGCCAGCGCCGCAACCCGCCGGTGCTGCGGGCGCCGAACGGTTCGGTCGCCGACAGCCGCGAATACTGGGCGGCCGGCCGGCCCTTCTATGACCCCGCCAAGATCA
The DNA here is from genome assembly GCA_036499545.1 of Roseomonas sp. Classification (GTDB taxonomy): domain Bacteria; phylum Pseudomonadota; class Alphaproteobacteria; order Acetobacterales; family Acetobacteraceae; genus Plastoroseomonas. Next base: position 22,086 of record DASYDR010000186.1, on the reverse strand, counting down.
CCGCGCCGACCCTGATGGTGCTCGGCGAATGGGACCAGGACACCCCGCCCTACATGGCGCAGACGCTGTTCCCGCTGCTGACCAATGCCCCGGGCAAGCGCCTGGTGCTGCTCGGCGAAGGCACCCATGGCATGTGGATGGAGCGGAACCGCGGCGCACTGTTCCTGGCGGTGCAGTCCTTCCTCGGCGAAGGCGCTGCCTGATACGTCACCGGGCTGACCCGGTTCGGGGCTATAGACGCCGCCATGCCGGATACCTCCATGACGCGCGGCCGCCTCGGGACCGAGCTGCGCGCGCTGCTCGCGCTCGCCGCGCCGCTGGCGCTCACCAACCTGTCGCAATTCGCGCTGGCGCTGACTGATGCGCTGATCCTGGGCCGGGTTTCGACCCAGGCGCTGGCGGCGGCGACGCTCGGGGCCAATCTCTATTGGGCATTGCTGGCACCGAGCTTCGGCATCGCGCTGGCCGCGGCGCCGATGCTGGCGCAATCGCGCGGCGCCGGGCGGCGCGGCGGCGGCCTCGGCCGCGGCTGGATGCGGGAGATGCGGCGCGACGCCCGCCAGACGGTCTGGGCGATCGCCGCGCTGACGCTGCCGGCCTGGGTGCTGATGTGGCATGTGGACACCATCCTGCGGGCGCTGGGCCAGGATCCGGCACTTGCCGCGATGGCCGGCGATTATGTGCGCGCGATGATGTGGGGCATGCCGGGCTTCTGCGGCTTCGTCCTGCTGCGCGGCTTCCTGGCGGCGATGGAGCGGCCGAATGCAGCGCTCTGGGTGTCCGGCATCGCCGTGCTGCTGAACGCCGTGCTCGCCTGGATGCTGGTTTTCGGCGTGGGGCATTGGCATGGCTGGGGCGTGACCGGCGCCGGTGTCGCCAGCGCCATCGCCAACCTGACCATGCTCGGCGCTCTGCTGCTCCTGATCCGGCGCGACCGGCAGCTGCATCGCTTCCGCCTGCTCGGGCGTTTCTGGCGCATCGACCTGGCGCGGCTGGCGGAGGTGTTCCGGGTCGGGCTGCCGATCGCCGCGCAGATGCTGCTGGAAATCGGGGTCTTCGCGACCGCGCTGATCGTGGTGGGCTGGTTCGGCGCGGCCTCGGTCGCGGCGCACGCCATCGCGGTGCAGATCGCGTCCTTCACCTTCATGGTGCCGATGGGCATCGGCCAGGCCGCGACCTCCCGCGTCGGGCTCTTCGCCGGGGAAGGCGCGACCGCGGCGGCGGCCTGGGCCGGGCGGGCCGCGATCCTGCTCGGGGCCGGCTTCATGGCGCTGATGGCGCTGCTGCTGATCGGCTTCTCCGGCCATCTGGCCTGGGCCTTCCTGGATCCGGCCGACCCGAGTGCGGCGGCCGCGGCCGAACTCGGCGCCGCGCTGCTGGTGATCGCCGGTGTCTTCCAACTGGCCGATGGCGTGCAGGTGGTGGCGGCGGGCGCGCTGCGCGGCCTGAAGGACACGCGGGTGCCGATGCTGTTCGCCGCACTCGGCTATTGGGGCATCGGCCTGCCGCTCGGCGTCGTGCTCGCGCTGCCGCTCGGGCTCGAGGCGCGGGGCGTCTGGTGGGGGCTCGCCGCCGGGCTCGCGGTGGTGGCCGTGCTGATGCTGCGCCGCTGGCGGCGCCTGACCGCCGCCCGCCGTTGACAGCACGCCTGCACGGCGGGAGCCTGCCATTCCAAGAATTGTGGGAGGCGAACAGCCATGGCCGGCGCCGATCAGACCAAGAAACATTTCCGCCTGCGCAGCCAGCGCTGGTTCGACGATCCGGACGATCCGGGCATGACCGCGCTCTATATCGAGCGCATGCTGAATTACGGGCTGACGCGGGGTGAGCTGCAATCGGGCAAGCCGATCATCGGCATCGCCCAGACCGGCAGCGACATCGCGCCCTGCAACCGCCACCACATCGACCTGGCGGTGCGCACCAAGGCCGGCATTCGCGACGCCGGCGGCATCCCGCTGGAATTCCCGATCCATCCGATCCAGGAAACCGGCAAGCGCCCGACCGCGGCGCTTGACCGCAACCTGGCCTATCTCTCGCTGGTCGAGGTGCTGCACGGCTATCCGCTGGACGGCGTGGTGCTGACCACCGGCTGCGACAAGACGACGCCCGCCTGCCTGATGGGCGCGGCCACGGTGAACATCCCGGCGATCGTGCTGTCGGGCGGGCCGATGCTCGATGGGCATTACAAGGGCCGCCTGACCGGATCCGGCACCATCGTCTGGGAAGCGCGCAAGATGCTGGCGCAAGGCGAGCTCGACTATGACGGCTTCATGGAGCTGGTCGCGAGCAGCGCGCCGAGCGTCGGCCACTGCAACACCATGGGCACCGCGCTGTCGATGAATTCGCTGGCGGAAGCGCTCGGCATGTCGCTGCCCGGCTGCGCCGCGATCCCCGGCCCTCATCGCGAACGCGGGCAGATGGCCTATGCGACCGGCCGCCGCATCGTGGAGATGGTGGGCGAGAATCTCCGCCCTTCCGACATCATGACCCGCGCGGCTTTCGAGAACGCGATCCTCTGCGCCTCGGCGATCGGCGCTTCGACCAATTGCCCGCCGCACATCATCGCGATCGCCCGGCACATGGGTGTCGCGCTCGCGATCGAGGATTGGCAGACCATCGGCCAGGACATCCCGCTGCTGGTCGATTGCCAACCGGCAGGCCGCTTCCTGGGTGAAGCCTTCCACCGCGCCGGCGGCATCCCCGCGGTGATGGCCGAGCTCCAGCAGGCCGGCCAGCTGCGCGGCGAGGCCCGCACGGTGACCGGGAAGACGGTGGCCGAGGATCTGGCCGGCGCGCCGGAGCCGGATCGCGAGGTGATCCGCGCCTATGCTGCGCCGATGAAGGAACGCGCCGGCTTCGTCATCCTGTCCGGCAATCTCTTCGACAATGCGGTGATGAAGGTCAGCGTCATCGACGAGGCCTTCCGCCGCCGCTTCCTGTCCAACCCGCCCGACGTCTTCGAAGGCAAGGTCGTCGTCTTCGAAGGGCCGGAGGATTATCACGACCGCATCGAGGATCCCTCGCTCGGCATCGACGCGCACACCGTGCTGGTGATCCGCAATTGCGGCCCGGTCGGCTATCCGGGCAGCGCGGAGGTGGTGAACATGCAGCCGCCGGCGGCGCTGCTGAAGCAGGGCATCGATGCCCTGCCGACCATGGGCGACGGCCGGCAGAGCGGCACCTCCGGCAGCCCGTCGATCCTGAACGTCACGCCGGAAGCGGCGGTCGGCGGCGGTCTCGCGCTGCTGAAATCGGGCGATCCGATCCGCATCGACCTGAATACCCGCAAGGTCGACGTGCTGATCCCGGAGGCCGAACTTGCCGCCCGCCGCGCCGCCTGGACGCCGCCCAAGCTGCTGCACAAGACGCCGTGGGAGGAGATCTTCCGCGGCATGACCGGCCAGCTTGGCACCGGCATGTGCCTGGAGCCGGCGACGATGTATCTCGACATCCTGACCACGCGTGGCGAAAGCCGGCACAATCACTGAGCATCCGATGATCGAAGGGCCGAATGGCCCGGAGATCTGAATCGGATGCTCCACTTGAAAAGCAAGCATCCGATGATCGGAGGGCCGAAAGGCCCGGAGGTCTGAATCGGATGCTCCACTCGAAAAGCAAGCATCCGATGATCGAAGGGCCGAAGGGCCCGAAGGTCTGAATCGGATGCTCCACTTGCAAAGGGACGGAACATGACCGGACGCCTCGCGGGCAAGGCCTGCTTCGTCACAGCGGCCGGCCAGGGCATCGGCCGCGCCACCGCCATCGCCTTCGCCCGGGAAGGAGGCAAGGTCACCGCCACGGACCGCGACGAAGGCAAGCTCGCCGGCCTCGCCGGGCATGGCATCGCGACGGCGCGGCTCGACGTGCTGGACGATGCGACGGTGACGGCGGCGGTCGCCGCCGCCGGGCCGCTCGACGTGCTGTTCAACTGCGCCGGCTTCGTGCACCAGAACACGGCCGAGACCTGCAGCGACGCCGATTGGGATGCGGCCTTCGCGCTGAATGTCCGTAGCCAGTGGAAGGTGATGCAGGCGGCGATCCCCGGCATGCTGGGCCGCGGCGGCGGCGCCATCGTCAACATGGCGAGCGCCGCCGGCAGCGTGAAGGGTGTCGCCAACCGCTTCGTCTATGGCGCGACCAAGGCCGCGATCGTCGGCATGACGAAGAGCGTCGCGGCGGACTACGTCACCCGCGGCATCCGCTGCAACTGCATCTGCCCCGGCACGGTCGATACGCCGAGCCTTGGCGAACGCATCGCCGCCAATGCGGCGGCGGCCGGCAGCGTGGAAGCGGCGCGCGCCGCCTTCGTCGCCCGCCAGGCGATGGGCCGCCTCGCCGGCGCCGAAGAGATCGCCGCCCTCGCGCTCTACCTCGCGAGCGACGAGAGCGGCTTCATGACCGCCCAGGCCATCGTCATCGACGGCGGCTGGACGAATTAGCTTGTCCTCAAACGCCGGCGCCGGCATCCGCCGGCTTGGCTTTCGCGCTGTCAGGTGTGTTCTGGCGGCGGCTGATGGTCTGGCGCGGGGCCGCATTCGCGGCCCCGGAGCATCGGCTTCGCCTCGCTCCGCTGAATCTGGTGGCGGCCTGCGGCCGCACCGCTCTCTCGGATCGGCCACTTGGCCGCTTCGTTCGTAACCACCTGAAGGAAGACCCCGATGAAGCTTCTGCGTTATGGCCCGAAGGGCAAGGAAAAGCCGGGCCTGCTCGATGCCGCGGGTGCGATCCGCGACCTGTCGGGCCTGATTCCCGATCTGGCCGGGGAAGCGCTGTCGCCCGGCGTGCTGGCGAAGATCGCCGGCGTCGACCCCAACACGCTGCCGAAGGTCGAAGGCAATCCGCGCCTCGGTCAATGCGTGACCGGGCTGACCAACTTCGTCTGCATCGGCCTGAACTACGCCGACCACGCCGCCGAGACCGGATCGCCGATCCCGAAGGAGCCGATCGTCTTCCTGAAGTCGCTCGGCGCCGTCACCGGCCCCAATGACGACGTCATCGTCCCGCGCAACAGCGTGAAGACCGATTACGAGGTCGAGCTGGCGGTGATCATCGGCACCACGGCGCGCCACGTGCCGGAAGACAAGGCACTGGACTACGTCGCCGGCTACGCCATCGCCAACGACGTGTCGGAGCGCGAGTGGCAGGCCGAGCGCGGCGGCGCCTGGGACAAGGGCAAGGGCTTCGACACCTTCGGCCCGCTCGGCCCCTGGCTGGTGACCAAGGACGAGATCGCCGATCCGCAGAACCTCGCCATGTTCACCGAGGTGGACGGCAAGCGGATGCAGAACGGCTCGACCAAGACGATGATCTTCGGCGTGAAGCAGCTCATCGCCTATGTCAGCCAGTGCATCACCCTGCATCCGGGCGATGTGATCAGCACCGGCACGCCGCCGGGCGTGGGCCTTGGCGTCAAGCCGACGCCGATCTTCCTGAAGGCCGGGCAGACCATGCGCCTGGGCATCCAGGGCCTCGGCGAGCAGACCCAGAAGCTGGTGCCCTGGAGCGCCTGAACGGCGATCCGGTCATCGCTGAACAAAGGAACTGGCGGGTGTCCCCGGGACGCTCAGACACCCGCCAGCGAGAGCAAGGCGACCGACGCCACCAGGAAGGGAATGGAGGTCAACCAGCGGCGGAGTGCCGCCCGCATATGCGGGCGCGCTTCCGGCGGCTGGCGGGAGGGGGTGAACCAGATCAGCCCGCCCGACCACCAGGGCAGGCCGCCGCGCCAGGCCCGCGTCATCGACACCAGCGACGCCATCAGGAAGCCGAGCCCTGCCACCATCAGCATGGCGCCGAAGGCGGCCGCCACGAGCCCGTAAGCCGGGCTCACATCGTCGCCCCGATGGTCCAGGGCGCGAATTCGGAGGCGCCGAAGCCGAGCGCCTCACTCCTGGTCTTCTCGCCGCCCGCGACGCGCAGCATCAGCTCGAAGATGCGCTGGCCGCATTGCGCCACGCTCTCCTCCCCGGTCAGCACGGTGCCGCAATTCACGTCCATGTCGTCCGCCATGCGCTCATACATCGCGCTATTGGTGGCGAGCTTGATCGATGGCGCCGGCTTCATGCCGAAGACGCTGCCGCGCCCGGTGGTGAAGCACATCAGGTTGGCGCCGCCCGCCACCTGCCCGGTGGCGCCGACCGGATCGTAGCCCGGGGTGTCCATGAAGACGAAGCCCTTCTTGGTCACCGCCTCGGCATAGCGATAGACCTCGACCAGGTTGGTCGTGCCGGCCTTGGCCATGGCGCCCAGCGACTTCTCCAGGATGGTGGTCAGCCCGCCGGCCTTGTTGCCGGGTGACGGGTTGGCGTTCATCTCCGCCTGCTCGCGCTCGGTGTAGCGCTCCCACCAGCGCATCAGCTCGACCAGCTTCTCGCCGACATCGCGGCTGACCGCGCGGCGGGTCAGCAGATGCTCGGCGCCATAGGTCTCCGGCGTTTCCGACAGGATCACGGTGCCGCCATGCCGCACCACGAGGTCGGATGCGGCGCCGAGCGAGGGGTTGGCGGTGATGCCCGAATAGCCATCCGAGCCGCCGCATTGCAGCGCGACGGTCAGCTCGCTCGCCGGCACCGTCACCCGGCGCGCGGTGTTGGAATCGGCCAGCACCTCCCGCACGAAGCTGATCCCGGCTTCCACGGTCTTGCGGGCGCCGCCGCTGTCCTGGATGTCCATGCTGCGCAGCCGGCCGGCCAGCCGCTGCTCCTCCAGCATGGGTGCCAACTGGTTCACCTCGCAGCCGAGGCCGATCGCGATGACATGGGAGAAATTGGCGTGGCGCGCGAAGCCGGCGAGCGTGCGGCGCAGCAGGGTCAGCGGCTCGCCCATCGTCATGCCGCAGCCGGTCTTGTGGGTCAGGGCGACGACGCCGTCGACATGCGCCCAGTCGGCCAGCGGGTTGGCGCCGGTGATCGGGTTCGGCTCGAACTGGCGCGCGATCAGGTCGGCGACATGGGCCGAGCAGTTCACGCTGGTGATGATGCCGATGTAGTTGCGGGTCGCGACCCGGCCATCGGCGCGGCGGATGCCTTCGAAGGTGGCCGGCACCGGCACCGCCTGCGGATCGCGGGCATCGATGCCCCAGGCATAGTCCTTGGCGAAATCGCCCATGGCGCAGTTATGGGTATGCACCCAGGCGCCGGGCACGATCGCGTCGGTCGCGAAGCCGATGATCTGGCCATACCGGCGGATCGGCTCGCCCTTCGCATGCGGCCGCGTCGCCACCTTGTGCCCGGGCGGGATGCGCCGCTCGCCGACCGCCACGCCGGGCGCCACCGGCGTACCGGGCGGCAGCCCGATACGGGCGATGACCACGCCATCCTCCGGGTGCAGGCGGATGACGGGCGGCAAGGTGGCTGCGTCCATGGCGTGGCTCCCTTATCGGTGGAGCATCCGATTCAGACCTCCGGGCCATTCGGCCCTCCGATCATCGGATGCTCGGGTCTTTCACCCGATGCTAGTCCCGCCCGAGGCTCAGCTCATAGGGTCCGGTTGGCCCGCGCCAGGATCGCCTGGAACAGCACCTGGGCGCCGGCCTCCGCCTCCTCCGGCTGGATGCTCTCGGCTTCGTTGTGCGACAGCCCATCCTTGCAGGGGGTGAAGATCATCGCCGTCGGCACGCTGCGCGCGACATAGACCGCGTCATGGCCGGCGCCCGAGATGATCTCCCGCGTCGAATAGCCGAGCCGTCCGGCCGCCTGCCGCACCAGATCGACGCAGCCCGCATCGAAGGGCTGGTGCGGGAGCTTGAACAGCTCGGTCAGTTGCAGCGGGGTGCGGTTGGCTACCGCGATCGCATCCGCCATCGCCGGGAAGCCGGCGGCCAGTTCCTCGATCACCGCGGTGTCCGGGTGGCGGAACTCGATCGAGAAGCGCACTTCGCCCGGCACCACGTTGCGGCTGGCATTGACCACCTGCAGCCAGCCGACGGTGCCGCGCCCGTCATCGCCGCGCTCCCGCATCAGCCGATCGACCAGATCGATGATCCGGGCCGCGGTCAGCAGCGCGTCCTTGCGGGCGGAAGGCGGCGTGGTGCCGGCATGCGCGTCCTGGCCGGTGACGACCGCATCGTACCAGACCTGGGCCTGGGCGCCGGTGACGACGCCGACCTCCTTGCCTTCCCGCTCCAGGATCGGGCCCTGCTCGATATGCAGTTCGAAATAGGCGTCGGCCGGGAAGGGCTTCGCGGCGTGTTCACCCTTGTAGCCGATGCCGTCCAGCGCCTCGCCGACCGTGACGCCATCCGCATCCCGCAGCGCATAGGTCTTGTCGAGGCCGTAGACGCCGGCCCAGGTGCCGCTGCCCATCAGGGAATGGCCGAAGCGGCTGCCTTCCTCGTCGGTCCAGTTGATCAGCTCGACCGGGGCCTCGGTGGTGATGTTGAGGTCGTGCAGCGTGCGCATCACCTCGAGCCCGGCGATGACGCCGAGCGCGCCGTCGAACTTGCCGCCGGTGGGCTGGCTGTCGAGATGGCTGCCGAACAGCACGGGCAGGCGGTTCGGATCCCGGCCTTCGCGGCGGGCGAACATGTTGCCGATGGCATCGACCCGGACCTGCAGGCCAAGCGCCTCGCACCAGGCGCGGAACTGGTCGCGGCCGCGCTTGTCGACATCGGTCAGGGTCAGGCGGCGAACGCCGCCCTTCGGCGTGGCGCCGATCTCGGCCATGGCCATCAGGCTGTCCCACAGCCGCTTGCCGTCGATCCGCTGATTGGTGCCGCTCATCGCCCCCGCCCTCGCCACGCGTGAAGCTCCTTGGCTATCGCGCGGGGGCGTCCGAAGGCAAGCGATCCCCGGGCCAGATGCCGGGCGTGGCGAATTCCAGCAGATGCCCGTCCGGATCGCGGAAATAGACGCTGTGGCCGCCGCGCGGCCAAGCGGTACGGCCTTCGATGGCAATGCCGCGCGCCACCAGCCAGGCTTCCCAGCCGGGCAGATCGGCTTCGGCGACGGAGAGCGCGACATGCAGGGGGCCGGCGCCATCATGCGGCGGGATGGTGCCGCCGGGCAGCAGCGCGGTTTCGGTGGCCGAGCCGCGCCGGAACAGCAGCAGCATCGAGCCGGGCGCCACCGCATAGGCGGTCAGCCGGTCATCCATGAAGACCGGCGCCAGGCCGAGCACCGCTTCATAGAAGTCCCGCGCGCGCGGCATCGCATCGACATAAAGTGCCGTTTCCAGCACCCCGGCCAGCTTCGGTCGCATGGGCGCCTCCCCAGCCTGACATCTTGTCGCCGGCGCCCGGCTCTGCAAGCCTCCACGGCTTCCGGGGAGAATATCACATGGCCCATGCCCTCGGTGCCGGCACGGCACCCGCGATCCTGCGCAATTCGGACCTCGACGGCGATGCGGTGCGCCAGGCGCGCGTCGATCTGGCGGCCTGCTTCCGCATGGCGGCGAAATTCGGCATGCATGAGGGCATCTGCAACCATTTCTCGGCGATGGTGCCGGGGCGGGACGACCTGTTCCTGGTTAATCCCTATGGCTATGCCTTCAGCGAAATCACCGCCTCGAACCTGCTGGTCTGCGACTTCGGCGGCAATGTCGTCGCCGGCCAGGGCGTGCCGGAAGCGACCGCCTTCTACATCCATGGCCGCCTGCACATGAAGAACCCGCGCGCCCGGGCCGCCTTCCACACGCACATGCCGAACGCGACCGCGCTCGCGATGCTGGAAGGCCCGCCGCTGGTCTGGGCCGGGCAGACGGCACTGAAATTCTATGGCCGCACCGTGGTCGACGAGGAATATGGCGGCCTGGCCCTCGACGAGGCGGAGGGCGATCGCATCGCCGCCTCGATGGGGGACGCCGATGTGGTGTTCATGAAGAACCACGGCGTCATGGTGATCGGCCGGACCATCGCCGAGACCTGGGACGACCTCTACTACCTGGAGCGCGCCGCGGAAGCGCAGCGCCTGGCGATGTCGACCGGCCGCGCCTTGAAGCCGGTGCCGGCGGAGATGGCGGAACGCACCTACCGGCAGATGCGCGAAGGCGACCGCGAGAGCGCACGGCTGCACCTGGAGAGCGTCAAGCGCATCCTGGCGAAGGAAGCACCGGAGTTCATGCACTGAACAGCCGGGCACCGGCGGCCAGCACCGCCGGGCTCGTCATCCTGTTGGCGACCGCCGCCGGCTGGGGCCTGAACTGGCCGGTGATGAAGCTGTTGATCGGGGAAGCACCGCCGCTCGCGCTGCGTGCCTGGCCGGGGCTGACGGGCGCCGCCGTGCTCGCGCTGCTGGCGCTGGCGATGGGCCAGACCCTGACGGTCCGCGCCGCCATGCTGCCGCGGCTGGTCCTGATCTCCCTGCTCAACGTCACGTCCTGGATGGGCTTCGCGATCTACGCGCTCTATTGGCTGAGCGCGAGCGAGGCCGCGATCACCTGCTACACCATGCCGATCTGGACCGCGCTGCTCGCCTGGCCGGTGCTCGGGGAACGGCCGACGCCACGGCGGCTGCTGGCGCTTTGCATCGGCTTCGCCGGGGTCGCGGTGCTGATGCTGGGGCATGGCGTCGCGATCGGCATCGCCAAGTTGCCGGGCGTCTTGCTCGCCTCGGGTGCCGCGGTGTTCTTCGCGATCGGCACCGTCATCACCAAGCGCTGGCCGGTCGTGATGCCGCCGCTCTCTGGCGCCGCCTGGCAGGTCGGGCTCGGCTGCGCGCCGCTGATGGTGGTGTCGCTGGCGACCGAGACGCCGGATCCGGCGGCGCTGCCGGCGCGGAGCTGGCTGCTGCTGGCCTATGCCGCCCTGGTGCCGCTGTGCATCTGCTACGCGGGCTGGTTCGCGGCGTTGCGGCGGCTGCCGGCGTCCGTCGCTTCGGTCGGCACCCTGGTGGCACCGGTGGTCGGCGTCATCGCCGCCGCCCTGACGCTCGGCGAGCCTTTCGGCCTGCGCGAGATCCTGGCGCTGGTCCTGACCCTGGGCGGCGTGGTGCTGGCCGCCCGCGGTTGAAGGCGGGCGGCCAGCCGGGCGTTAGTGGAGCTGCGCCAGGGCCTGCTTGTGGTTCATGCTGGTGACGACCTTGCCGTTCTTCACCTCGGCGACGGCCGAAAGGTCGAGGTAGTGGTGCTGGCCGTCGGCGCTGTCGTCCTTGGTCAGCTTGATCCGGTCGCCGTCCAGGTGGTCGACGGTGCCGACATGGTTCCCGCAGGAACCGACGATTTCCATGTGTTCGGTGATCTGGCTCGGATTGATCATGCTGCTTCCTTCCACTGCGGACGGGCGCACCCATCCTGCCGTGGTCAACGAAGCGGTGCGACGCGTGGCTGCATGACATTTCCCGGCGCGGCCAGTCCCGCGCGCCGGGTCGCCATGCGCCGGATCGGCGCAATGGCCGTGGGTGTGGTCGGCCAGGGTCTCCAGGATGCGGCAGCTGCCCGCGACGCCGCCGGTGCAGACCTCCGCCATCCGCGCCAGCTCCGCGCGCAGCGCGGTGAGCTGGCGCAGCTTGGCGTCGATCGCCGCAACCTGCGCCGTCGTCACCGCATGCACCGCTTCACAGCCGCGATCGGGATGCGCGGCAAGATCGAGCAGATCCCGGATCGCCGGCATGGGAAAGCCGAGTTCCCGTGCATGCCGGATGAAGCCGAGGCGGTCGCGATGCGCGGCGCCATAGACGCGGTGCCCGCCTTCGGTGCGGGCCGGCGGCGGCAGCAGCCCTTCCGCTTCGTACCAGCGGATCGTGGTCGCCTTGACCCCGGTCGCCCGGGCCAGGTCGCCAATGGACAGGCTTGTCGGCGCGCGCGGCCGGGTCAGACCCGCAGTCACGTCGTACCCTCCCGCTCCGCCAGGAAGCGGGCGAAGGCGGCCAGCGCCTGCTCGCTGGCATGGTGTTCCAGCCCCTCCGCATCCGCCTCCGCGGTCTCGGCATCCAGGCCGACGGCCAGCAGGAAGCGCACCACCAGGTCGTGGCGGCGGCGTGCCGCTTCCGCCATCGCATCGCCGGCCGGGGTCAGGAACAGGCCGCGATAGGGCCGGGTCTCGACCAGGCCGGCGCGTTGCAGCCGGGCGACGGTCGCGGTCACGGTCGCCTGGGAGACCCCCATGCGACGCGCGAGGTCGACGGCCCGCGCCTCCCCCTCCTCCCGCCGCAGATCGGCGATCAGCTCGACATAATCCTCGGCCACGGCGGTGCGATCCGCCTCCCGCTGGCGCAGGAAACGGGCGGCGTGGTCGTCGGCGGCCGGCAGGCGCGGCGTCTTCAACTGGGACATGGCAGGAATATAGGCATCCTCACGCTTGATGCCTTGCATCATAGGGCATGCCGTATATCTTAGCCGAGGCTAAGTTATGGAGCATTCGCAATGGTGCCGCCGCCGCCCGACGCCGGATCCGCCGCCGCTTCGCCGCCGGAGCCGCGCGCCCCCAGCCTGCCGGAGGTGCATCGCAGCGTCCGGGTGCCGAATGCGGGCGGCTGGATCCGCCGCCTCTTCGCCTTCATCGGGCCGGGCTATCTGGTCGCCGTCGGCTACATGGATCCCGGCAACTGGGCGACCGCGCTCGCCGGCGGTTCCGCCTTCGGCTACACGCTGCTGTCCGTCGCCCTCGCCTCCTCTCTTATGGCGATCCTGCTGCAGGCGCTCTGCGCGCGGATCGGCATCGCGACCGGGCGCGACCTGGCCCAGCTCTGCCGGGAGCGTTTCCCGAAGCCGGTCGCCTATCCGCTCTGGTTCCTGGCCGAGATCGCGATCTGCGCCACCGACCTGGCGGAGCTGATCGGCACCGCCATCGCGCTGGAGCTGCTGTTCGGCATCCCGCTGCTCTACGGCGTGCTGCTGACCGCGCTCGACGCCTTCCTGATCCTCTGGCTGCAGCACAAGGGCATGCGCTGGCTGGAGGCGCTGATCTTCGGGCTGATCGTGCTGATCTTCGCCTGCTTCGCGCTGCAGATCGCAATGGCCGACCCGGTCTGGGGCGATGTGCTGCGCGGCTATGTTCCGGCAGCCTCCATCGTCACCGACCAGACCCAGCTCTACATCGCGCTCGGCATCCTCGGCGCCACGGTGATGCCGCACAACCTCTACCTCCACACCGCCCTGGTGCAGTCGCGCGACATCGCGCCGACGCTGGAAGCGAAAAAGGAAGCGGTGCGCTTCGCGATCATCGACAGCACCGTGGCGCTGACCCTGGCGCTGCTGATCAATTCCTCGATCCTGATCATGGCGGCCGCCACCTTCCATACCAGCGGCAATACCGAGGTCGCGGAGATCGGCGATGCCTATCGCCTGATGGCGCCGCTGCTCGGCAGCGGGCTTGCCGCCATGCTCTTCGCCATCGCGCTGCTGCTCTGCGGGCTGAACGCCACGGTGACGGCGACGCTGTCCGGCCAGGTGGTGATGGAAGGCTTCCTGCATTTCCGCCTGCCGCCCTTCCTGCGGCGGCTGGTGACGCGGCTGGTCGCTATCGTGCCGGCGGTGCTGGTTACCTGGTACTACGGCGCCAGCGGCACGGCGCAGCTGCTGGTGCTGTCGCAGGTGGTGCTGTCGCTGCAGCTGCCCTTCGCGATCATTCCGCTGATGATCTTCGCCTCCGACAAGACCCGGCTCGGGGCGCTGGCGGCACCGCGCTGGCAACTGGTGGCCGGCTGGTCGATCGGGGCGCTGATCGTGGTGCTGAACATCAAGCTGCTGGTCGATTTCGTGTTCGGCGGGGCTTGAACCTCCAGTCGCTGGAGGTCCCATATCCGCTGCCGCGGTGATGGAGCGGTGGCGATGGGCGAGGTGACGAAGCTGGCCTGGCGGGTCGAGGGCATGGATTGCGCCGCCTGCGTGGCCAAGGTGACCAAGGCGGTCGAGCGCCTGCCCGGCGTCGCCACGGTCGAGGTCAACCTGATGGCCGAGCGGCTGTCGGTCACGCTGGCGCCCGGGGCAACCGGCGCCGAGGCGGTGGTGCGGGAAGTGACCGCCCTCGGCTATGCCGCGACGCCACTCGGCGAGGCTGCGCCGGAACCGGCGGGCGATCAGCACCAGGACCATGGCCATGACCATGCGCATGGCCATGACGACCCGACGGATCAGGGCCGGGCCTGGTGGCGGACCGGCAAGGCGCGCCTGGTCTGGCTGCTCGGCGGGCTGGTCGGCGCGGCCTATCTGCTGTCGCTGCTGCTGCCGGCGCCGCTGCTCTATCCGCTGTTCCTGGTCGCGACCGCCGCCGCCCTGATCCCCTTCGGCCGCCGCGCCATCGCCCTTGCCCGCGCCGGCACCCCTTTCTCGATCGAGACCCTGATGTGCACGGCCGCGATCGGCGCGGCGGTCATCGGCGCCGCCGAGGAAGCAGCCATCGTCGTGCTGCTCTTCGCGCTCGGCGAATTGCTGGAAAGCGTCGCCGCCGGCCGGGCACGGGCCGGCATCCGCGCGCTGGCCAACCTGATGCCGCGCACCGCGCTGCGGCTGCGCGCCGATGGCGGCACCGAACCGGTGGCGCCGGAGCGGCTCGCGGTCGGTGACCTGGTGCTGGTGCGGCCCGGCGACCGCGTGCCTTGCGACGGGGTGATCGCGGAAGGCCGCTCCGCCCTCGATGAAAGCCCGGTCACCGGGGAGAGCATGCCCGTGGCGCGCGGCCCCGGCGATGCCGTGGTCGCCGGCAGCATCAATGCCGATGGCGCGCTGCGCATCCGCGTCACCCGCGCCGCCGCCGACAACACCATCGCCCGCATCATCCGCATGGTGGAGGACGCCACCGCCTCCCGCGCGCCGACGCAGCGCTTCATCGAGCGCTTCTCCACCTGGTGGACACCGGGCGCGATGGCGATCGCCCTGCTGGTCGTCCTGCTGTCGCCGGCGATCGCCGGCTGGGACTGGTGGACCAGCCTCTACCGCGGCCTGGCCGTGCTGCTGATCGCCTGCCCCTGCGCGCTGGTGATCTCGGTGCCGGCCGCCATGGCCTCCGGCCTGTCGGCCGGTGCGCGGCGCGGGCTGCTGGTGAAGGGCGGCGCGGCGCTGGAGGCGATCGGCGCCGCCCGCAGCATCGCCTTCGACAAGACCGGCACCCTGACCGAAGGCCGCCCCCGCGTCACCGACCTGCTCCCGGTGGCGGGCCGGTCGGAAGACGAGCTGCTCGGCCTCGCCGCCGGGGTCGAGCAGGGCTCGGCGCATCCGCTGGCCAAGGCGATCCTCGCCGCCGCCGGGGAGCGCGGGCTGACGCCGCCGCCGGCGCGCGAACAGGCGGCGATCCCCGGCCGCGCCGTGACCGCGCTGGTCGCCGGCCGCCGCGTCAGCATCGGCAGCCCGCGCCACGCCGCGGAAGCCGGCGCCGCCCTGGGGCCGCTGGGCGACGCCCTGCCGGCGCTGGAGGCAGCGGGCAAGACCGTCGCCGTGGTGCTGGCCGATGGCGCGCCGCTCGGCCTGATCGCGATGCGCGACGAGCCGCGCGGCGATGCCGCCGCCGGCATCGCCGCGCTGGCCGCGCTCGGCGTGCAATCGGTGATGCTGACCGGGGACAATGCCCGCACCGGCGGCGCCATCGCCGCCGGGCTCGGCCTGGCGGTGAAGGCGGAGCTGCTGCCGGACGACAAGCTGCGCGAAATCGCGGCGCTGCGCGCGGCGGGTCCCGTGGTCATGGTGGGCGATGGCATCAACGATGCCCCGGCGCTGGCCGCCGCCTCGGTCGGTGTCGCCATGGGCGGCGGCACCGATGTGGCGCTGGAGACCGCCGACGCCGCGGTGCTGAAGGACCGGGTGACCGGCGTGGCGGAGCTGGTCGCCCTCTCCCGCGCCACCATGACCAATGTCCGCCAGAATGTCGGCGTCGCGGTCGGGCTGAAGGGGCTGTTCCTGATCACCACCCTGGCCGGCATCACCGGGCTGTGGCCCGCCATCCTGGCCGATACCGGCGCCACCGTGCTGGTGACGCTCAACGCGCTGCGCCTGCTGCGCTGGCGGCCTGCGCCGGGTTGAGCGCGGGGCCGGACCGGGACGCTTCCTCCATCGGGCGGCGGGCCGGCGGGCACGCGCCCGCAACAGTCCCAAAGCATCACGGCGCTGCCACGTGACTGCAATACCGCCTGCCTAAGAGGGCGCCGGCATACAGTCCGCCGAGAAGCCCCGCATGTTCACGCTCGCCCAGATCTCCGACACCCATCTCGGCGCGGGGACCACGCTGTTCCGCGCGAATTTCGACCGTGTCGCGGCCGCCCTGGCAGCCGATGCGCCGGACCTGATCGTGGCCAGCGGCGACGTCTCCCTGGACGGTGCCGACAGCGAGGCGGACATGGCATTCGCCGCCGCGGCCCATGCGCGGCTGCCGCGGCCGGTGCTCGCGGTGCCCGGCAATCACGACGTCGGCGACCATCCCGACCGCGCCCCGCGCCAACCCTTCGACAGCGAGCGGCTGCTGCGCTTCCGCCGGCATTTCGGGCAGGAGCGCTGGGTCCTGGACCGCGACGGCTGGCGTCTGCTCGGCCTCAACACCCAGGTCTGCGGCACGGGTCATCCGGAGGAAGCGGCGCAGGCGGATTTCATCGCCGATGCGCTGGCCGGCCTCGGCGACCGGCGCCTCGCGGTCTTCCTGCACAAGCCGGTCTACGTCACCACGGCCGAGGATCCGCTGTTCGACTACTGGTCGGTGCCGCCCTTCGCGCGGGCGCCCTTCCTGCCGCTGTTGGCGCATCCGGCGCTGCGCCTGGTCGCCTCCGGCCATCTGCACCTGCATCATGAGGTCGCACGCGGCGCGGTGCGCTTCGCCTGGGCGCCCTCGGTCGGCTTCATTGTGGCCGAGGCGGAACAGCCGGACCTGCCCGGCGACCGCCCCTGCGGCTATCTGCACCACCGCTTCCACGCCGATCAGGTCGAGACCACACTGGTGACGCCGCCCGGCATGACCCGCCCCTTCATCCATGACGTGCGCGCCGAGGCCTATCCCCACTCCACCCTGCTCGAGGCCGGGCCCGATGCGGGGTGATGCGGGCCGCGAAATCCTGATCGAGGGCATCGAGAAGGCCTTCGGCGCCACCCGGGTGCTGAAGGGCGTGTCCATCGCGCTGCGCGAAGGGGAATTCCTGTCCCTCGTCGGTCCGTCCGGCTGCGGCAAGACCACGCTGCTGCGCATCATCGCCGGCCTCGAGACCACGGATGCCGGGCGCATCACCATCGGCGGGCGCGACGTGACGCGGCTGCGCGCCGCCGACCGCGACATCGCCATGGTGTTCCAGAACTACGCGCTCTATCCGCATCTGACCGTGGCGCAGAACCTGGCGGTGCCGCTGGTGATGCGCCGGCTGCCGGCGCTGGAACGGGTGCCGCTGCTGCGCCATCTGGTGCCGGGCCATGCCGCGCGGCGCGGCGCCATCACCGCGCGGGTGCGGGACGCGGCGGAGATGCTGCGCCTCGGCCATCTGCTGCAGCGCCGCCCGGCGCAGCTGTCCGGCGGCCAGCGCCAGCGCGTGGCGCTGGGCCGCGCCCTGGTGCGGGAGCCGAGCGCCTTCCTGATGGACGAGCCGCTCTCCAATCTCGATGCCGAGCTGCGCGCCGGCACGCGGCGGGAAATCGTGGAGCTGCACCGCCGCGCCGGCGTCACCACCATCTACGTCACCCATGACCAGGTTGAGGCGATGACCATGTCGGACCGGGTCGCGGTGATGATGGAAGGCGAGCTGCTGCAGCTCGGCACCCCGCGCCAAGTCTATGACGACCCCCAGGATCTGCGCGTCGCAGGCTTCCTTGGCAGCCCGCGCATCAATACCCTGCCGGCGGTCGCCGCCCCGGATGGCGTGGCGCTCGGCCCGCTGCTGCTGCCGATGCTGGCGGAAGCGCCGGCCGGCACCGCGCTGACCGTGGGCCTGCGGCCGGAAGCGCTGAGCCTGACCAGGGACGGGCTGGCAGCGACGGTCGAGCATCTGGAATTCCTCGGCGCCGAAGTGCTGCTGCATGCCCGGCTGATGGCGCCAGACGCGCCGCTGGTCGCCAGGCTGCCGGTCGCCGTCACCCAGGGGCTGCAGCGCGGCGACGCCATCCGGCTCGGCGCCGACTGGGCCGAGGCGCTGCTGTTCGACGCCGGCGGCAAGCGCCTGCGCATCGTGCCGGCCGATCGGCGCGTGCATGCCTGACCTGGCCGCGCTGCCCACCCGCCGCGCCGCCGGCGCCGCGCGCGCCCTGGGCGAAGGCGCCGCCGGCTGGCTGCTGGCCGCGCCCGCCACGATCGCGCTGGTGCTGCTGCTGCTCGGCCCCAGCGCCGCGCTGCTCGGCCTGTCCTTCACGGATTGGGAGCTGGGGGCGCCGGAGCTCGCCTGGATCGGGCTCGACAACTACACCGAACTGCTGGGCGATCCGGTGTTCCGCATCGCGCTGCGCAACACGCTGCTCTATGTCGCCGTGGTGATGCCGGTCTCGATCGGGCTCGGGCTCGGCATCGCGCTGTTGATCGAAGGCGGTACCCGCCTGCGCGCCACCTTTCGCGCCATCTACTTCCTGCCGGTGGTCTCCCTGCTGGTGGCCATGGCGACCGCCTGGCAATACCTGCTGCATCCGACCATCGGCCCGGTGAACAAGCTGCTCGGGCTGATCGGCATCGCGCCGATCAACTGGCTCGGCTCCTCGCAATGGGTCATGCCGTCCCTCTGCCTGATCGGCATCTGGGAGAATCTGGGCTTCGTCGTGGTGCTGTTCATGGCCGGCCTCACCGCCATCCCGCGCGAGCTGTATGCGGCGGCCGAACTCGACGGCGCCCGCTCCGCGCCCGATCGCTTCCGGCTGGTCACCTGGCCGCTGCTCGGGCCCACCACGCTCTTCGTCGTCACCATCACCGCCATCCGGTGCCTGCGCGTCTTCGACACGGTGCAGGCGCTGACCGAGGGCGGGCCGAACAACGCCTCCGAAGTGCTGTTGCACGTCATGTACCAGGAAGGCTTCACCTATACCCGCATCGGCTATTCCGCCGCCGTCACCATGGTCTTCCTGGCGATCGTGCTGGCGCTGATGCTGGTCCAGACCCGCATCCTGGACCGGCGGGTGCATTACGGATGAGACCAGGCGAGGATCGCACGCTGCTGCGCGACCTGCCGCGCCTGGCAGTGCTGAGCCTCGGCGCCGTCATCGTGCTGGCGCCCTATATCTGGATGTTCTTCGCCAGCCTGAAGCCGGGCAGCGAGGTGTTCAGCAATTCCCTCGCGCTGCTGCCGGAGCGCTTCTACGCCATCGAGAATTACGGCAAGGCGCTGCGCGAAGTGCCGATGGTGCGCTTCCTGCTGAACGGCGTGATCGTCTGCGCCCTGATCCTGTTCTTCCAGACCCTGTTCGCGGTCCCCTGCGCCTATGCATTGGCAAAGCTGCGCTGGCGCGGGCGGGAATTCCTGTTCGGACTGGTCATGCTCGGGCTGCTCATCCCCTATCACGTGCCGGCGCTGCCGCTCTATGTCGGCTTCGCGCGGCTCGGCCTGCTCGACAGCTTCACCGCGCTGGTCGCGCCCTCCGCCATCTCGGTCTTCGGCATCTTCCTGTTCCGCCAGGCCTTCCGCGCCCTGCCGGACGAACTGATCCAGGCGGCGCGCATCGACGGCATGGGCGAGATGTCGATCGTCTGGCGCGTGGTGATGCCGAATGCCTGGCCGGCGGCGACCGCCTTCGCCACCTTCTCCATCGTCGCGCATTGGAACGACCTGTTCTGGCCGCTGATCGTCGTGCAGTCGCACAGCATGGCGACGCCGGCGCTCGGCGTGCTGTTCTTCCGCGCGGAAGAGGCCGGCAATGATGTCGGCGCGCTGATGGCGGCGGCCGTCCTGGTGACCGCGCCGATGGTGATCCTGTTCCTGCTCGCGCAGCGCCGCTTCATCCAGGGCGTCGCCACCGCGGGCCTCAAGGGCTGAACCCCCACCCCTTCGAAGGAGATTGCCATGACCACCCTCACGCGTCGCGCGGTCCTTGGTGCTGCGCTGGCCGCGCCGCTTGCCGCGCCCGGCATCCTCCATGCCCAGGGCACGACCGAGCTCGTCGTCCACTACCCGATGCCCGCCTTCTTCAAGGAGGTGATGGAGAAGATCGCCGAGGAATTCGCGGCCGCCAATCCGGGCATCGCGGTGCGCTACACCGCGCCCTCCCCCTCCTATGAGGATGCCGTGCAGCAGGTGCTGCGCCAGGGCGTCGCCGGCGGCCTGCCGGATGTCAGCTTCCAGGGGCTGAACCGCCTGCGCATGCTGGTGGAACGCCGGTTGCCGGTCGACCTGCGCCCCTTCGTGCAGCAGGAAGGCGACATGGCGGCCAAGGGCTGGACGCCGAACCTGCTCGGCCTCGGCCAGGTGCGCGATGTCCAGGCCGGCCTGGCCTTCGCCTCCTCCAACCCCGTCGTCTACTACAACGCCAATCTGGTGCGCCGCGCCGGCGGCGATCCGGACAACCTGCCGACCGACTGGAATGCCCTGATCGCGCTGGCCGGCCGCGTGCACGCGCTGGGCGACGGCAACAGCAGCATGCATTTCCGCTGGGCGGGCGATGACTGGATGTTCTCCGCCCTGCTCTATGGCTATGGCGGCACCATGCTGACCGCCGATGAGAAGGATGTCGCCTTCAACGGCGCCGAGGGCCTGGCTTCCGTGCGGCTGATCGACCGCATGGTGAAGGAAGGCCGCATGCCGGCCTTCACCGTCGATGCCGCGCTGCAGGCCTTCTATGCCGGCAAGATGGGCATCTTCTCCGGCACCACCGCCTATATCGGCTCCATGCAGCGCAGCATCGGCCGCGATGTCGACCTGCGCACGACGAAGATGCCGGTGATCGATGCCGACAAGGGCCGGCTGCCGACCGGCGGCAATGCCGCGGTGATCCTGACCCGCGACGCGTCGCGCCACGCCGCGGCCTGGAAATTCGTCACCTTCGCGACCGGCCCGCGTGGGCAGGAGCTGATGACGCGCGGTACCGGCTATGTGCCCTGCAACAACATCGCGGCGCAGGACGACCGCTTCCTCGGCACCTTCTACCGGGAGAACCCGCTGTTCCGCCCGGCGATGGAGCAGATGCCGATCGCCCAGGCCTGGTACGCCTTCCCGGGCACCAATGGCGTGCGCATCACCGAGACCATCGTGAACAACCTGGCGCGCATCGTCGAAAGCACGGCGACGCCGGAAGCGGCACTCGGCGACATGGCGACCGGCGTCCGCCGGCTGCTGCCGCGCTGATCGGTTTTGGGGCCGGGCCGTTGTTTGGGGAGCAGATTCACGCTTCCGGGCGATTCCGCCCTTCCGCGATCTGCTCCACGGCCCGGCCCCGGATACCTCACCCGCCCCAGCGCAGCCGGCGGGTCACGATCATCACCGCGGAGAGCGCGGCGAAGAGCGTCGCGGCACCGACCAGCAGGGCGAAATTCTCCATGCTCAGCACCACGTAGAGATAACCGAACAGCGCCGCGAGCACGCCCGCGAAGATCAGCGACAGCCGGCGGTCGCGGGTGACGGACACCGTGTAGAGACCGGCCTGCGCCATCACCAGCGCGGCGCTGGCCGCATAGGCCGCGGCGAAGCCGGCCGGTTCCGCGATCGCCAGCAGCAGCAGCGGGAACATCACGACAGAGAGGCCGAGCAGCCCGTATTGCACGATATGGATGCGCAGCCCGGCCACCAGTTCGAACAGCAGGTAGGTCAGGAAGGTCAGCACCAGGAACATCATCGCGTATTTCGCGGCGCGGGTGACCATGCGGTAGGTCGGCACCGCCTCCAGCAGGGCGACACCGACGCTGCGCGTGCCCGAAATCTCATAGCTGCAGCCGGGCGAGGTCAGCGGTATCGTACCGCCGGCCCTGCCGAGGAGCCATTCGGCATGGAACCCGCGATCCTGCGGCGGCGCCTGTTGCGGCAGGTCACTGCCGATATAGCTCGGGGTCTGCCAGTCGCCAGCCACCGTCACATGCGCGCGGCCCGCGATGGGGATGAAGCTGAGCGACGTGGTGCCGCGCAGCGCCATCTGCCCGGCGACCTCGATGCGACGCCCGGCCTCCGGCGGCCCATCGAGCCGCAGCGGCCAGCGCAGGGCTTCCATGTTGCCGCAGCGCGCGCTGTTCGTCTCCGGCACCAGGTCCCGGCCATCCCAGCGCAGGGCCGGCGCCGCCGCGGTGGGGCGGGGATCGCTGGCGGCTGTCGCCAGGTAGGCCTCGGTCCACAGCGCCTCCGCCCC
>DASYDR010000185.1:0-22836 GCA_036499545.1 Roseomonas sp. | reverse complement strand
TTGTTCATTGGGCAGCCTCCACGGGCCGGGCGCGCCAGATGGCGTAGGGTTGGCCGGGATCGAGGCGGATGCGGCGATGCTTGCCGTGCCAGGTCTCGACGCCGCCCGACAGCAGGTCTTCCACCAGCAGGGCGGCATCATCGCCGAGGCCCCATTCCCAGAGCGGCACTTCGACCGCCGCTTCCTGCGGCGCGAAGGGATCCAGGCTGACCGCGACCAGCAGCACGTTGCTGCGGTCGATATTGGCCTTGCGGTACCAGAGGACACGCTCGTTCGCGGCGACGTGGAAGGCGACGCCGCGATGCGATTGCAGCGCCGGATTGGCGCGGCGGATGGCGTTCAGGCGGGTGACCGCATCGACGATGTCACCCTCCGCGCGGTCCGGCCGGGCGCGGATCTGGTACTTGTCGCTGTCCGCGTATTCCTCCTTGCCCGGAACCGCCCGCGCCTCGCAGAATTCGTAGCCTTGCAGCATGCCCCAGAGGCCGGACAGCGTGGTGGCGAGGGCGGCACGGATCAGGAAGCCCGCCCGACCCGAATGCTGCAGGAAGACCGGGTTGATGTCCGGCGTATTGACGAAGAAGTTCGGCCGGAAGAAATCCGCGAGGTTCTCGCCATCCGGCGCCGTCGCCGTCAGCTCCCGCAGATAAGCCTCGATCTCCCGCTTCTCGTTGCGCCAGGTGAAGTAGGTATAGGATTGGGTGAAGCCGAGCTTGGCCAGGCGCTGCATCACCTTCGGCCGGGTGAAGGCCTCGCTCAGGAACAGCGCATCCGGGTAGCGCGCGCGGATATCGGCGATCATCCATTCCCAGAAGGCGAAGGGCTTGGTGTGCGGGTTGTCGACCCGGAAGATGCGCACCCCTTCCCGCGCCCAGAAGGCGACGACATCGCGCAGCGCCAGCCACAGGCCAGGCACGGCGCCCGGGCGATGGAAGTCGACATTGACGATGTCCTCGTACTTCTTCGGCGGGTTTTCCGCGTAGCGAAGGCCGCCATCCGGTCGCCAGTCGAACCATTCGGGATGCTCGCGCAGCCAGGGATGGTCGGGGCTGCACTGGATGGCGAAGTCGAGTGCCAGTTCCAGCCCGTGCGCCGCCGCCGCATCGCGCAGCCTGCGGAAATCCTCGATGGTGCCGAGTTCCGGGTGGATCGCGTCATGCCCGCCCTCGGCGGCGCCGATCGCATAGGGGCTGCCGGGGTCATCCGCCGCCGGCGTCAGGGTATTGTTGCGGCCCTTGCGGTTCTTGCGCCCGATCGGATGGATGGGCGGGAAATAGAGCACGTCGAAGCCCATGTCGCGGATGCCGGGCAGCCGGCGGATGACATCGTCGAAATTGCCGTGGCGCGCCGGATCGCCGCTCTGGCTGCGCGGGAACAGCTCGTACCAGGCGGCGAATTCCGCCGCGCGGCGATCCGCCTCGACCGGCATCGCCGGGCTGGTAGCCTGGGCCGGGCGGTCATCGGCGCGGGCGGCGAGCGCCGCGGTCGCATCATCCAGCAGCATGGCCACCCGCTGGTCCGCGGCGGCGGCGCCGATCTCCGTCAGCAGGCCATCGAGGGTGCCCGGCGCGGCGGCGGCCATCTCGGCCAGCAGCAGACGTCCTTCCTCCACCTCCAGCGCCAGGTCGAGGCCGGCGGCGTGCTTCTTGGTCAGCTCGTCGCGGAAGCTCGCGAAGCGGTCCGGCCAGGCGAGGATGCGAAAGACATGGCTGCCGATGCGCTCCAGCAGGAATTCGCCCGCCCATCGGTCATTGCCGACCGGCCGCATCGGCAGCTCGCGCCAGCCGACCTCGTCGCAGGCGCGCCATTGCAGGGCGGCGGCGATCTTGCCGTGGCCATGGGTGAAGATATCGGCCGCGACCGTCACCCGGTCGCCGATCACCCGCTTCACCGCGAAGCGGCCGGCCTCCACGGCGGGCGTGATCGCCTCGATCGCGACGCGTGGCGCCTCGGCGGCGGCGGCGAGCCGCGCCACGGCCGGGTCCCGCTTGCGCTTCGGCACCTCCGCCACGGTCACCACCGGCCGGCTCGGCGTGCCGGTCAGCACCCGCACTTCCCCCGGCGCCAGCATCAGCGGCGTGGGGCCGAGCGGCCGTCCTTGCGCATCCACCAGCCCGGTCAGGGCGCCATCCAGCATGGGCAGGATCGCGGCGGGATCGCAGGCGGCGCGGCGATCCAGGTGCCGGTTGGCGATGGTGAGCTGGGACGGCGCCTCGTACAGCACCGCGACCGCGGCCCCTTCGCTGCTCAGCAGGCGCGGCGCCGCGGCCGGGGACGCGGTGCGGCTCGCCAGGCCCGCATTGGCATCGCGCACCGCATCCGCCAGGTCGAAGGCGGGCCGCGCACGCAGCTGCGGCCAGTCATCGGCGCCCGGCGCCGGATGGGTCGGATCGGCCCAGACGCCGAATTCGAAGCCCATCGGCATGAGCAGGCCATGGCCGGTGCCGGCGGCGATATCGAGCAGCCGCCGCGCCGCCGCCGCGGTGCCGGTCACCGCCAGGGTATTGGCGACCGGCGCGAGCGGCGCCAGGCGGGCCTGTTCCTGCCCCAGCCAGCCGGCGCTGAAATCCCACCAGGCGAGGCTGTTATAGACCGCATCGAAGGTGCCCGGCGGCAGCCGCGCCAGGTCCGCCGCCGCCATGCCCGGCGTCCAGGCGGCGAAGCCGCATCCGGGCGACGCCGCGGCCAGGGCGCGCCACAGCCCGGGCGGCACCGCGCCGGTATAGGTGCAGCGATAGCCGCCGATGCCGCCATCCGCCCAGGACCTTAGCGTGGCGGACCAATGCGCGACGAAGGCGTCGCCGGCATCCGGCGGCAGGTCGAGCACGCGCAACCCCTGCGGCACCGGCACCGCGCGCGGGTCGGCGAAGCGCCGTTCGGCCGGGCGGTACCAGCCCGGGTGCCGGTCGCAGATCGCGGCCCCGTCCGGCGCGACGCCGAGCGCGAGGTCGAGCCGCACCTCCAGCCCGGCCGCGGCGGCCTGTGCCGCGATCGGCGGCAGGGTGCCGATCGCGGCGCTGCCGGCATGGCGCGGCAGGCAGAGCAGCAGCGTGTCGAAGCCGAGCCCGGCGATCCAGGCCAGCAGGCCGGCCTCCGCCGCCTGCCGCGACCGCAGCAGGTTCAAGGCATAGACGCGACGGGGAAGGCCCCGCCCCCCCATGCTCCGTGCTGTGCCCGGGGTGGCGTGGAGAGCGGGGTACGGCGACTGGGTCATGCCGGGTCAACGACGGGCCGGGCGATCCGTTTCCTGACCCGATCCGTTTCCCGAGATGGTCACGGCATGATCCTGCGCCGGGAATTCCGGGCCTGGCATGCAACTCCCGGCGGGCCGGACCGTTTATGGCCCGCGGTCTGGCCTGGTCGCGACAAGGGACATGTCCATGATGCTCGCCGGCGAGATGATCCAGCTTCTGCCCCGCCTGCTGGCCTATGCGCGGGGCCTCGGCTGTCGCGAGATGGACGCCCCCGACCTGGTCAAGGACGTCATGCTCCGCGTCCTGGAGGCGGATAGCCGCATCCCGCAGCGCCGGCTGGTCGAAGCCGACATCCTGGCCGAGCTCAGGAAATCCTACATCTCCCGGTATGTCCTGCACCGGAGCGCGCGCCGCGCGGCGCCCGATCACTACGCCGCCTATTTCCAGAAGTCGCAGCGGGAGATGCTGAAGATCCACGAGGCGCTGCGCGCCATCGATCCCGGCATGCTGGAATGCTTCATCCTGCACACGGGCGACGCGATGAGCCATGCGGAGATCGCCCAGGCGCTCAGGATCACCGTCCCGGCGGTGCGCAGCCGCCTGGCCCGCGCCCGCACCGTGGTGGCGTCGATGACCGGCTGCGTCGCCGATACCATGGCGGAGGGGCTGCGCCCGCTGGAGACACCGGCGCTGCCGAACCCGACCTCCGCCAGCGCATAAACCGCGGATCCTTATCCCACCCGTCCGCCGCGCCGCCAGCGGCTGGCGGCGAGCGAGAGGGCGGCCAGCGCGAAGAGCGGCAGCAGCGCCGGCGGCGCCAGCACGGCGCCAAGGTCCGGGTGCTCGCCACGGGCGAAGAGTTGGTCCAGCCGGGCGCCGATATCGGCGAAGATGACCGTGCTGGGCAGGATGCCGAGCACGGTCGCGGCGATGAAGACGGGCAGCCGCATGCCGACCAGGGCCGGCGCCACGCTGCCGACCGAGAAGGGCACCACCGGGATCAGCCGCACCGACAGCAGGTACCAGAAGCCGCCGCGCCGCAGCCCGTCGCGCAGCCGGTCCAGCAGCGGCCGCGGGCGCGGGCGCGGCGAGGCCAGGGCGCGGCGCGCGGCCAGGAACAGGATACAGGCGCCGAGCGTCGCCGCCGGCAGCGCCAGCAGCGCCCCGGCCCAGCGGCCGAACAACAGCCCGCCCGCCATGGTCAGCACCGGCACGATCGGCACCGCCAGCGCCGTCGCGGCCATGAAGGCGGCGACATAGAGCAGCCCGGCCGCCAGCGGCCAGGCGGCGACGAAATCACCCAGCAGCCGGCGATGCCGTTCCAGCTCGGTCAGTGAGGCATAGCCGAACAGGCCGAGCGCCCAGGCCAGGACCAGCAGCGTCAGCAGCCCGAGAAGCAGCCGCAGCGGCCCGCGATCCGTCCCCAAGGTGCCCAGCTCCGCGTCCGATCCGGCGGATGTGCCCCGGCAACGGGGAAGCTCATGCGCACGAAGCCGTTGCAGCGCGATGAAGAGCGCGGCCGCTCAAGCCGCGCCCACCCGCCACAAGACGCGGCCGCAGGCCGCCACCCGTCCCTGCGGAGTGAGGCGAAGCCGATACGCCGGGGCCGCGAATGCGGCCCCGCGCGCGACCATCAACCGAGCCCGATGCCCAACCCGACCGCGCGCAGGCCAAGCCGGCGGATGCCGGCGCCGGCGCCTGAGGACAGAATCATCATCTCACCCATTCACCGGCGCGCATCAGCGGCTCGGCATTGCCGGCGACATCGATGCCGTCGACATCGGTCTCGCCCGAGCCGATCATCCAGTCGACATGGATCAGGCTGCGATTGGCGCCGCGCTTCGTGAGTTCGGCCTCGTCCAGGTCATCCTCGACGAAGCATTTCGCATAGGCCTGGCCGAGCGCGATGTGGCTCGCGGCATTCTCGTCGAACAGGGTGTTGAAGAAGAGCAGGCCGCTGCGGCCGATCGGGTTGGAATGCGGCACCAGCGCCACCTCGCCCAGCCGCCGCGCGCCCTCGTCGGTGCCGATCATCCGCTCCAGCACCTCACCGCCGGCACTCGCCTGTGCCTCCACGATGCGGCCGGCCTCGAAGCGGACGCGGATGTCCTTGATCAGGGTGCCCTGATAGGCGAGCGGCTTGGTGGCGGCGACGAAACCCTCGGTGCGCGCGGCATGCGGCGTGGTGAAGACTTCCTCGGTCGGGATGTTCGGATTGCCGAACAGGCCGTTCCGCGCGGAGGAGGCGCCGCCCATCCAGGCATGGCCATCGGCCAGGCCGACGCGCAGGTCGGTGCCCGGGCCGCGGAAGCGCAGCGCCGAATAGCGGCGGTCGTCCAGCATCCGCCGCCGGTCGGCCAGCGCCGCATTGTGAGCGGCCCAATTCGCGACCGGATCCGGCGTATCGACGCGGGAAGCCTGGAAGATCGCGTCCCAGAGCCCGGCCATCGCATCGGCTTCCGGCCGATCGGGGAAGACGGTGCGGGCCCAGGCCGGGGTCGCGGCCGCGACGATGGTCCAGTTGATGGCGGAGCCGGTGATCAGCTCCAGCGCCGGGCGATAGGCCATGGCGCGGGCGCGGTTGGCGCGGGCGACGCGGCCGACATCCTGCCCGGCCAGCAGCCCTGGATCCTCGCCCACGATCGCCAGCCGCGCGGCGCCGCCGCGGAAGGCATTGGCCATGCCCTCGAACAGCCAGGCGGGCGCCTTGTCGAAGCTGTCGTCGCGCGCCAGGCGATACCGCGCCAGCGTCGCCTGGTCGTCGGCGAGCATGGTGGTGACCAGGGAGGCGCCGGCGCGATAGGCGTGTTCGGTGATGCGGCGCGCCAGCGGCAGCGCCTCCACCGGCGCCGTCATCACCAGTTCCTGCCCTTCGGCCAGGCCGAGTCCGACCCGCACGGCGAGTTCCGCGAGGCGGTCGAGCCGGGCCTCATGCGTGCTGTGCTGCGCTGCGTCCATCATCCTGTCCCCTGCCGGCGCGCGACTATCCCCGGCGATGCCACGGGCGGCAAGCCGGGGTGGGCGCCGCGGCGGCGCCTGTCGGGAGTGTGAGCCGGCCGGGGATGGTGGCGGCGACGGCGGCGCGATATCGCTGCCGGCAGTTGGAGGTATCGCCGATGCATCGCATCCTGATGGGCGCCTGCCTGCTGGCCGGGCTCGTGCTGCAGGTCCCCGCGCTGGCGCAGCCGCCGGGCTTCCCGGGGGAATATGCCGGACAGGGCGAAGGGGAGTTGAGCCTGCGCCTGCATCGCCTGGCCGGGAACCGCTACCGCGCCGACATCACCACGACCGATGCCGGACGCTGCGCCGGTGGCGTCGATGGCGAGGCGGAGATCACGCCGGACGGCCACGGGGTGCTGCGCACCGCCAATGAAGAATACGATCCGAACGCCAGCACGCCCTGGCTGCGCGAACGCTACTGCACCATCACCTTCCGCATCGAAGGGCGCAGCCTGCGCCTGGAAGAAGGCGATGGCTGCCTGGGCTTCCACGGCGCCGCCTGCGGCTTCACCGGCACGCTGCAGCGGCGCTGAAGCGTTGTAAGCGAGCGGCCGATTCAGACCTCCGGGCCTTGCGGCCCTCCGGTCATCGGACGCTCAGGCCAGACCCTCCCGCGCATTGCGGCGGATGGTCTGCGGCGGCTGGCCCAGGGTGCGCAGGAACGCGCGGCGCATGCGTTCGCGGTCGGCGAAGCCGGTCTCGTCGGCGATGACGTCCATCGAATGCCGGCCCTGCTCCATCAGCAGCCGCGCCGCCTCGACGCGCAGCGTCTCCACCGCCTTGGCCGGCGACTGCCCGGTCTCGGCACGGAAGGCGCGGCTGAAGTGGCGCGGGCTGAGCCCCGCGGCATCGGCCAGCTCCTCCACCGGCAGGGCGCCGCGCAGGTTGCGCGACGCATGGTCGATCGCCTTCTGGATGCGGTCCGATTTCGGCGCCAGCTCCAGCAGCGCCGAGAATTGCGACTGGCCACCGGCGCGGCGGTGATAGACGACGAGCTTGCGCGCCACCGCGCGGGCCACCGCCTCGCCATGGTCCTTCTCGACCATCGCCAGCGCCAGGTCGATGCCGGCGGTCATGCCGGCCGAGGTCCAGACCGGGCCATCGACGATGTAGATCCGGTCCTCCTCCACCGTCAGCTTCGGGAAGCGCGCCCGCAGGTCGCGCGCATAGAGCCAGTGCGTGGTGGCGCGGCGCCCATCCAGCACGCCGGCCTCCGCCAGCACGAAGGCGCCGGTGCAGGGCGCGGCCAGCCGCCGCGCCGTCGCCGCCGCCTGCCGCACATAGGCGCAAAGCCCTGGTGTCGCCGGTTCGATCGCGGCACCGGCGCCGATGATCACCGTATCGAAGCTGGCCTCGCCGCAGGCCTCGGTCTCCACCCGGAAACCGGTCGAGGTCTGCACCGGCCCGCCGGTCTCCGACAGCAGGGTGATGGCATAGGCCGGCTCGCCCAGGGTCAGGTTCGCCATCTCGAAGACGGTCATGACCGCGAAGCCCAGGACCTGGACATTGGGGAAGATGACGAAGCCGATCCGGTGCATGGCGCTTTCTGTCCTGGCCGATGTCCGGAAAGGTGGCATCCAGGCGCTTCCCGTCAATGCCGCGGCCGGCTTGCGCGCCGGTCGCACGCCTCTATCCTGGGGTTCAGCAAAAAGGCCTTCCCTGGAAGGTGAAAAATCGCGCCGCCGGGCAGAGAGGAACACCCCCATGATCGATCTGCATTATTGGCCAACACCGAACGGCAAGAAGATCTCGATCTTCCTCGAGGAGACCGGGACGCCCTATCGCCTGGTGCCGGTGAACATCAGCCGCGGCGACCAGTTCACGCCGGAATTCCTGGCGCTGAACCCGAACCACCGCATGCCGGTGATCGTCGACCATGCGCCCGCCGATGGCGGCGGCCCGCTCGCGGTCTTCGAATCCGGCGCCATCCTGTTCTACCTGGCGGAGAAGACCGGCCAGCTCTGGCCGCAGGACCTGCGCACCAAGACCACGGTCAGCCAATGGGTGATCTGGCAGATGGCGAACCAGGGCCCGAAGCTCGGCGAGGCCGGGCATTTCCGCCGCCTCGGCGAGGAGCAGGGCGACCAGTCCTATGCCGTGCGCCGCTTCACCGATGAGGCGAACCGCCTCTACGGCGTGTTGAACGCGCGGCTGCGCGACCGGCCCTATCTCGCCGGCGACGCCTACACCATCGCCGACATCATCACCTATCCCTGGACCGTGAACTGGAAGGCGCAGGGGCAGGACATCGCGGAGTTCAAGCATTTCAAGCGCTGGTTCGACGCGGTCGGCGCGCGGCCGGCGGTGCAGCGCGGCCTCGCGGTCGGCGCCGAGCTTTCGACGGACCGCAGCAAGCTGCCGCCGGAGGAACAGGCCCGGATCCGCAGCATCCTCTACAACCAGCGCGCGCGGCCGGTGCCGGATTGAGCGCGCCGGTGCCGCGGGAGATCCTGCTCAACGCCTTCACCATGAACACGGTGGGGCATGTCTCGCCCGGGCTCTGGACGCATCCGCGCGACCGTTCCGTCGACTATCGCAAGCTCTCCTACTGGACGGACCTCGCGCGGCTCTGCGAGCGCGGGCTGTTCGACGGCATCTTCATCGCCGATGTGCTCGGCCTCTATGACGTGCATGGCGGCGGGCCGGAGGCGGCGCTGCGGCACGCGACCCAGGTGCCGATCAACGACCCGGCGATGCTGGTCTCCGCCATGGCGGCGGCGACGCGGCATCTCGGCTTCGGCATCACCACCAATCTGAGCTGGGAAGCGCCCTATCTGCTGGCCCGGCGGATGTCGACGCTGGACCACCTGACCGAAGGCCGCATCGGCTGGAACATCGTCACCGGCTATCTCGACAGCGCGGCGCGCGCCATGGGCCTGCCGCGCGTCGCCGCGCATGACGCGCGCTACGACCTGGCCGAGGAGTACATGCAGGTCGTCTACAAGCTCTGGGAAGGCAGCTGGGCGGATGGCGCGGTGCGGCGCGACCGCGCCGCGGGCATCTTCGCCGACCCGGCGCTGGTGCGCCGCATCCGCCACCAGGGCCCGCATTTCGACATCGAGGCCATTCACCTCGCCGAGCCTTCGCCGCAGCGCACGCCGCTGCTCTACCAGGCCGGCACCTCCCCGGCCGGGCGCGCCTTCGCCGGGCGGCATGCGGAATGCGTCTTCGTCAGCGGCCCGTCCGCCGCGGTGATCGCGCCGCGCGTCGCGGCGCTGCGCCAGGCGGCGGCCACGGCCGGGCGCGGGCCGGAGGCGCTGCGGGTGTTCAGCGGCCTGGCGATCATCGTCGCCGCGACCCGCGCCGAAGCCGAGGACCGCCATGCCGAGTATCTGCGCCATGGCAGCCAGGAAGGCGCGCTGGCGCTGATGTCGGGCTGGACCGGGCTCGATTTCAGCAGCCTCGGTGCGGAGGAGGAGGTGCGCCGGATCGAGAACGACGCGATGCGCACCGCCTTCGACAATATCGCCCGCAGCGATGCCGGCCGCGCCTGGACGGTGCGGGAAGTGGCGGAGTTCACCACGCTGGGCGGCGTCGCGCCGGTGATCACCGGGGATGCCGCCGGCGTCGCCGATGCGGTGGAGGCCTGGGTGGCGGCGACCGGCGTCGACGGGCTGAACCTGAGTGCGATCGTCATGCCCGAGACCTTCGAAGGCATCGTCGATCACCTGGTGCCGGAGCTGCAGCGGCGCGGCCGCTACAAGCGCGCCTATGCCCCGGGCACGCTGCGGCGCAAGCTGTTCGGGCAGGATCGCCTGGCGGCGCCGCATCCGGCTGCGGCCTGCCGCGCCTGAGGCGACGCCAAAGACTATATTCAATCGTGAAATATGTTGACTCACTATCGTTCTGCGTCCCTTTCTCCCCCCCCCGCAACCGATACGAGCCAGCCATGCCGCATGCCGATCGCCGCCCTGCCCGCCCGGTCCTCTGGCTCTGCGCCGCCCTGCTGGCCGGGCTGATCGGCGCCGCGCCGGCCCGGGCGCAGACGCTGACCATCGGGCTGGCCAATCCGGTCAACACCCTCGACCCGCATTTCACCAACACCACCGCCAATTTCGCCCTGTCCGGCCATGTGTTCGAAACCCTGATCGCGCGCGACGCGCACAACCGCCTGGTGCCGGCACTGGCCGAAAGCTGGGCGCCGGCCGGCGAGACGGTCTGGGAATTCAGGCTGCGCGCCGGCGTCCTCTGGCATGACGGGCAGCCCTTCACCGCCGACGATGTCGCCTTCACCATCGCGCGGGTGCCGAACGTGCAGGGCAGCGCCGGCGGCTACAGTGGCGCGGTGCGCGGCATCACCCGGGTGGAGGTGGTGGATGCGCGGACCATCCGCTTCCATTCGGCGCAGCCGAACCCATTGCTGCCGGTCGAGATGGCCACGGTGCAGATCATCTCCCGCCATGCCGGCACCGATGCCAATCCGCCGGACTACAACAGCGGCCGGGCGATGATCGGCACCGGCCCCTATCGCTTCGTCAGCTACCGCTCCGGCGACGGCGCCAGCTTCGCGCGCAACGATGGCTGGTGGCGCGGCGCCGAGCCCTGGGCGCGGGTGGATTACCGCTTCATCGTCAATGACGGCGCCCGCAGCGCCGCCGTGCTGGCGGGCGATGTCGACATCATCGAACAGGTGCCGGGCAACGACCTGCCGCGGCTGCGGCGCGACCCGCGCGTCACGATCGCGGAGACCAGCGGCGTCCGGCTGATCTACCTGCAGGCGGATTTCTCGCGTCCCGGCGGCGAGGTGCCGGGGGTTGCCGACCATGCCGGCCAGCGGCTGGCGCGCAACCCCTTCCTGGATCTGCGCATCCGCCGCGCGCTGTCGATCGCCATCGACCGGCGCGCGCTGGCGGAGCGCATCATGTCCGGCACCGCGATCCCGACCGGGCAATGGCTGCCGGAGGGCAGCTATTCCTACAACCCCGCGGTCGGCGTGCCGGCCTTCGACCCCGACCAGGCGCGGCGCCTGCTGGCGGAAGCCGGCTTCCCGCAAGGCTTCCGCATGGTGCTGACCACGCCGAACGACCGCTATCCGGGCGATGCCGCGACCGCCCAGGCGGTGGCGCAGTTCTGGACCCGCATCGGCGTGCGGACGGAGGTTGAGAGCCTGCCCTGGTCGATGTACCAGGCACGCGGGCAGCGGCAGGAATTCGGCTTCCGGCTGGGCGGATGGGGCAGTTCCACCGGCGAGGCCAGCTACCTGCTGCGCAACGTGATCGGAACCCGCGACCGCGAACGCGGCTGGGGCAATCCGAATTACGGGCGCTACAGCAACCCGGCGCTGGATGCGCTGACGCGGCGGGCGGTGACCACCGCCGATGACGCGGCCCGGGAAACACTGCTGCGCCAGGCGGTGCAGATGGCAAGCGAGGATATCGGGATGGTGCCGCTGTTCCTGTTGAAGAATGCCTGGGCGGTGCGCCGCGGCCTGCGCTACGAGGCGCGCGCGGACGAGCAGACGCTGGCGACCGCCGCCCGGCCGGCGCCATGATCCGCCGCCGCGCCTTCCTCGCCGCCGGCGCCACGGCGCTGGCCCGGCCGGCCCTGGCGCAGGGGGAAGCCCGGCAGGTGCTGCGCTTCATCCCGCAGGCCGATGTCACCAGCCTCGACCCGCTGGCCACCACCTCCTATTCCGTGCGCAACCACGGGCATCTCTGCTGGGACACGCTCTACGGGCTCGATGGCGAATTCCGGCCGCAGCCGCAGCTCGCCGCCGGGCATGTGGTGGAACAGGGCGGGCTGCGCTGGGTCTTCACCCTGCGCGACGGCCCGGTCTTCCACGACGGGGAGAAGATCCGCGCCGCCGACGCCGTCGCCTCCATCCGCCGCTGGATGGTGCGCGACACCCATGGCCAGACGCTGGCCGCGCGACTGGCCGAGATCGCGGCGCTCGACGACCGCCGCTTCGCGATCCGGCTGCGGCAGCCCTTCGGCGCCATGCTGGACGCGCTCGGCAAATCCTCCTCCTACCCCTGCTTCGTGATGCCGGAACGCTTCGCGGCGGTCCCGCCCACCACGCCGATGACCGAGGTGGTGGGTTCCGGCCCTTACCGCTTCGTGGCGGATGAGCTGCGCTCCGGCTCGCAGGTGGTCTATCGCCGGCATGAAGGCTACAGCCCCGCGCCCGGCGGCGCGGTCGTGGCCACCGCCGGGCCGAAGCTGGCCAGCTTCGAGCGCGTCGAGCTCCGCATCATCATGGACCCCGCGACCGCCGCCGCCGCGCTGCAGGCGGGCGAGGTCGACTGGTGGGAACGGGTGGCGCCCGATCTGCGCGACCTGCTGGCGCGGCGGCGCGACGTGGTGGTCGACCGGCTGGAGGCCAACGGCACCATCTCCATGCTGCGGCCGAACCACCTGCACCCGCCCTTCGACGACCCGGCGGTGCGCCGCGCGCTGCTGCCGGCGCTGGACCAGGCGGAATTCATGAGCGCGATCATGGGCCCGGACCGGGCGCGCTGGCGCGACGGGCTCGGCTGCTTCACCCCGGGCAGCGCCTTGGCCTCCGATGCCGGGCTCGAGGTGCTGCGCGGGCCGCGCGACCTGGCCCGCGCGCGCGCGCTGCTCACCGCCACCGGCAAGGCCGGCAGTCGCGCGGTGGTGCTGAACCCCGCCGACCAGGTGAACAACAGCGCGTTGACCACGGTCGCGATCGACCTGATGCGGAAGATCGGCATCGATGCCACCGACGCCACCTCCGACTGGGGCACCATGCTGGCGCGCCGCAGCCGCCGCGAGCCGCCGTCGCAGGGCGGCTGGAACGCGGTGGTGCTCGCGTTCGCCGGCGAGGACCTGGTCAATCCCGGCGGCCATCCGCTGCTCCGCGCCAATGGCAACGATGCCTGGTTCGGCTGGCCGACCAGCCCGAAGCTGGAGGAACTGCGCGAAGCCTGGTTCGCGGCGCCAGACCTCGACGCGCAGCGCGGCATCGGCCGCGCGATCCAGGTGCAATTCTTCGAAGACCTGCCCTATTGGCCGCTCGGCCAGTATTTCGTGGACAGCGCCTATCGCCGTGGCCTGGTGCCCGACCGGCGTGGCATCACCCTGCCGCTGAACGTCCGGCGGCTGGCCTGAAGCCTGATCGCCTCGACCTGAAGCGACGCCGCCGGCGCGGTGTGGCCAGCGTGCCGGTTTCGGGGTAGGCGATCGCCGCGCGAGGCGGGATCGACCCGCCCGGCGGCACGGGAAGGACGAACCGGGAATGCTTCGACGGCGCGACATGCACCGCGGTCTCTTGGGCGGGTTGGGCGCGGCCGCGCTGCCGCTGCTGCCGAGGCCGGCTTTCGCCGCCTATCCCGACCGCGTCATCACCATCATCGTGCCCTTCGCACCGGGCGGCGCCACCGACCTCGCGGGGCGGCTGCTGGCAGACAAGCTCGGGCCGTTCCTCGCCGAAGGCGGCCGCGCCGTGGTGGACAACCGGCCCGGCGCCGGCAGCGCGCTCGGCGCCGACCAGGTGCGCCGCGCGCGGCCGGATGGGTACACGCTGCTGGTCGGCTCCGCCTCGACGCTCGGCTGCGCCCCGGCGTCCGGTGCCCGCGCCGCGCGCTACCACCCGACCCAGGATTTCACGCCGATCACCCTGTTCGGCATCAGCACCATGGGGCTGGTGGTCGCGGCGAACAGCGGCATCACCAGCGTGGCGCAGCTGGTCGACCGGCTGAAGGCGGAACCGGGCAAGCATGGCTATGCCAGTTCCGGCGTCGGCGGCATCAGCCATCTGGGCAGCGATTACTTCAGCCGGCTCGCGGGGGTGGAAGCGATCCATGTTCCCTATCGCGGCGGCTCGCAGACTCCGGAAGCGGTGATGAAGGGCGATGTGCTGTTCGCCATCGACACGCTCGGCTCCATCATCGGCCAGATCCGCGACGGCGCGCTGCGGCTGCTGGCGGTGACGACGAA
Organism: Roseomonas sp.; assembly: GCA_036499545.1. GTDB lineage: Bacteria > Pseudomonadota > Alphaproteobacteria > Acetobacterales > Acetobacteraceae > Plastoroseomonas. The sequence goes on along the minus strand of DASYDR010000185.1, from coordinate 8,743 downwards.
GGAACGCGACCCGAACTTCCCGGACGTGCCGACCATCGCCCAGGCCGGGCTGCCGGCGCTGGCGGAGTATGAGATGGCGAGCTGGACGGTGCTGGTCGGCCCGGCCGGCATCCCGGCGGAGATGGCGACCGCGATCAGCGGCGCCGCCAACCGCGCGCTCAGCGACGCCACGATCCGCGATCGCCTGGAATCGACCGGCACCATCCCGGACGCGACGAGCACGCCCGCTTCGACCCGCGCCTTCCTCGACCGGCAATTCGGCATCTTTCAGACCGTCGTCCAGCGCATCGGCCTGCAGATGGATTGAGATTTTGGTCCTCGGGCGCCGGCGCGCGTATCCGCGCGCCTGGCTTGCGCGTGACTCCGCGCGGGCCGCATTCGCGGCCTCAGTCTGCATCGGCCGACGCCTCGCAGCCCGGCCTTTCCAGTAGCGGCCTGCGGCCGCGGGGCCACCTACCTTCTGCGCAGCCAGACTTCCTCGACGGCGTGGGAGCGGCCCATGCGCATCACCAGCCGCGCCCGCCCACGGGTCGGCTGGATGTTGTCGGTGAGGTTCGGCAGGTTGATGCGCCGCCAGATGTCCCGCGCCACGCTCCGCGCCTTGTCCTCCGGCAGATCCGCGTAGTGGTGGAAATAGGAGGTTGGGGATTGGAAGGCCGTGCGCCGCAGCAGCAGGAAGCGGTCGACATACCAATCCTCGATCATCGCCGTCTCGGCATCGAGGTAGATGGAGAAATCGAAGAAGTCGGAGGCGACGACCGGCGCGCCCGCCACCGTCTGCAAGACGTTGAGCCCTTCGAAGATCAGGATGTCCGGGCGGTCGATGGTCTGGAAGCCGCCAGGGACGACGTCGTAGAGCTCCGCCGAATAGACCGGCGCGCGCAGGCCGGGCACGCCGGATTTCAGGTCGGTCAGGAAGCGCAGCATCCGCTTCAGGTCATAGGTTTCCGGGAAGCCCTTGCGATGCATCAGGCCGCGCGCTTCCAGCACGCGGGTCGGCCGCAGGAAGCCGTCGGTGGTGACCAGGTCGACCCGCGGATGCTCCGGCCAGCGCGACAGCGCCGCCTGCAGCACGCGGGCGAAGGTGCTCTTGCCCACCGCCACGCTGCCGGCGACGCCGATCACATAGGGGGTGGAGGCGGAAGGGCGGCCGAGGAAGGCCCCTTCGACCAGGCTGCCGAGATGACGGGCGGCGCGCACCTGCAGGTTGATCAGCCGCGACAGCGGCAGGTGGATATCCGCGACATCGGCGAGCGAGAGCCGATCGTTCAGGCCGCGCAGCGCCGCCAGGTCGGCATCGGCCAGATCGAGCCGCGCATTGGCGCGCAGCGCCGCCCATTCCGCGCGATCGAAGACGAGATAGGGCGAGGCCGGTCCCCGCCGCCCCATGCGCGCCGGCGTCGGGGGATGGTCAGCTGCGTGCGGCACCAGGACGCGTCTCGCGGGTCATATGCCTGACACTAGCGGCAAAGCGGCGCCGGGCAATCCGCCGGTTGGATCAGGCGGCGTCCACGGCCGATCGGCGCCAGGGCCGATCCTTCGCCTCCCGCGCCGCGCACCAGCCGAGCGGCAGGTCGGCGAGGTCCCGCAGCGTCGCGTCGGTCGCCACGATCCGGCCCAGGCCTACTACCACCGCATCCTCGACGGCGACGCTGCCCGCGCCGTGGCAGAGGAATTGCCAGCCGCCATCATCCGCGTCGTGCGATACATAATCGATGACGTGCCGGCCCGCGACGATGCCGCGGGTCGTGATCACCGCGAGGTTCGGCGGATCGGCGAAGAGCCAGGCCAGGTCGGTCACGGAAGCCTCACAGGTGTCGGGCCGCGGGATCATCGCGCTCATAGTCGCGGCGCGCGGCGCGGTACAAGGGCCGGCGCTGTCGCAAAAATTCCGCCGACGGCCTGATGCCGGATGAGGCAGATTGACGATACGGCGGCGCGGCTTCGCATCCGCGCGCCGATACGGAGATGATCAGCGCATGATGGTCCGCGCCAGGCTGCCCGGTGGATTGATGATCCTCGCCCTGCTTGCCGGGCCGGCCGCCGGGCAGACGGCGGATGGCCGCGCCTGGTCGCAGGACCCGGGCACGCGCTGCCGGTTCGTCGCGCCGCGGTCGCTGACCGCCGGGCCGACCACCTGGTCGGGCGCCTGCCCGGACGGCAGGGCATCGGGCATCGGCATGCTGCGGCGGCGCGACGGCGCCGTCGCCGGCTTCGCCTTTTTCGGCAAGATGCGGGACGGCATCCCGCAGCTTGGCGTCGTCGATCTTGGTGACGGCTATCAGGCCGGCCGGTTCACCGCCGGCGATATCGGCGTCGAGCGGAGCGTCGAGATGCAGGTCACCATCGATGCGTTCACCATCGCGGCGACGGCCGCGCGCGCGGTGAGCGCCCGCTATGCCGCCGAGCACAACGCCGCCTCCGCGCGCTACTATGAGAGCATCGCGAAGACGCTGGAGAACCAGATCGAGTGAGGGACATCGGCGCATCGATCCTCGCGCTGGCCTGTGCCCTGCAGGCACCGGCCGCGGCGGCGCAACCGCGTGACGCGCGGGCGCTGCCGGCCGAGGTGCGCGCCTTCATCACCCGCCGCGACAGTTGCGATCATTTTCGCGGAGAGGAAGCGCATGACGCGGCCCGGGCGGCGGAGATCGCCCGCCAGCTCCGGGCATCCTGCACCGGCACCGATGCCGCGCTCGCCCGGCTGAAGCGGATCCACGCGCGCGACCGCGCGGTGCAGCGCGCCCTGGCCCGGTACGAGGCGCGGGTCGAGTGACATCCCGCGGCCCCGCCTGCCTCGCGCTGCTGCTGGCCGGCTGTGTCCCGGCCGGCCCCGCGCCGGACGCCGGTGCGGCCATGCGCTGGCATGAGGAGCGGCGCGCGACCGATATCGAGGTCAGCGCGGCGCTGAACGGCGCCGGCGGGGCCGATTATCCGCGCGCGATCGCCGCGATCGAACGGTCGGGCCGGCCGCGCAGCGTGATCGACCGCCAGGTCGGCGACCTGATCCTGTCCGCCCATCGCGACGGCCTGCCCGCGACGATGCCGGCCCAGCCCGCCGCCGAGGGTATCGCGCGGCTGGAGGCGACGGCGGCCGCGAACGGGGAGGCCGCCGCGGGCGCGCGCCAGTCGCTGCGGCTCTGGTTCGAACGCGGCGCCGGGGCCGCGCTGCCGCCCGATCCGGCGCTGGCGCGGTGCTGGGGCGAAGCGGCGGCCGGACGGCGCGGCGGGGCAGCCTGCGTCGCCCTGCGGCAGCAGCGCTGAAACGTGACCGCTTCAAGTTGCAGCGGCCACGCTTCAGACCTTCGTCCGGTCGCGTGATTCACGGTTCTCGGTGATTCCACCTCAACCAATCACGCTCTAATCGCCCGGCCCGGCAGCCTCTCCGTGCAGCAGGTCCGCCGCATCCTCCAGCCCGCGCTTGCGCGCCGCTTCCGCCGGCGTCAGCCCATCCTTGCCGCGGATGACCGGATCGGCGCCCTGGGCCAGCAGGAATTCCGCCATCGCCAGCGCCTCCGCCTCCTCATCCGGCAGCGCGAAGAGCGGCGTGTTGCCGGATCTCGGATGCGGCGCATTCACCAGCCCCGGCTCCGCCGCGAACAGTGCCCGCAGCCGGTCCTGCATGCCCAGGCGCACCAGGCACGGCACGTCGCGGCTCAGCGGCGCCAGGAAGGCGGCGATCTCCCGCTGGCCGCCATGCACGGCGAAGCCGAGCGGCCCGCCATACTGCGTGGTCGGGCGGTCGATATCCGCGCCATGCGCGACCAGCAGCCGCACCGCCGCCAGGGAATCGCCGGCAACCGCGCTGTGCAGCCCGCGCTGTCCGGTCGCATCCATGACGTCGACATCCATGCCGAGTTCCAACAGCAGGGTGAGCACATCGACGCGACCAAGCCGGGCGGCGGTCAGCATCACCGCCGCGTCGCCGAGGCAGCCCGGCCGTGCCGCGGCCATCGCCCGCGCGGCGTCGGCATCCGGCCGCATACAGGCGGCCTGGAACCCGGCCGTCCCGGTCAGCGCCCGCGGCGCGGCGCCATGCCGTTCCAGCAGCGCCGCCATGGCGCCATAGCCATGGATCAGCGCCTCCTCCCGCAGCGGGCGGCCGGAATAGGCGTGCACGCCATCGGCCCCGGCGCCATGCGCCAGCAGCCATCCGGCACGCCGCCGATGGTCCTGCGCCACCGCATTGCCGAGCAGGTAGTCGAGCAGGCTCATCGGCACCCGGCCGCCGATCTTCGACGGCACCGTGCGCCAGGACGCGGTGAGCCCGCGCGCCTCGCAGCGCGTCCAGAGGAAGTCGAGCCAGGTGGCGTCGTCACCGGTGATGGAGGTGTTGTAGAGCGCCTGGGTGTCGAAGGGGCTGGCGCCACGTTCGACCAGCAGCGCGGCCAGCGCCGCCGCCCGCGGATGCGGCAGCCGGTAGCCCTCCCCTTCCCCGATCACGCCGGTCAGCGCCGTGAAGGGGTTCTCCCAGCCATCGTCGAACCAGGCATCGGGATCGGCGCCCTGGTCCAGCAGCGCCTGCGCCATCGCCACCGCCTGCGCGTCCCCGCCCGGCAGCCGGGCATAGGCCAGGTAGAGCAGCGGCTGCCAGCCGAGCGGCCCGGTCTTGCGGCTGGCGGCGCCGGGATCGGCCGCCAGATGCCGCTGGAACGCCGCCCAGTTCCCGGTGACCACCGCCATCGGCAGGTTGGCGGCGCCGAGTTCCGGCCAGCGCGCCAGGATGCGGAGCGCGGCCGGGCGGTCGCCGCCATCCCAGGCGGCGCGCAGCACGATGGCGATCCGTTCCGCCTGGGAGCGGCGGGCCAGCGCCTGCTCCTCCAGCGCCGCCCGCAGCGCGGCCCAGCCGGGCAGGCCGTATTCCCGCGCCAGCGCGAGCTGCACGTCGCGCAGCCCGGGCAGGGCCGGCGCCGCGGGCGTGGCCGCCAGCAGCCGCGCCTGTGCCGCGGCATCGCCATCGCGCAGCGCCCGCAGCCAGCGCTTGGCGTCCTTCTTCAGGGTGTCGAGGGAGGAATCGGAGGTAAGCGCACGGGGCATGGACAGCCTTCCTTCCGTCACGCCTGAGGTCCGCTGAAACAGGCCGGAAGAAGGGTTCGACGGGATCGAGCCATTCGAATGGGTGGGAGCAGGCTCCCTTGCCGCGGACAGGAGGCGCCCCAGAGCGCGCTGCCGGCAGCCTAGCACTTTCGCGTCGCGAGACATCACCGAAACGCGAAGGGGCGGCATCCGAAGATGCCGCCCCTTTCGTCAGTCCGTTGGCGCGCCCGAAGAGATTCGAACTCCTGACCCCCAGATTCGTAGTCTGGTGCTCTATCCAGCTGAGCTACGGGCGCCCCGTGGAGGACCGGGGAATTAGCGGAGGCTCGCGGCCTCCGCAACCCCTTTCCGTCAGTTTTATGCAGAGAGCTTGTCGAGCTCCCGCACGATCGCCTCGCCCATCACGCTGGTGCCGACGCGCGCCATGCCCGTCTGCATGATGTCGGCCGTGCGCAGGCCGCCGCCCAGCACGCGCTGCACCGCGCTTTCGATCAGCTTCGCATCCTCGTCCATGTCGAAGGACAGGCGCAGCAGCATCGCGAAGGACAGCATCTGCGCGCAGGGATTGGCGATGCCCTTGCCCGCGATATCCGGCGCGCTGCCATGCACCGGCTCATAGAGCGCATGCCGGCGGCCCGACGAATCCGGCGCGCCGAGCGTCGCCGACGGCAGCATGCCGAGCGAGCCGGTCAGCGCCGCCGCGAGGTCGGACAACACGTCGCCGAACAGGTTGGAGCCGAGGATGACGTCGAACTGCTTCGGCCGCGAGCAGAGCTGCATGGCGCAGTTATCCGCGTACATGTGCTCCAGCTCGACATCCGGGAATTCGGCGCGGCCGACCTCGCCGACGACGGCGCGCCAGAGCCGCCCGCTCTGCATGACGTTCGCCTTCTCGACGCTCGTCACCTTGTTGCGGCGCTTGCGCGCCAGGTCGAAGGCGACGCGCGCGACGCGGGCGATCTCATCCTCGGTATAGACCTCGGTATCGATGCCGCGGCGCTTGCCGTCCGCCATCACCTCGATGCCGCGCGGCTCGCCGAAATAAATCCCGCCGGTCGACTCGCGCACGATCATCAGATCGAGTCCGCGCACCAGATCGGCCTTCAGCGACGACGCATCCACCAGCGGATCCAGCACCACCGCCGGACGCAGATTGGCGAAGAGGCCGAGATCCTTGCGCAGCCGCAGCACGCCGAGCTCCGGCCGCTTCTCGAAGGGCAGGCTGTCCCACTTCGGGCCGCCGACGCTGCCGAACAGCACGGCATCGGCGCCGCGCGCCGCTTCCACCGTCCGGTCCGGGCAGGGCGAGCCTTCCGCATCCAGCGCGGCGCCGCCGACCAGGCCTTCGCCGATATCGAAGCTGACGCTGCGGCGGCGGTCCATCCAGTCGATGACGCGGCGCACTTCGCGCATCACCTCGGGGCCGATGCCGTCGCCCGGCAGGATCAGCAGCTTCTTGTTCGATGCCATCGTCGTTCCCGTATCCCGTTATCCATGCCCTCAGACGCGGGCGGGCGCGCGGCACGCGTCCACGACGCGTGCCGCCGCCATCACTCCGCCGCCGCCAGCCAGGGCTGCGCCGATTTCTGCTTCGCCTCGTAGCTGTCGATCTCGGTCACGTGCTGCAGCGTCTGGCCGATATCGTCGAGGCCGTTCAGCATCAGGTGCTTGCGCAGCGCATCGATCGGGAAGGCATGCTCCTCCCCATTCGGGCGGATCACCACCTGCCGCTCGAGGTCGACGGTCACGCGTGCATTGCCGCCGAGCTTCGCATCCTCGACCAGCAGCTCGCACACCTCGCGCGGCAGCCGCACCGGCAGCACGCCGTTCTTGAAGCAGTTGTTGTTGAAGATATCGGCGAAGTCCGGCGCGATGACGCAGCGGATGCCGAAATCGAGCAGCGCCCAGGGCGCATGCTCGCGCGAGGAGCCGCAGCCGAAATTCTCGTAGGCGATCAGCACCTCGGCCTTCCGGTACGGCTCCTGGTTGAGCACGAAATCCGGGTTCTCGCTGCCATCCTCGTTGAAGCGGAGATTGGCGAAAAGGTGCTTGCCGAAGCCGGAGCGCGAGATCGACTTGAGGAAGCGCGCCGGAATGATCTTGTCGGTGTCGACATTGGCCATCGGCAGCGGCGCCGCGATGCCGGTCAGCGTGGTGAAGGCCTTCACGACAGATCCCCCTTCGGCTGGTAGTCGCGCACATCGGCCAGGTGGCCGGCCACCGCGGCGGCCGCGGCCATCGCCGGCGACAGCAGATGCGTCCGCCCGCCCGGCCCCTGCCGCCCTTCGAAATTGCGGTTCGAGGTGCTGGCGCTGCGCTGGCCGGGCGTCAGCTTGTCCGGGTTCATGCCGAGGCACATGGAACAGCCGGCCTCCCGCCACTCGAAGCCCGCCTCGCGCAGGATGCGGTCCAGCCCCTCGCCCTCGGCCTGCTTCTTCACCAGGCCGGAGCCCGGCACCACCATGGCGCGGACGCCATCGGCGACCCGGCGGCCCTTGGCGACCGCGGCGGCGGCGCGGATATCCTCGATGCGGCTATTGGTGCAGCTGCCGATGAAGACGACATCGACCGGCAGGTCCTGCAGCCGCTGGCCGGGCGTCAGGCCCATGTATTCGACCATGCGGCGAAGCTGGGCGCGGCGCGTCTCATCCGCCGCATCTTCCGGGTTCGGGATGATGCCGGTGATCGGCAGCACATCCTCCGGGCTGGTGCCCCAGGTCACCTGCGGCGCGATCTCATGCGCGTTCAGCGACACGATGCGGTCGAAATGCGCGCCGGCATCGGTGGGCAGCGTCTTCCACCAGGCCAGCGCCCGTTCGAGGTTCTCGCCCTTCGGCCCGTTCGGCGTCCGCGCGACATAGTCGAAGGTGGTCTGGTCCGGCGCCACCATGCCGGCGCGGGCACCGCCTTCGATCGTCATGTTGCAGACGGTCATGCGCCCGGCCATGTCGAGGGCGCGGATCGCATCGCCGGCATATTCGATCACATGGCCGGTGCCGCCGGCGGTGCCGATCCTGCCGATGATCGCCAGCACGATGTCCTTGCCGGAACAGCCGAAGGCGAGGTTGCCGTTGACCTCCACCTTCATGTTCTTCGCCGGCTTCTGCAGCAGCGTCTGGGTGGCGAGCACATGCTCGACCTCGCTGGTGCCGATGCCGAAGGCGAGCGCGCCCATGGCGCCATGGGTCGAGGTGTGGCTGTCGCCGCAGACGATCGTCATGCCCGGCAGGGAACGGCCGAGCTCCGGCCCGATCACGTGCACGATGCCCTGGCGGTCATCCAGCAGCGGGATATAGGGCACGCCGAATTCGGCGACGTTCTTCTCGAGCGTCTCGACCTGCAGCCGGCTCTCGGGATCGATGATCCCGGTGCGGCGGCTGTCATCGGTGGCGATGTTGTGGTCGACCACGGCCAGCGTCGCATCGGGGCGGCGCACGCGGCGGCCGGCGGCGCGCAGGCCGTCATAGGCCTGCGGCGTGGTCACTTCGTGGGTGAGGTGAAGGTCGATGTAGAGCAGCGCGGTACCATCCGGGAGCGTGTCGACGACATGCGCGTCCCAGATCTTGTCGAACAACGTGCGCGGCTTCTGAACCGACATCTCTTCCTCGCCTACAGAGCAGATCGCCGAAGGGCGGAAGCGCCCGCAGGCGTGAAGCTGCTCGCCTCATTTAACATGCAGATCGCCGAAGGACGGAAGCGCCCATGG
>DASYDR010000184.1:0-6283 GCA_036499545.1 Roseomonas sp. | reverse complement strand
CGCATCCAGGCGGGCCCGGTCCACGGGCACCGGCCGCGCGCCTTCGGGCGCCGCCGGGTCGCGCAGGAAGACGACATCCTTCGCCGGGGTCACGCCCACCGCCAGCGCGGCACCGCCATCCTTGAGCAGCAGCACCGCCGGGCCATGGCTGGTCTCGCCGACCAGGTGCCCCCAGCGCAGCCGCAGCGCGCGGGCGGTCAGGCCGCCATCGCGCGCCCAGGCGGCGAGCGCCCCGGCATCGCAGCCCGGCCGCGGCGCGGTGGCGGCGAGCGGATCCAGTTCCACGCCATGGAAGCGCGCCGCCGCGACCATCGCCAGGATGCGCTTGTCGCCCGTCTTGCGGGCCGGCACCGGCGCGACCACCGCGACCTCGATGGCGCCCTCCGGCGGGCTCACGGCCGCGCCCCTTCCGGGCCACGTGCCACCGGATCGGTCCGGAACCAGCGCCGGGTATGGGTCCAGGCGTTCAGCAGGCTGACATACATCCGCCAGCGCCGGTCCGGCGTCACCTGCGACTGCCGTTCCAGATGGTACAGCACCGCCCGCGCATCGACGGCGGCGCCAAGCCCGCGCGCCTTCAGCCGCAGGCAGAGATCGGAATCCTCGAAATCGCCGGTGACGTAATCCTCGTCGAAGCCGCCGAGCGAGGTCGCGAGTGCGCGGGGGAGCGTCATGCAGGCGCCGGTGACCGCTTCCATGCGCCGCACGCCGCTGCCCGGCGGCAGCCGGCGGCCCTTGCCGGGATGCTTCGGAAAGGGCCAGTTGGCGAATTGCGGCAGCCGTTCGAAGGTCAGCCCGTCATGCTGGACGGTGCCGTCCTCGAACAGCAGCAGCCCGCCGACGATGCCGAGCGTCGGATCGTCCCGCAGATCCTCGATCATCAGGTCGAGCCAGCGCGGCTCCTTCGGCATGATGTCGGAGTTCAGGAAGCAGATGTATTCGCCGCGGGCGTAGCCGAGGCCGACATTGTTCGCCGGCGCGTAGCCCAGATTCTCCTCGATCAGCACGATGCGGAACGGCAGCCCGAAGCGCGCAAAGGCGGATTGCGCGAGGTCGAGCAGCTCCCGCTTGCGGGGCGGATCGTCGAGCACGAAGATCAGCTCGTGCCGCGCGAAGCCATGCTCGGACAGCAGCGCGAGCTGGTACATGGCGAAATCCATGCGCCCATAGAGCGGGATGATCACCGAGCAGACCGGCTCGGCGGGCAGCTCCCCGAAGGTGACCGCCGCGGCGCGCCGCTCCGTCGCCAGCCGCGCGCGGTTCACCGCGACCAGAGACGGGCCGAGCACCTTGTCGAAGGCGGCTTCGAATTCGTCGGGCGGCAGGTCGATGCATTCCAGCACCCGCCGGATCGCGGCCAGGCCGCGACGCACCGGTGAAGGCACATTCTCATAGCCGATCTCGCCATTGGCCAGTTCGACCTCGAGATAGAGCCGGCCTTCCTCGGCGAGGCTGGCCGGCGCATAGGCGACGAAGCCGCAGCGCCGGTCGACGGCGCCGTATTTCGGCACCAGCGCCTCGACGATGTCGCTCCGCTCGGTGCGGATCCAGCGCAGGCGCAGCGGTTCCGACAGGCCGCGGCCGGAGCGCAGCCGGATCGAGGCGACCGATTGCGTCGGATCGACGAACCAGCCGATCAGCAGAAGGCCGTCGGGCGGGACCAGCACGGTCTCATCCACCGCGAGATGCACCGGCACCGGCAGGCGCGCCAGCGTGCCGCTGCCGTCATAGACCTGGCGCGACAGCAGCGCGAGCAGGCGCGAGCGTCCGACGCCGAGGCCGTTGACCAGCAGTGGTCGCGCGCGGCCGACCAGATCCGCTTCGCGCAGGTGATGCAGCGCCCGCGCGGCGACGACGCGCAGCGCGCCCCCGGGCGTCGCGACCTCGAGCGCCAGGAACTCGCCGAGCGACCGCCCGGTGGCCGCCAGGAAGACCACCACGCCCATGCCGCGATCGGCGATATCCGGCCGATCGTGCCAGCAGGTGATGACATCCGCGGAGAGCTGACCATGCTCGAAATGCGCCACGACGGCGCCAGGCGGCAGGTCATCCGCCCAGCGCTGGGTGCTCCAGCCGCAGAACAGCCAGCCGCCGGCGGCCGTCCCGTAGCCGTGGAAGTCGACATAGCCGTGCTCCGCCGCCGGTTTCGCGGCGACACGGACAGCCGGCTTCGATGTCAGCGTCTCAGACAGTGAGCGACGCTCCCGAGAAGTGTTGCAGGGTGAAGGAACCGCCACGCCCGGTCAGGAAGCGGACCGGTGTCTGGCGCGCCGGCGCGGACCAGGCCAGCAGCGCGGTGGCGTCGCCGGCACCCGGGCGCAGGCGGAAGATCGTGCCCGGGCCGAGCAGCATCAGGTCGCCGGGGCGCAGAGTGATGGTCTGCACCGAAGCGCCCTGCGCGACCGCGATCGTGGCGGGCGCATCCCCGTCGGGCAACCAGCGCGACCGGCCATCGGTCGTGAATTCCGGGAAGCGGTGGCTGTGCCGGACCAGGTCGACGAGAACCGGCCCGCCGATCGCGGCCATGGCGAGCAGGCATTCCGTCGGCGACGGCAGCACCTCGAAAGCGCTCGCCTGCAGAAAGGCATCGCCATCGCGCCGCTGCACCGAGACGCGATAGACGGACGGGTTGTCGTCCAGCACCGCGCGCATCAGGCGCAGCGGCGTTTCCCCGAACAGCGCATCCGGAATGGCGCGGATCAGCCGGTCCGCGCCTTCGCCAAGCCGCGGCTGCAGCGGGACAGCTTCGGGAATGTCCGATGCCGCGCCGATATCCGCCGCCAGGAACCCGCCGCGGCCATGCAGGCCGGTCAGCAGCAGGTAGCCATCGGCGATCAGGCGCGACAGCGGTGTCTCCAGATCGGCCGGGGTCGCGCCGGTCGCGATGCGGCCGGCCAGCACCTGGGCGGCGTCCGAGCGATCGGTCCAGAGGCCGCCGAAGACGCTGCCGGTCCAACCGGCGGCGGGAAAGCGGGCCCGCATGGCGGACAGGAAATCGGTGAAGCCGGTCAGGTTGGTGCGCGGCAATTCCAGGTCGCTGCCCTGCGGCGAAACCCGGACCGTCGGCAGCAGCTGCGCCGAGACATCCTGGTAGAAGGCGATGCTGAAGCCGCAGCGCCCGTCGCCGAGCCCGGCCGCGGCCAGGTCCGCCCGTTCCTGATCGGCGACGGCTTCGCCGATGATGGTGCCGTTCATCATCGCCTGCACGACCGGCGGCGCATCCTGACGGCCGGCGAAGAGCCAGCCGCTGGCGCCGCTGGTCGTCAGATCATCGATGGAACCCCGGATACTCATGCGCTGCTCCCGGCCTGCGACGGTCATAGGACAACCCCTGGCTGCGCCCGGTTCGCCGCCACAGGAGCGGGATCGTGGGGCACGACATCGGATGCGGCGGCGCGCTGCGCCGGCGCCAATGCGTCATAGAGGGCGAGCGCCGCCGATACGGTCTCGGTCACCGTGGGCGGCACCGCGAGACCGTCGCGCAACCGCGCGAGCCGCTGCGGTTCCTTCGCCAGGCGCTTCAGCAGGGCCGCCAGCGACCAGCCGCTGCCGGCATGAAAATGGAAGCCGTCGGTGCCGTTGCGGACCTTCTCGGCCATGCCACCGATATCGGAACAGATCACCGGGCGCCGGTTCAGCAGCGCTTCCTGGATGACCAGCGGCGAATTCTCCCACCAGATCGACGGGATCAGCACCGCGTGGACGCTGCGCATCAGGCCATGCACGCGGGCGTTGTCGTAGGGGCCGCAGTAGCGGATGTTGGCCGGTGCCTTGGCCAGGCGCTCCTCGAAATCCTTGCGGAATTCCGGCGGCTGGCTGGATGCGTCGCCATGCACGTCGATGCGGATATTGGTGATGCCGTCCTGGGCGAGAAGATTCGCCGCCTCGAACAGGACGCCGATGCCCTTGAGCCGCGAGATCTGTCCGAAGAAGCCGAAGACGAGCCCTTCCTCGATATCCTCGTCATAGGCATCCGTGCCGTCCGCGTGCCGCTGCGCCACCGGCATGCCGTTCTCGATCACCGAGATGCGGCCGGCATCGATGCCCCAGGCGATATAGCGATCGGCGAGAAAGCGGCTCGGCGACACGAAATGGTCGACCAGGCGGAAGAAGCGCTTCAGGAACAGCTCGCGCAGGAAGAAATCCTGCTCCGTCCGTTCGGGGAAGCAGCGTGCGCAATCGCGCAGCCCCGATGCGTAGCAAGGTGCGAAATTGGGCTTCTTCACCATCTGGCCGAAGTGATTGCAGATCGCCAGGTACTCATGCAGCGTCAGGACGATGCGCGCTTCCGGCACCGCCCGGCGGATCTGGTGAAAGACCTCGACGCCGAAATTCGCATAGTGATGCAGGTGGACGACATCCGGCCGGATATCGCGCAGCAGCGTCATGAACTCCGCGGGGAATTCCGGATCCGGGTTGGAATGGATGAAGTGGTCGTAGCCGGCCCCGACATAGACATACTCATTCGCTTCGAATGGCTGGATCAGGCGCACCCCCAGACGTTCGGAGAAGCGGCCCGCCGAGGCGGAGATGAAGAAGGTCCGGATGCCGGGGCGGGTGCCGAGTTCCCGGTACATCTGGAAGGCGGAGATCTCGGCGCCGCCCTTCGAAACGCGCGGATCGGCATGGGACATGATGAGCACGCGCAGCTCACGCCCATCGGCGGCAACCTCCCGCGTCGCCGGCGCCCTGGAGGCGACCGGCAGGCGTGACGCCAGCCGCGCGGCGGCGGGTTTCGCGACATCTTTCGGCTTACGCGCCATCGATCCCTTCCTTCGGCAACGACCGCGCCCTCCCGCTCATGAAGCCGCAGAGCCGTCTTTATCCAGTGCGGCCCGCGCAGCACCGGTTTTACTGAACGCATCCAACAACAAGAAATAGATTTATTGTGTTGTTACGCGATTTTCTTTTTCAGTTTCGCGAAATTTTCTGATTCATTATTGACCACGGCGCGCCGCCGGGCAGTCACGGCGAAGTGCCGTTCCCAGCGCCGATTGAAATGCCAGGCATTGAAGGCGGTCAGGTTGTGCCGCCATTTCGCGGTCCGGCCCTGGCTCTGCCGCTCCAGGTGGTACAGCGTCACATCGGCGGCGACGGCGCAGCCGAGCCCCTGCGCCGTCAGCTTCATGCAGAGATCGGCATCCTCGAAATCGCCGATGGCGTAGTCTTCGTCGAAGCCGCCGACATCCTGCCAGACCGCGCGCGGCATCATGATGCAGGCGCCGCTGACCATCTCGCAGTCCAGGCGCCCCGCCATCGCGATGCCCGGCGGCCGTCCCTTGTCCCGGTGCAGGGGGAAGCGCCAGCCGCCGAACTGCGCCAGTGCCGTCAGGCTGCAGCCGCCGTGCTGCACCGTGCCGTCCTCGAACAGCAGCAACGGCGAGACGATGCCGAGCGCCGGATCCCGCGCCAGATGCGCCGCCAAGCCATCGAGCCAGCCCGGCGCATGCGGAAAGACATCCGAATTCACGATGCAGACGCTGCGCCCGCGCGACTGCCGCACGCCAAGGTTGACCGCCGGCCCGAAGCCCAGATTCCGATCGACGCAGAGCAGCCGGAACGGCAGGCCCAGCCGCGCGAAGAGGGAATGCGCCAGCGGCTCCGCCTCCCAGCGCTGGCGGGGGTCGTCCAGGACATAGAGGATCTCCGTCCCCGGCGCGATCGTCCCGCTGAACTGCACGAGTTGGTAGGTCATGAAATCGAGCCGGCCATAAAGCGGCACCACGATGCTGTGCGCCGGCGCGATCGGCTGTTCGCCGAAATCCAGCGCCGCGAATGCCGCGGGCTTGCGCAGGCGCTGGCGATTGAGCCCGAGGACCACCGGCCCCAGCACCTGGTCGAACAGCGACGCGACCGCGGCGCCGTGCGGCAGGTCGACCGCGCTCAGGACGCTGCGGATCGCGGCCAGCGGCGCGTAGCCGGGCGCCGGGACCGGCAGCCGCGCCACCTCCCCCGCCCGGGTCTCGATCTCCAGCATGGCGGAGGCGCCGCGCCGCAGGGCATCGGGGAAGAAGGCCAGGAAGCCGAGCGCCGGATCGTCCAGCCCGAAGCCGGGACCGACGCGTTCCATCACGTCACGGCGTCGGACCGGCAGCCAATGGCCGGCGGCGAGCGGCGTGACGCGATCGCCGGAGCGCAGCCGGATGGCCCGCATCGCATCGGTCGGATCGGCGAGCCAGCCATAGAGCGCCAGCCCGTCCGGTGGGATCAGGAAAGCCTCCTCGATCTCGCAGCGCAGACGCACCGCGAGCTGCGACGGATCGATCGCGGGCGCCGCGCCGGC
>DASYDR010000183.1:0-9358 GCA_036499545.1 Roseomonas sp. | reverse complement strand
CGCAGAGGTCGCGCACCGCGGACTGGCGATGCTGCGTGGCATAGCAGATGTCGGAGACATCCGGCCCTTCCAGATCGGCGAAGCGGTCCTGCAGGGCCGCGATGATGCCGCGGGTGTCGTCGACGCTCAGCGTGGTCTGGGTGACATAGGCGATCGGCGCGTCGAGCGGCAGGTCCAGCCGGGCCACATCCTCGATGCTCGACACCAGATGCACGGGCGCGTCGATCTGGCCGATCGTGCCTTCCACCTCCGGATGGCCGGCATGGCCGATCAGCACCATGTGGCGGCCGCGGGCGACATAGCGCTTGCCCTGGCCGTGCACCTTCGAGACCAGCGGGCAGGTGGCGTCCAGCACCGGCAGGCCGCGCGCGGCCGCGCCGTCGATCACCGACTGGGCGACGCCATGCGCGCTGAAGATGGTCACCGCGCCGTCGGGGATCTCCGCCAGTTCCTCGACGAAGATGGCCCCCTTGTTCTTCAGGGTCTCGACGACGTGGCGGTTGTGCACGATCTCATGCCGGACATAGACCGGCGCGCCGAATTTCTGCAGTGAGCGCTCGACGATCTCGATGGCCCTCACCACCCCTGCACAGAACCCGCGCGGCTGAGCCAGAAGAACCCGCATGCAAACCAATCCCCCGTTCGCCATCCGCGCCCGTGCCGGGCGACCGGTGATACACCAACCCCCGGGCCGCAGTCGGAGCAGGCAGGCCAATGGCAACGCATTCCGTCTGCCCGCAAATAGCAGCGTATTGCGCTTTTCGCACATGACGCCATCAATTCACCGCCGAGTTCGCGCATAGCTCGTGTGATTTTGGGAGTAGCCTGATGTCGTCAAGCTCTGCCGAGACAGTTCCGCTCGACAGCCCGCGTGTTGCCGCCGCCGACCATGCCGCGCGGCACTGGACCTTCGACCAGCCCGGGCGGGTGGCGATCGGCAGCCCCGCCCATATGGCCATGTTCGCCCGTATGCTGCTGGAAACGCACAATCCTTACAAGCCGCGCGTGCTGGATTGGCCGAAGCTGGAGCCGGAGGCGCATGCGCGGCTGACCGGCCTGCCGATCTGGGACATCGCCGTCCAGACCGAAGGCCGCGCCTCGCTCCGGGTACTGGATTATGCCCGCACCGTCACCGACCCGCTGCTGCGGGAGGCGATGATCATGGATGGCGAGGAGGAGGCCCGGCACAAGAAGGTGCTGTCCAACCTGGTCGAAGCCTATGGCGTCGTGCTGGAGCCGGAGCCGGAATATACCGGCTTCCGTGACGTCGAATGGGGCTGGATGCGCACCGGATACAGTGAATGCATCGACAGCTTCTTCGCCTTCGGCCTGTTCGAGGCGGCCCGCCGGTCCGGCTTCTTCCCGCCCGACCTCGTCGGCACCTTCGAGCCGGTGATCCAGGAGGAAGGGCGCCACATCCTGTTCTTCGCCAACTGGATCGCCTGGCGCCGCCGGCAGGAACCCTGGTGGCGCCGCCCCTGGTTCCGCCTGAAGACCACGGCCATCTGGGCGGTGCTGTTCTGGGAACGCCTGGTCATGGCCCGCAGCATGGGCGGGTCGGCCAAGACCAACACCAACTTCACCGCATCCTCGGATTCGATCGGCGTCAGCATGAGCGCCGGCGCCCTGTTCGACATCTGCCTGGCGGAGAATGAGCGCCGCATGGCCGGCTACGACCCCCGCCTGCTGCGTCCGACCACGGTGCCGGCGATGATCCGCCTCGCGCGCCGCTTCATGAAAGCCTAGGGCCTGGCCATGAGCGCCAACACCATCATCCACCGCATCGTCCACCCGGCCGTCGTCGCCCTGGCGCCGACCGGCGTGACGCCGAACCAGATCACCACGATCCGCCTGGCGACCGGCATCGCCGCCGCCCTGGCCTTCGCGGGACCCGCGCCCTGGTTGCATATCGGGGCAGGGATCTTCGTGGTGTCGATGCTGCTCGACCGCATGGATGGCGACCTGGCCCGCTTCACCGGCCAGACCAGCCCGCGCGGGCACATCTATGACCTGATCAGCGACTGCGTCTCCAACATCATCGCCTTCATCGGGATCGGCATCGGGCTGATGCCGGAGATCGGCTTCTACGGCCCGCTGCTCGGCATCCTCGCCGGCTGCGGCATCGGCGCGCTGTTCGGGCAGCTGCACATTCTGCGGCTCGGCGAGCTGAAGCCCTGGGTGCTCGGGCCCGGCCTGCATGTCGACCCGGACGACCTGATGATCTTCATGCCGATCCTGGTCTGGATCGGCGCCGCCATTCCGATGCTGATCGCCGCGGCGGTGATCACCCCGATCCTGGCCATCCTGCTCGGCCTGACCGGAAAGAAGCGGGCGGTTTGAGTTAACCCTCAGACGCCGGGCGGGCGGCATCCGCCGCCCTTGGCTTCGCCGCACTCGCGGCGGGCCGCGTTCGCGGCCTCGGGCCGGTCAAGCGACCGGTCCGCCGTGCGTGCGGCGCTCAGGCCGCGGCGGGCACCAGCACGGCGGTGATCGCCGCCAGCAGCCGTTCGAAATCCGTCCGGTCGAGCGCGCCGATGCAGCCGATGCGGAACGTCTCCGCCTGGGTGAGCTTGCCCGGGTAGATCAGGAAGCCGCGCTCGGCCAGCGCGTCGTAGAAGGGCCGGAAGGCCAGGTCGGGCGGCAGGCGGAATGTGGCGATGATCGGCGCCTGCAGGGGTTCCGGCAGGAAGAGCTGGAAGCCGAGGCGGCGCATGCCGGCCCAGAGGGTCGCGAAATTATCCTGGTAGCGGGCCAGGCGCGCGACCGGCCCGCCCTCCGCCTCCAGCAGCCGCAGCGCCTCGACCAGGGCGGCCACCACCTGGACCGGCGGCGTGAAGCGCCATTGGCCATCCGCCTCGAAGCCGCGCCACTGGCCATGCAGGTCGAAGCTGAGGGAGGGGCTGTTGCCGGCGGCGGCGGTCAGTGCCGCTGCTTCCACCAGCGCGAAGCCGATGCCCGGCACGCCTTCGAGGCACTTGTTGGAGGAGGCCAGCACGGCGGTGACCGGCACCGCGGCCAGGTCGATCGGCAGGGCGCCGAAGCTGCTCATCGCATCCAGGATGAAGGCGCGGCCGGCCGCGGCGACCACGGCCGCGATCGCCGCCAGCGGGTTCAGGATGCCGGTGGTGGTCTCGCAATGCACCAGGGCGACATGGGTGATGGCGGGATCGGCCGCCAGCCGCGCGGCGACCTCGGCAGGATCGGCCGGCTGGTCCTCGGACCAGCGCAGCTGCTCGACCGCACGGCCCATGCGCCGGGCGATGGTGACCATGCGGTCGCCATAGGCGCCGTTGACCAGCACCAGCAGCTTGTCCCGCGGTCCGACCAGGGTCGCGATCGCCGCTTCGACGATGAAGGTGCCGGACCCCTGCAGCGGCACCGCGACATGGCTCGCCCCGCCCCCGGCGATGGCCAGCAGGCGGCGGCGCAGCTCCGCAGTCAGGGCGATGAAGGCGGGATCGCGCGATCCCCAGTCGCGCAGCATGGCCCGGCGGGTCTCGTCCCGGGTGGTGAGCGGCCCCGGGGTCAGCAGGATCTGTGTCGTGGTCACGGCAGGCTCCGGGCGGGAGGGGCGGCGGCGGTGAGGTTCGCGGCGGTCCAGCGCCAGGCGATGATGCCGGGCACGCCGATGACGATGTCGCGCAGCCGCCGCAGCAGCACCAGCGCGATGGCGCGGTCGGGCGGGATGCCGAACAGGGCGCAGATCAGCACATAGCCGCCTTCCTGCACGCCGAGCGCGCCGGGGATGAAGAAGCCGGCGCTGCGGATCGCCTGGCCCAGGCTTTCGATGACCAGCGCTTCGGCGAGGCCGCCCTGGATGCCGAGCGCCCACATCGCCGCCCAGGTCTCCAGCACGCCCAGCAGCCAGGACACGAAGTGCCAGCCGCCGCTGGCCCAGAGCCGGCCGGGCTGGCGATAGAGCTGCACCACCGCGTCATGCAGCCCGGACAGCTCGCCGAGCGAGGTCCAGCCGGCGCGCGCGGCGAGCTTCGGCAGCAGCTTTTCGACCAGGCGGAACAGGCCCCAGCGCTGCGCCGCCATGAAGACGCCGGTGATCCCGGCGCCGAGCAGCGTGCCGATCACCGCGATCCTGAGCGTGGTGTCGCCGCCGCCATGCGGGATCATCAGCAGCACGGCGAGGCCGAGCAGGGAGAAGACGATCTGCGACGCCATCTCGGTGCCGAGGTCGGTCGCGACGCTGGCGATGACCTTGACCTTGTGCACGCCGGCCCGCGCCAGCAGCTGGGCACGGATCAGTTCCCCCATCGCCTGCACGATCGGCAGCAGGGCATTGGCGGAGACGCGGATCCAGCGCAGCCGCGCCAGGAAGGGCAGGCTTGGCCGGCGCGGGTCGTCGATCACCGGCGCCCAGGCGGCGGCCGAGGCGATGATCTGGCTGACGTTCAGCGCCACCACCAGGGCGAGGCCCCAGCCGGCCTGGACCAGCAGGCCGAAGATCGCGGCCGGATCGTTGCTGGCGATCAGCGCGACGGCGATCGCCAGCCCGATCGCCAGGCTGATGCCGGTGGACCAGATCACGCGGCGCGCGACGCCGCGACGGGCGTGGCCAGGAAGTCCCGGAAGCGGCGCGCCACCTCCGGCGGCTTCACGGTGGGGCGGCCGAGCTTGGCCATCGAGCCGGGCGCGATCCGCAGATGGATCAGGGTCGGGCCGGGCAGAGTGAAGGCGCGGCGCAGCGCATGCTCGAAGCCTTCGAGCGATTCGCAGGCGGCGGCGCGGCGATAGCCGCAGGCCAGCCCGATGGCGGCGAAATCGACCGAGGCCGAGACCGTCGCCTGGCCGCCGGTCGAATCATGCACGCCATTGTCCAGGATCACATGCACCAGGTTGCGCGGCGCATAGGCGCCGATGGTGGCGAGGCTGCCGAGCTTCATCAGCGCCGCGCCGTCGCCATCCAGCACCACCACCGGCCGCGGGCTGTTCAGCGCGACGCCGAGCCCCATGCCGCTGGCGCCGCCCATCGAGCCGACTTGGTAGAGATGCTGCGCCCGGTCGGCGAGGGTGAACAACTCCCGCCCGCATTTGCCGGTGGTGGCGATGATGGCGGCTTCGTCCGGCGCCACCGCCAGCAGCCGTTCCAGCGCCGCGACCCGGGTCGGGCGGGCGCCGATGGCGCGATGGTCGGCCCGCTCGCCGGGCGGCGGCAGCGGGCGCGGCGCCTGATGCAGCTCGGTCTCCGCCACGTCGTCGCGGCGGACGACGAAGGCATAGGGCAGGCCGGTCGCCTGCATGCGGGCGGCGGCCTGCGCCAGCGCCGGCGCCAGGGCGGCGGCCTCGCTGGGGAAGGGCGCCTGTTCCAGCCGCATGACGGCGATCAGGTCCTGGGTGATCTCCCCCATCAGCTCATGCTGCGGCTCGTCCGGGATGCCGGGCTCGCCGCGCCAGGTGGTCAGGAACAGGGTCGGGATGCGGAACGGCGTGTTCAGCGAGGTCAGCGGGTTCACCGCATTGCCCAGGCCGGAATTCTGGCACATCACCACCGTCCGCCGGCCGGCCAGCCAGGCGCCGGCGGCGATCGCCACCGCCTCGCCCTCGCTGGTCGCGCCGACATAGGCCAGGGATGGCGTCGAGAGCACGCCATTGATCAGCGGCGTCAGGAAGCTGCAGGGCACGCCGGTATAGAAATCGAAGCCGGCATTGCCGGCTTCGGTGATGAACTGCTGGGCGGTGATCATCGGGAGCGCTTTCAGGTTACGTTTCGCGCCTCGGCGAGGTCGGTCATGGTATCGACGTCCAGCCAGTGGCCGGTGAAATACTTCACCCGCACCGGATGCTTCGCGGCCAGGCGGGTCAGCAGCAGCGGCATGTCCGCCCGGTCCAGCACGCCTTCCGCTTCCATCGCCGCGATCTCCTCCTGCAGCCAGGCGGCGCCGCGGGCGCTGAAGCGGGCCAGGCCCATCCATTCGCCCGCGACCTCGCCGTCCGCGATGTCCTGGCCGACCTGCCGCAGCATCGCCGGATGGTCGTCCAGGTAGTCGCCGGAATAGCGCCGGTCAGATGCCACCAGATCGCGCTTGCCGCCCCGCGGCTGCAGCGCCGCCAGCGCATCCACCGCCACCACGATATCGGCGGTGCTGGTCAGCAGGCTGTCCAGGATGTAGCGGCGGAACAGCACGTCGCCATAGGCGATCACCGTCTCGCCCCGGATCGCGTCGCGGGCGCAGGCGAGCGAGAAGGCCTCCCCGGTTTCGGCGAAGCGGTCATTGTCGACCATGGCGACGCCGGGCAGCGCCACGGCTTCCTTGCGGAAGCCACGCACCACGGTCAGGTCGTGGATGCCGCATTCCTTCAGCGTGCCGGTCAGCCGCTTCAGCAGCGACTGGCCGCGGATGTCGATCATGCATTTCGGCTGGTCGGCCGACAGCCCGTCCTGCTCGCCGCCGGCGGCCAGCACCACCGCGGCGACCGCGGGCGGCGCCGGCAGGTAGCGGCGCTCCGCCGCTTCCAGTTCGGCATTGCCGACCAGCTGGAAGATGTCCTTCACGGTCGCGACGCTGCCTTCGACGCGCATCAGCGATTCGTCTTCCTGGATCGCCGCCGCCGTCTGCCGCATGGCGGTGATGGAGGAGCGCAGCAGGTGGTTCGCCCAGATGATGGTGGAGATGCCGGCGCGGCGGAACAGGTCGGTCGGCGTCGCGTAATACATCGTCGGCACGATGATCAGCGGTGCGCGATTGGCCCAGATATCGGCGAAGCGGAAGATCTCGTCGGCATTCGCCTTCTTCGAATGGATCAGGATCGCGTCGGCGCCGGCGCGGTGATAAGCCTCGGCGCGCGCGATCGCTTCCGCCATGCCGCGGCCGGAGATCAGCGCCTCGACCCGCGCGACCAGGGTGAAGTCGGGATCGGTCTGGCTGTCCTTGCCGGCCTTGATGCGGCCGCAGAACTCCTCGATATCCGCCAGCGGCTGCGCTTCCCCCAGAAAGGAATTGGTCTTGGGGAACAGCTTGTCCTCGATGCAGACGCCGGCGATGCCACGTTCGCACAGCTTGCGCACGAAGCGCCGCACATTGTTGAAATTGCCATGCCCGGTATCGCCATCGACCAGGATCGGCAGGGTGCTGGCATCCGCCATGTATTCCAGCACGTCGAGCACCTGGGTCCAGGACGCCTCGTTGCTGTCGCGCAGCCCGAGCGAGGCCGAGATGGTGAGGCCCGAGGCCCAGATGCCGCGGAAGCCCGCTTCCTCGACGATCTTGGCGCTGATGCCGTCATGCGCCTCCATCAGGAAGGACAGGGTCGGCGCCGTGATCGCATGCCGCAATGCGGCAAAACGGTTGGCGGTGGTCTGGCCTGCGCGAGCGGGCACGTCGATCGAATGGCTCAAGAGCCCCATCCCTTTTCTGGTCGCTCCCCGGCAGAGCGATGACAGAATGGCGACACTTGTAAGATATTCAACCGTCGCCATACCGTAACTCGATTGGGAAAGCCGGGATACGATGTCTGCTACGTCACGCGCCACGTCTGCGATCATTCTGGCGGCCGGGGTCGGCCGCCGCCTTGGCGAGGATGCCGAGGATCGGCCGAAGATCCTGCTGGAATTCGGCGGCGCCAGCCTGCTGGCCCGCCATCTGGCCGCGCTGCGGGCGGAAGGGATCGATCGCGTCAGCATCACCGTCGGCTATCAGCAGGCGCTGATCCGGGCGGAGGTGGCGCGGCTCGGCCTGTCCGAACATGTCAGCTTCGTGGAGAATTCCCGATACCGCGAAGGCAGTCTCGTGTCGCTCGCGGTGCAGCAGGCCCGGCTGCGCGGCGGGGAACCGGTTGTGCTGATGGATGGCGACGTGCTCTACGATCGCCGGATGATTGCGTCGCTCCTCGAGGCTCCCGGTGAGAACATCCTGCTCCTCGACCGGGAGATCGAGCCGGGCGACGAGCCGGTGAAGATCTGCTTCCGCGGCGACACCATCGTCGATTTCCGCAAGCGCCCCGAACACGCGCATGACCGGCACGGCGAATCGGTCGGCTTCTTCCGCTTCTCCGCCGGCATGGCCGCGGCGCTCGCGGATCGCTGCGAGGCCTATGTGCGGTCGGGGCAGACCGGCGTGGAGTATGAAGAGGCGATCCGCGATCTGATCCTGGCCGAGCCGGCGCGCTTCGCCGCCGCCGACATCACCGCCCTGCCTTGGGTCGAGATCGATTTCCCCCTGGATGTGCAGCGCGCCCGCAACGACATCCTTCCCCAGCTTTGATGAAGCAGCCCTGACGCCATGACATCGGAGACATTGCCGTCCGCCATCGCCGCCGCCGCCGCCGAGACCGATGCGGCGCTGGACGCGTTGCTGCCGCCGGAAGCGGGCGAGGAAGCCTCCCTCTTCGCCGCCATGCGCTATGCCACGATCGGCGGCGGCAAGAAGCTGCGCGGCTTCCTGGTGCTGGAGACGGCGCGGCTGTTCGGCGTGGCGCGCGCATCCGCGGTGCGGGTGGCGGCGGCGGTCGAGATGCTGCACGGCTATTCGCTGGTGCATGACGACCTGCCGGCGATGGATGACGATGATCTCCGCCGCGGCAAGCCCACTGTACACAAGGCCTGGGACGAGGCGACCGCGATCCTGGTCGGCGATGCGCTGCAGACCCAGGCCTTCGAGACGCTGGCCGCGCCGGATACCCATGCCGATGGCGGCATCCGCGCCACGCTCTGCCTGCGCCTGGCGCAGGCGGCGGGCGCGCGCGGCATGGTCGGCGGCCAGATGCTGGACATGCTGGCCGAAGTCGCCACGGCGCCGCTGGCGCAGGATGCGGTGCTGCGGCTGCAGCAGCTGAAGACCGGGCGGCTGATCGAATTCTCGGCCGAAGCCGGCGCCATCCTTGGGCAGGCGCCGGCCGGGACGCGGCAGCGCCTGCTGGCCTATGGCCGCGACATCGGCACCGCCTTCCAGATCGCCGACGACCTGCTGGACCTGACCGCGACGCCGGAACAGGCGGGCAAGGCCACCGGCAAGGATGCCGCCGCCGGCAAGGCCACCCTGCTGGGCTTGCTGGGCCCGGATCGTGCGCGCCGCCACGCGGAAGACTTGGTCGCGCAGGCCAAGGCCGCGCTGGATGTTTTCGATGAGCGTGCCGATCTGCTGCGGGCCCTGGCCGACCACGTCATCCGCCGCCGCAACTGAGCGCCGAGGAACCGATATGCCGCAAACCCCCTTGCTCGACCGCATCCGCGAGCCGGCCGATCTGCGCAACCTGTCCGGCGACCAGTTGAAGCAGGTGGCGGCGGAGCTGCGGGCCGAGACGATCGACGCGGTCTCGGTCACCGGCGGCCATCTCGGCGCCTCGCTCGGCGTGGTGGAGCTGACGGTCGCGGTGCATGCGGTGTTCGAGACGCCCAGCGACCGGCTGC
>DASYDR010000182.1:0-11475 GCA_036499545.1 Roseomonas sp. | reverse complement strand
CCTGTCGCCCCGCATCCTATACGTGTCGCGCGAACGCGCAAACGGCACCCCGGATGCCGGCCTGCAACCCGGCCGGTATCCCCCGGATCGCCCTGCCCGGCCTGTATCCGAAGGCACGGCACGACCATCGCCGCCCGCCGCCCGCCGCCAGCGGCCGAGGGTCAGGATCTGGCCGGCATCGCGACGAACAGCAGGGTGCAGATCACGGTGACGCCCGCGAACAGGGCGATCGCCGCCCCGATCCCGCCCCAGGCGGCGGCGAAGCCGGACGCCGCCTGCAGCACCGCGGCACCGCCGAAGAAGGAGAGGTTCACCGCCGCCAGCGCCCGCCCGGTCTGCGCCGGCGGCACCGCGCCGCGCGCCAGCGCGAAGGCCAGCGGCTGCACCGAGACCGCCAGCCCGAAGGCGACCAGCAGCGCGATATCGACCGTGGTCGATTGCCCCGCCGCGGCCAGCCACAGGAAGATCAGCGCCGCCGCGACCAGATGCCCCACCGCCAGCACCGTGCGGCGATGGCCGAGATGGCGGTCCAGCACCCCCGCCGTCGCCGGCCCGATGATCAGCGCCAGCGTCCCGAGCAGGAGGACATGCCCGGCCTCGATCCGGGTCAGCCCCTTCACCTCCATCAGCCAGGGCCCGCCCCAGAGGCCGCGGATGCCCATCACCAGCGCGAAGGAGGCGAAAGCGAGCGCGATCACGCCGCGCAGCGCCGGTGAGCCGCCCAGCGCCAGCGTCTGCCGTGCGTCGCGCAGCAGGCCGCGCGTCGGGTCGTGCGGCGGTGGCGTTTCCCGCACCGTGACGAAGACCAGCGCCATGGCGATGAGGCCGAAGCCGACCGCGGCCCAGAAGCCGGCGCGCCAGCCATGCGTCTCGACCAGCCAGGCGAGCGGGCTGGCGGAGAGCAGCATGCCGGTATTGCCGACCGCCTGGATCAGCCCCGACCACAGCCCGAAGCGCGCCGGCGTCAGGATGCGCGCGGCATAGGTCATCGGGCAGAGCAGCATGCCGCAGCAGCCGATGCCCATGACGATCTGCGCCACCAGGAAGCCCCAGGGCCCCGGCGCCAGGGCGGCGATCGCCGCCCCCGCGCAGACCAGCGCGAAGAGGGTGAGCGAGACAGGCCGCACGCCCCAGCGGTCGAGCGCCACGCCGAGCGGTACCTGGCCGAGGGCGAAGGCGAAGAGGTAGCCGCCGGTCAGCGCCGCGAGGCCTTCGGCGGTGACGCCGAGGTCGCGTGCCAGCACATCGGCCGCGATCGCCGGCAGCGTCCGTACCGCGTTCGACAGCATGTGCCCGAGCGCGAGCACCAGCAGCGGCAGCGCGAGCGCCGCCGAGGCCGCCTTCGCCTCGCTGTTCACCGGATCAGTTCCGGAAGATCTTGCCCGGGTTGAGGATGCCTTTCGGGTCGAGGCCGGCCTTGATGCCGCGCATCACCGCCAGCGCCTCGGCGCCATGCTCCTGCTCCAGGAACTCACGCTTGCCGAGGCCGACCCCATGCTCGCCCGAGCAGGTGCCGCCGAGCGAGAGGCCGCGCGCGACGATCGCCTTGTCCAGCGCCCAGGCGCGCTCCAACCCGTCCGGCTCGCCTTCCGGCACCAGGATGACGGTGTGGAAATTGCCGTCGCCGACATGACCCACGATCGGCGCGATCAGGCCGGAGGCGAGGATATCCTCCTTGGCGCCGAGGAGGGCTTCCGCGAGGCGGGAGATCGGCACGCAGACATCGGTCGCGATGCCGCGGCTGCCCGGGCGCAGCGCGATGCAGGCCCAATAGGCATCATGCCGCGCCTTCCACAGCTTGTTGCGCGCCTCCGCATCCGCGGTCCAGGCGAAGCCCAGCCCGCCCATGTCGGTCGCGATCGCCTCGACCGTCTCCGCCTGTTCGGCGACGCCGGCCGGGCTGCCGTGGAATTCCAGGAACAGCGTCGGCAGCACCTGGAAGCCTTCGAGCTTCGAATAGCGGATGCAGGCATCCATCTGCACATCGTCCAGCAGCTCGATCCGCGCCACCGGGATGCCGGCCTGCATGGTGGCAATGACGGTCTCGACGCAGGCGGCCAGGGTCGGGAACTGGCAGACGGCGCCCGAGATCGCCTCCGGGATGCCGTGCAGGCGCAGCCGCACCCGGGTGATGGTGCCGAGCGTGCCCTCGCTGCCGATCATCAGCCGGGTCAGGTCATAGCCATTGGCGGCCTTGCGGGTGCGGCCGCCGGTGTGGATGACGCGGCCATCGGCCAGCACCACCTCGAGCCCCAGCACATTCTCCCGGATGGTGCCGCAGCGCACCGCGTTGGTGCCGGACGCGCGGGTCGCGCACATGCCGCCGATGGTGCAGTGGCTGCCGGGATCGACCGGGAAGAACAGCCCCTGGTCGCGCAGGTGGTCGTTCAGCTGCTGGCGCGTCACCCCGGGCTCGATCAGGCAGTCCATGTCGTCCGGATTGACCTCCAGCACCCGGGTCATGCGCGCGAGGTCGAGTGAGATGCCGCCGCGCACCGGGTTCACATGGCCTTCGAGGGAGGTGCCGGCGCCGAAGGCGGTGACCGGCACGCCATGCTGGTGGCAGAGCGCCATCAGCCGGCTCACCTCCTCCGTCGTCTCCACGAAGGCGACGGCGTCGGGCAGGGTGGGCGCGCTGGTGTCCTCGCCATGGCTGTGCTGCTCGCGCAGCGCCTGGTTGACGCTGATGCGCTCGCCCAGGAAGTCACGGGCGGCGGCGATCACGGCATCGACGGGGCGGGGGCTGATGGTGTTCACGGGGTGATATCCTTGAGCGTGATGACTTGAGGCGGAATCGCCGAAAAGTCTGAATCACGGGATCAAACGAAGGGCTGGCGTATTTGAAGTGAGCCACGGTGAACGGAAAATGCGCTAGTCGTCGCGGGAGAGCGGGCAGGTCAGGCAATGCGGGCCGCCGCCGCCGAGGGTGAAAAGGCTGAGCGCGGGGTCGAGGACGGTCAGGCCCTCGGCGCGGAGCGCGGCGTTCAGGGTGGTGCTCTCGCGGGCCGATATCACGCGGTCCCGGCCGAGCGAAAGGATGTTGCAGCCGAGCGTCATCGCCGCCGCGTAGGGGACCGGGATGGTGCGGATGCCGTGGCCGCGGAGCCAGGCGAGGAAGGCCGGGTCCAACACATCCTCGCAGGCGACCGCGAGGCCGGGCGCGGCCATGCAGAACAGCACGTCGAGATGCAGGAAATGCTCGTCGAAGGGCTCGACCCGCACCTCCCAGCCTTCCGCGCGCAGCCAGCCCGCGAGTTGCTCGGCGCCGGCCAGGTCGGTGCGGCCGCCGGAGGCGCCGATCAGCGCGAGGCCGGGGCGGAGGATGTGGATATCGCCGCCTTCGAGCGTGCCGGCCGAGGATTTGCGCCAGAAGCGGCCGTCATGGAAATCGATCAGCGCCGCGTATTCGCCGCGCCGCTGCGGCCGTTCGAGCTGGCAGAGCACCGGGCCCTGGTGCGTCACCACCACGCTGTCCCGGGTATAGACCATGTAGGGCAGGTGCGGTTCCGGGGGCAGCGCATGCACCCGCGCGCCGCCCTGTTCCAGCGCCGCCACCAGCTCCGCATGCTGGGCCGCGACCTGCGCCGCGGTCGGCGCCTGGCGCGCTTCGGACAGCGTGCGGCGGGCGATGCTGTTGGTCGGCAGCCAGCGGAAATGCGTGGGCGGGCAGACCAGCACATCGGTCAGCACGCCGGTCTCCGAAGCGACGGTCCAGGATGTCATGGGCCGGAAGGTGACCCGGGGCGGCAGGCAGGTCCAGCCATCTTGGCGGATGGGGGATACCCGTTTGACGCGCCCCAGGCCCCGATCTAGCGTTCCGCCTGTCGATACTGAACTGTTCAAGCGGAGGAAGCTGGTGGCGAATAAAGTCAAGGAAGCCTGGAAAGCGGGCAAGGCGGTGGTCAACGGGTGGCTCGCCATCCCCTCCGCCTTCAGCGCCGAGATGTACAGCAAGGCCGGCTGGGACAGCGTGACCGTCGACATGCAGCACGGCGTGCAGGACTACCTCTCCTGCGTCGCCTGCTTCCAGGGCATGCAGCCTTCCGGCGTCACGCCCATGGTGCGCGTGCCGTGGAACGAGCCCGGCATTATCGGCAAGGTGCTGGATGCCGGCGCCTATGGCGTGATCTGCCCGATGGTGAATTCGGTCGAGGAAGCCCGCGCGCTGGTGCAGTATTCCAAATACCCGCCCGCCGGCACCCGCAGCAACGGCCCGATCCGCGCCGGCGCCTATGGCTCCTCGGGCAACTACCAGAAGACCGCCAATGACGAGATCCTCGTCATCCCGATGATCGAGACCAGGCAGGCGGTCGAGAATATCGAGGCGATCCTGGACGTCCCCGGCATCGACGGCATCTATGTCGGCCCGTCCGACCTGTCCTACTCCTACGGGCTCGAGCCGAAGCTGGATGTCGAGGATCCCTACGTCCTCAAGAACTACGAGAAGCTGCTGGCCGAATGCGGCAAGCGCGGCATCGCGGCCGGCCTGCACAATGGCAGCCCGGCCTATGCCAACCGCATGATCAAGATGGGCTTCAAGCTGGTGACGATCTCGAACGAGGTCGGCCTGATGGTCGCCGCCGCCAAGGCCGCCGTCACCGAAGCCCGCGGTTGAGTCATATCGGCGGCCTCGGGCCGGTCAAGCGACCGGCCCGCTGATTTTACCAGGGGCGGCTACGGCCGCCCCTGTTCGCTGCGCATGGGCGAGAAGCCCTGCGGGTTGGGCCGCACCAGCGGCACCAGATGCGTCAGCGCCTGGCGGCCGATCGCCGCACCCAGCGTCTCCGAGACATCCTCCGTGTTCAGCCAGTGCACCCCGGCCCAGATGCGGGACTGCGCGCATTCGTGTGACGCCTCCGCGAAGGACGGGTAGCGCTGCGAATAGGTCTGCAGCACGCCGAGCGAGCGGTAGGTGAAGGGCGTCGCGGGCCCGAAGAAGGCGGTCATCACCGCCGCCCCCGCGGCGCAGTCGGTGGCGTGGCCGGAGGGGTATTCCGGGAAGGGCGGCGTGTTGATCAGCGGCATCCAGTCCGGATCCGGCGTGACGCCGCCGCCGCCGAGCTGGATCGCGGTCACCGGGCGCCAGACGCTGTAGCGTTCCTTCGCCTGCCAGATGATCACCGCCGCATCGTCCATGGCGACCGAGATCAGCGCCAGCAGCCGCGCGCTGCCCCAGAGCCCATCGGCCGGGCGGCGTTCCTCCAGCAGCGTCACCGCCGCATCCATGAAGCCCCGGTGCGAGACCTGGTTCGCCCAGAACAGCGCGGCCGAGGTCTGGTAGGCGGTGCGGCCGGACTGGTCGCGGCGGCCCATGCCGCGCACCTGGTCATTGTCCCGCCGGTAGGTGGAGCTGCCGAAAGCGGGCGGCGGCGGGACCAGCGCGGCGGCGGCGGCCGGCGTGAACAGCAGCGGTGCCGTGGTCGGCACCACGTCGCGCTGGAAGTCGGTCGGCGTCGGGCGCCAGGACCAGGGGCGGTCGCTGACCGAGAAGGAGGAATAGGGCGCGAAGCCGTCGAGTTCCCGCCGCCGCAGCGCCGCCACGGCGACGGCGCGGCCGAGCGCCACGCCCGCATCCCGCGCCGGCCCTTCCGGCACGCGCGCCAGCGCCGCGGCATAGGGCGCGTCGCGATCCGCGGCGCGGCCCTGGCCGAGCCGGGTCAGCACCTCATGCGCCACCGTCGCGATCGCGGCTTCCGGGGAAGCACCGGCGCCGCGCGGCTCGCCCGCCGCCGCCGGCGTCCAGCGGCTGTAGCGTGGCTGGATGGCGTTCAGCGCGTCATGGATGGCGGGAAACAGGATGGACAGCGTGTAGCGGCGCATCTGGCCGCCATCCAGCCGGTCGATCACCGCGACCCATTCGCCGACCGCGTCGGCGGCGCGCGCGGGGGCGGGCAGGAACGGCGGCAGCAGCAGGAGCAGCAGCAAGGTGGCGGCACGGATCGGGCGCAAGGCGCTATTCCTCCCCTTCGCGATGCGAAGTCGGCTGCCTTGGTGCCGCGTCCGCGCGTGGCCGGGAAGCGATTTTTGCATCCACGGGCAGGGCCCGGCCGCGGGCGATCGCATCCTCCCCGAATTTGCGCCGCAGCGCCTCCACCGCCGCCCAGCGCGCGGCGCGTTTCGGCGCCGCCGGATCGGCGAGGTCGCCGCGATCCGCATCCGCCGCCGGCGCCAGCGGCTGCGCGCCGATGCCGATCAGGCGGAAGGCGACGCGGCCATCCGCTTCCCGCGCCAGCAGCGCCCGCGCCGCGGCGAACAGCGTGTCCGGCAGCAGGGTCGGGGAGGGCAGGCGGGCGTTGCGGGTGCGGCTGCGGAAATCGGCGGTCTTCAGCTTCAGCACCACGCCGCCGGCGGCCAGCCCCTTTTCCCGCAGCCGCCGCGCCAGCTTCTCGCAAAGCCGCCACAGCGGGCGTTCCAAGGCGGCGATGGTGCTGAGATCGCTGTTGAAGGTGGTCTCGGCGCTGACCGACCTGGTCTCGCGGCCGGGATCGACGGCGCGCGCATCCTCGCCGCGGGCGCGGGCGGCGAGCGAGGGCCCGTCTTCCCCGAAGCGCTGCGCCGCCTGTTTCGGGTCGAGGATCGCGAGCTGGCCGAGCCGGGTGAAGCCGGCCGCCGCCAGCCGCTTCTCCAGCGCCGGGCCGATGCCGGGCAACAGGGAGACCGGCTGCGGCGCGAGCCAGGCGGCGGCTTCGGCGCCGCCGATCACGGCGAAGCCGCGCGGCTTGTCGCGTTCGGCGGCGAGCTTGGCCATCAGGCGATTGGCCGCGAGCCCGATGGAGACGGTGACGCCCACTTCCCGCTCCACCGCGCGGGCGAAGCGCGCCAGCACCGCGGCCGGCGGCGCGCCATGCAGCGCTTCGGTGCCGCGCAGATCCAGCACCGCCTCGTCGATCGACAATGGCTGCAGCAGGGGCGTCAGGGGTTCCATCAGCGCGCGGATCCGGCGCGCGGCCTGGACGTATTTCGCCATCTCCGGCCTGATGACGACGGCATCGGGGCAGGCGGCCAGCGCCTTGAACATCGGCATCGCGCTGCGCACGCCGCGGGTGCGCGCGATGTAGCAGCAGGCGGCGACGACGCCGCGCTTGCCGCCGCCGACGATGACCGGCTTCGTCAGCAACTCCGGCCGGTCCCGCTTCTCGACGCTCGCGTAGAAGGCGTCGCAATCGACATGCGCGACGGTCAGCGTCAGCAGCTCGTCATGCGCGACGAAGCGCCGGCTGCCGCACTGTGCGCAGGGGGGCGTGGCCTTCTCCGCGATCCGGAAGCAGTCGCGGCAGAGGCCAGGCATGTCAGCTGTCCCAGAGCCTGGCCGCGCCGAAGACGCCGCTGGAATCGCCGTGCTTCGCGCGCAGCAGCGGCGTCTCGGCATGGTCGCTGAAGACGTGGCGCGGCATCAGCCGCGGCAGTGCCTGATACAGGTGGTCCATGTTCGACAGGCCGCCGGCCAGCACGATCGCATCCGGATCCAGGATATTGACGATCATCGCCAGCGCCCGCGCCAGCCGGTCGGCATGGCGGTCAAGTGCGGCCTGCGCCGCGGCATCGCCGGCCGCGGCGCGGGCAGGCAGCGCGGAGGCGTCGCGGGCGCCCGGCCCATCGGCATCGGCGGCGAGCGCCGGGCCGGCGAGAAAGGTCTCGAGGCAGGCATGCCGGCCGCACCAGCAGCAGCCGCCCTGGAATTCCGCCGCCGTCATCCAGGGCAGCGGCGTATGGCCCCATTCGCCGGCGATGCGGTTATGGCCTTCCAGGATCCGCCCGCGGCTGACGATGCCGCCGCCGACCCCGGTGCCGATGATGACCGCGAAGACGGTGCCATAGCCGGCGCCGGCGCCATCCGCCGCTTCGCTCATCGCCAGGCAATTGGCATCGTTGGAGATGCGGACCGGCCGGCGCAGCCGTTCTTCCAGGTCCTCGCGCAGCGGCTGCCCGTTCAGCTCCTGCGAATTGGCGCCGCGTACCAGGCCGGTCTTCGGGCTGAGGCTGCCGGGGATGCCGATACCGAGGCTGCCCTTGGCGTCGAGCCTGGCTTCCGCCGCCTCGACGAGGCCGGCGATGGTCTCGATGGTGGCGCGATAGCCGGAGGGCGTCGGGCTGCGCTGGCGCAACAGAGGGCGCCCATCCGGGCCGAGGGCCACGATTTCCGTCTTGGTGCCGCCGAGGTCCACGCCGAGCCGAATATCCATGCAACGGGTGTTCACCGACCTCTGCGTCAAATTCAAGGCCCCGGCGCCGGCACCTTGATGAGATCTGTTGCGGACCCTATTTGCCGTACCATTCAGCGTGTCTGGAAAGGTGCCATGGCAAGCCTCGTTCTCACCGACATGACGGCCAGCGTGTCCGAGCTGAAGAAGAACCCGATGGGTACCGTGGCGTCCGGCGAAGGCGGCGCGGTCGCGATCCTCAACAGGAACGAGCCGGCCTTCTATTGCGTCCCCGCCCGTCTCTATGAGGCGATGATGGAACGGCTGGAGGATATCGAGCTCAACGCCATCGCCGACGGCCGCGCCGGCGAGCCGGTCGTCAAAGTCACGCTCGATGAGTTATGAGCTGGCTTTCCTGGACGCCGCGCTGAAGGAATGGCGGAAGCTCGACGGCAATACCCGGGAGCAGTTCAAGAAGAGGCTGGCGGAACGGCTCGACGCGCCGCGCGTTCCGTCCGCCCAGCTCTCCGGCAGCAACGACCGCTACAAGATCAAGTTGCGGAGCGTCGGCTACCGGCTGGTCTACGAGGTCCGCGACGCGCAGTTGGTCGTCATCGTGATCGCGGTCGGGAGACGCGATCGGAGCGAGGTCTATCGGGCGGCCGGCCAGCGGTAGCGGCGGCTGATGATCGCTTGCCCCGGCCCCGGCTCCGTGGTGCGGTGGGGCATGTCCGAGACCCTGCTCGATGTGAAAGGCCTGAGCTGCCCCTTGCCGGTGCTCAAGGCGAACAAGGCGTTGCGCGGCCTGGCGCCGGGCGACAAGCTGACGGTGCTGGCGACCGATCCCGCCAGCGTCGCCGATTTCCGCGCCTATTGCCGGGAAACCGGCCATGCCTTGCTCGCCTATAGCGAGGATCAGGGCCACTACCGCTTCGTGCTCAGGAAACGTGAGGAACCGGCCGCCCGATGAGCCTCCTGCTCCTCACCCATCGCGCCGGCCTCGGCCATGACCCGGGCCCGCATCATCCGGAATGCCCGGACCGGCTGCGCGCCGTGCTCACGGCGCTGGACGCCGAGGAATTCGCCGATCTGATCCGCGGCGAAGCGCCGCAAGCCACGGCGGAGCAGCTCGCCCGCGTGCATCCGCCGGCCTATGTCGAGGCCATTCTCGGTGTCCGGCCAGCGCCGGGGGACCGGGTGGCGCTCGATGCCGACACCATCATGTCGCATGGCAGCGCGGAGGCCGCGTTGCGCGCCGCCGGGGCCGCCATCGCCGCGGTCGATGCGGTGATGACGGGCGAGGTGCGGCGCGCCTTTTGCGCCACCCGCCCGCCCGGCCATCATTGCGAACCCGCCCGGCCGATGGGCTTCTGCCTGTTCGCCAACGCCGCCATCGCCGCCCGCCATGCCCAGGCGGCGCATGGCGCGGCCCGGGTCGCGGTGGTCGATTTCGACGTGCATCACGGCAACGGCACCCAGGCCTGTTTCGAGACCGAGCCGAGCCTGTTCTACGCGTCGTCCCACCAATGGCCGCTCTACCCGGGCACCGGGGCGGAATCGGAGACCGGGGTCGGCAACATCATCAACGCCACCCTGCCGCCCGGGGCCGACGGCGCCGCCTTCCGCGCCGTCTGGGAGCGGGACCTGCTGCCGGCGGTCGAGCGGTTCGCGCCCGAGCTGGTGATCATCTCCGCCGGCTTCGATGCCCATGCCGCCGATCCGCTGGCACAGCTCAGGGTGCGGGAAGCGGATTTCGCCTGGGTGACCACGGCGATCTGCGCGCTGGCGGAACGACAGGCCGGCGGAAAGGTCGTGAGCCTGCTGGAAGGCGGCTATGACCTGGCCGCGCTCGGCAGTTCGGTTGCCGCGCATGTGCGAGCCCTGCGGGACAGCTGAGACTACTATCGGGGTGGACCCGGGGTTTCCGCCCTGTATGGTCCGCGCCCAAATTCACAGTCGGACACGCTGGAAGCCCGAAGCCCATGGCCGCCTCAGACGCCCCGCTCCCGGAAGTCGCCGCCCTCTCCTTCGAGGAGGCGCTGGCCGAGCTGGAAAGCATCGTGAAGACGCTGGAAGGCGGGCAGGGCAAGCTCGAGGAATCGGTCCGCGCCTATGAGCGCGGCGCCGCGCTGCGCCGGCATTGCGAAGGCAAGCTGGCCGAGGCCGAGCAGAAGGTGCAGGCGATCGTCGAGGGGCCGGGCGGCGCCACGCTCCGGGACGTGGAGTGACCGCCCTCGCGGCGGCGCTGGCCGAAGCGGCCGGCGAGATCGACGGCGCGCTCGACCAGGTGATCCCGCGCGCCGAAGGCAGCGAGGCGCGGCTCTTCGAAGCCATGCGCTATGCCGCGATCGGCGGCGGCAAGCGGCTGCGCGGCTTTCTGGTGCTGGAAGGTGCCAGGCAGTTTGGCGTCGGCCGCAGCTACGCCCTCAGGGTCGCTGCCGCCGTCGAGATGCTGCACGCCTACTCCCTGGTGCATGACGATCTGCCGGCGATGGATGACGACGACCTGCGTCGCGGCAAGCCCACCACCCACATCGCCTTCGACGAGGCGACCGCGATCCTCGCCGGTGACGCGCTGCAGGCGAACGCCTTCTACGTGCTGTCGCATGGGGAGACGCATGCCGATCCCGCCGTCCGCGCCGAGCTCTGCCAAGGCCTGGCGCGGGCCGCCGGGCCGCGCGGCATGTGCGGCGGCCAGATGCTCGACATGCTGGCGGAGGATGCCGATGCGCCCCTCGACGAAGCCGCCATCGGCCGGCTGCAACTGCTCAAGACCGGCAAGCTGATCCAGTTCGCGGCCGAAGCGGGTGCCATCCTCGGCAAGGCGCCGCCGGTGCTGCACCAGGCGCTGTCCTCCTATGGCCGCGACCTTGGCGCCGCCTTCCAGATCGCCGACGACCTGCTGGACCTGACCGCGACGCCGGAACAGGCGGGCAAGGCCACCGGCAAGGATGCCGCCGCCGGCAAGGCGACCCTGGTCGGGCTGCTCGGCATCGACCGGGCGACGCTGCAGGCCGAGCGCCTGGCGCAGCAGGCCGCCAGCCATCTGGACCATTTCGGGGAGCGTGCCGGCTTGCTGCGCGCGCTCGCCGCCTATGCGATCGAGCGGAGGAATTGATGACCCGCCCTGCCACACCCCTGCTCGACCGCATCCGCGAGCCGGCCGATCTGCGCAACCTGTCCGGCGACCAGCTGAAGCAGGTGGCGGCGGAGCTGCGGGCCGAGACGATCGACGCGGTCTCGGTCACCGGCGGCCATCTCGGCGCCTCGCTCGGCGTGGTGGAGCTGACGGTCGCGGTGCATGCGGTGTTCGAGACGCCCAGCGACCGGCTGC
>DASYDR010000181.1:0-14601 GCA_036499545.1 Roseomonas sp. | reverse complement strand
CCAAGCGCCGTGGTGCGCAGCTTCCCGCGTGCCGGCGTCCGCACCTGCTGCTGGCCGATCGGCGAGCCGGGGACGGCGGATTTCCGCTTCTGCACCGCGGAATCCCTGGGCGGCAAGCCTTACTGCGCCGAGCATGCGGCGCTGGCCTATGTGAAGGCCCGCGACCGCCGCGAGGATGCCGCCTGACGTTTCGCCTGATCGCGCGATTCAGACTTTTCGGCCATTCGGCCTCAAGTCATCGCGTTCAGGGCCGCTGCGCCGAGCGGGGGCTCGGCGCGGCTTCAGGGGAATGATGGCGCCAGCCTGGCGGGGTCCAGGCTGGCGTAGATGTCGCCGCTGTTCGCGGCATACGGCAGGGCGGCCATCCAGGCCGCGATCGCCGCCGCATCCGCTGCCCCGGGCAGCGCGAATGCCATGCTTTCGCCGAGACAGGCGTTGAACGCCCGGTAACCGAGCTCCGCCAATCGCGCCAGGCAGGCCTGGGCCACGTCGCGCTGGATGGTGGTGAATTCGAAGGACAGCGCCCGGATCGGCCGGGACAGCCCCGCCAGCACCGCGCCCTCATAGCCCTCGACGTCGATCTTCATGAAATCCGGCCAGCCGTGCCGGGCCGCCAGCGCATCGACGGTGGTGACCGGCAGGCGCAGCTCGGCATCCCAGACCTGGCCTTCCCAACCGCCGGCACCCGCGGCGGCGGCGATGAAAGCCTCGCTCGCGGTGGCGACGGTCGGGTTGGCGGTGTTCAGGCGCAGCACCGCCTGCCCTTCCTCCGCGCCGACCAGGGCCGCCACCAGCGTCACCCCGGCATCGCCCCGGGCCAGCCAGCGCAGCACGCGGTGCAGGCGCGGCTGCGGTTCCACCGCCACCACCCGGGCGCCGAGGCGCTGGAAGCTCGCCGCGCGGTCCCCGACATGGGCGCCGATATCGAAAGCGAGTTCGCCGGGCCCCAGGAAGCGGGCGTGGAAGGCATCGAGCGCCGCCGCCCGGCCCGGCGCGTAATAGGTGCGCAGGCTCCGGGAAATCGCCGCCGCGGTGATCAAGGGGCGAAAACCAGCGCCGCCCCGCCGGCCAGCTCCGGCGGCACCATCAGCCCCCCGGGAACGTCCCGCAGCGGCAGGTGGCCGAGCAGCCGCCGCACCGCGGCATTGCCATCATCGGTGCGGACGACGAAGCCCGCGATGAAGGGCAGCGCCGGCGCCACCACGCCCGGAAAGACCGCGTCCAGCGCGTCCGGGGGCAGGATGCGGATGCGGGTCGGGCGCTTCGGCCCGCCGATCGGCGCCGCCGGGTCGCCCGGCAGCGGCAGGACATAGCCGCCGGCCGCATCCGGCTCCAGCGCCACGCCGGCCAGGCGCGACAGCCGGGCGGCGCTTTCGGCCGGCTCGGCGGCGACCAAGGTGACGCTCTCCAGCGCCACGGCGCGGTTGGCATGCGCCAGCCAGCGCTCCTGCCAGACCAGCTCCGGCGTCAGGTGGCGGATCAGTTGCATCCGCCCTTCCGGCGCTTCCGGCACCGGCAGCCGGGCGAAGCGGGCGCGCGGCCCGTCCGGTTCGTCGACCGGCCGTTCCAGATGCGAGACGCCGGGGATGTCGATGCCGGCCCGGTGCAGCCGCGCCAGCGCCGCCTCTTCGTCCGCCACCGCCAGCGCGATGATGTGCCCGCCCTCATAACGGGCGACGAAGCGCTTCACGCCATTGTCGAACAGCCCGGGGTCGAGGATGCCGAGAATCTCGACATAGCCTTCCCGGAACAGGGCGCAGCGATTGGCCGTGCCATAGGGCTCGACCGGGCTGTCCGGG
The DNA here is from genome assembly GCA_036499545.1 of Roseomonas sp. Lineage (GTDB taxonomy): Bacteria > Pseudomonadota > Alphaproteobacteria > Acetobacterales > Acetobacteraceae > Plastoroseomonas. The sequence goes on along the minus strand of DASYDR010000181.1, from coordinate 12,802 downwards.
CTGCGCCGGCCGCTTTGCCGCGCTTCCGGGCTCAGCGTGAAGCCCAGCGCCTCATAGGCCGCCCAGATCGGGCGCGGGTCGGAGAGGCAGAGCCCGACGTGGTCGAGCCCGGTCGCGGCGGCGCTCATGCCGGGTTCTCGTATTTGTCGAGGCGCCATGCGGCCGGCTCCAGCGCCGCCTCGTCATACCAGCGCGCCACCAGCGGGTGGGCACGCACCGCCTGCACATAGGCCCGGCTGGCCGCGGTCAGCTCCGGCTCCCAGCTCAGGAAGCGGGCGACGACCGGAGCGTACATGGCATCCGCCGCGCCGAATTCGGCGCCGAACAGGAAGGGGCCGCCATGCCCGCCCCGTGCTTCCAGCCAGATCGCCTCGATGCGGGCGATGTCGGCCAGCGCCTCCGGTGCCCGGCCACGCCCGGGGAAATGGCCGCCGAGGTTCATCGGCATGTTCATGCGCAGGCCGCGGAAGCCGGCATGCATCTCGGCCGCGATGCTGCGGGCATGGGCCCGCGCGGCGCGATCGGCCGGCCACAGCGCGGGCGCGATCTCGGCGCAGTATTCGGCGATCGCCAGGCTTTCCCAGATGCCGATGCCGCGATGCTCCAGATAGGGCACGAGACCCGCCGGGGTCGCCGCCTGGATCGCGGGGGTCGACCCGCCGGCCAGCGGGAGCACCACCTCCTCCACATCCAGCCCGGCCAGATGCACCAGCAGCCAGCCGCGCAGGCTCCACGAGGAGTAGCGCTTGTTTCCGATGACGAGACGGCCTTCCGGCATATCCTGGGCGCTCCGGTTGAGCGTCCGGTGACCGGCGGGGTCCGACCTGTGCGTCGGACGGGCCCGCGGGTCCGGGATCGGACGCTCCACTGACAAGGGCGCGGACCTTGCCATGCCGCCGGGCCGGCGCGAAGCGGGCTTGCCCAGCGCCCGGCCGCGGTGTTCTTTGAAGTGCCGTATGGAGGGCCCGCGATGAACGAGATTTCCGCCCCGCGTCCGAACAACCTCGACGCGTTCTGGATGCCCTTCACCGACAACAAGTATTTCAAGGCCAATCCGCGCCTGCTCTACCGCGCCGAGGGCATGTCCTATTTCACGCCGGAAGGGCGGGAGGTGCTGGACGGCACCGCCGGCCTCTGGTGCTGCAATGCCGGCCACGGCCGGCGCGAGATCACCGAGGCGATCCAGAAGCAGGCGGCGCTGATGGATTTCGCGCCCACCTTCAACCTCGGCCATCCGATCGCCTTCGAGGCGGCCGCCCGCGTCGCCGAGATGACGCCCGACGGCATCGACCGCGTCTTCTTCACCAATTCCGGCAGCGAGAGCGCCGATACCGCGTTGAAGATCGCGCTCGCCTATCACAGGGCCCGCGGCGAGAGCAGCCGGGTGCGGCTGATCGGGCGGGAACGCGGCTACCACGGCGTCGGCTTCGGCGGCATCACGGTCGGTGGCATCGGCCCGAACCGCAAGCAGTTCGGCGCCCTGCTGCCCTATGCCGACCATCTGCCGCACACCCATCTGCCGGCGAAGAACGCCTTCACCCGCGGCCAGCCGGAGCATGGCGCCGAGTTGGCCGACGCGCTGGAAGCGATCGTCGCGCTGCATGGCGCCGAGACCGTGGCCGCGGTGATGGTGGAGCCGGTTGCCGGGTCGACCGGCGTGCTGGTGCCGCCGGTGGGCTACCTGCAGCGCCTGCGCGAGCTCTGCACCAGGCACGGCATCCTGCTGATCTTCGATGAGGTCATCACCGGCTTCGGCCGCCTGGGCACCAATTTCGGCGCCGAGCGGCTGGGCGTGACGCCCGACATCATCACCATGGCCAAGGGCCTGACCAATGCCGCGGTGCCGATGGGCGCCGTCGCCACGTCCCAGACGGTCTACGACACCATCGTCGACGGCGTGCCGGGCGGGATCGAGCTGTTCCACGGCTATACCTATTCCGGCCATCCGCTGGCCTCGGCCGCCGCGGTCGCGACGCTCGACCTGCATCGCAGCGAAGACCTGCCGGGCCGGGCGCGGGCGATCGAACCCTATTGGCAGGATGCGATCCACAGCCTGAAGGATCGCCCGAACGTGATCGACACCCGCGATTTCGGCCTGATCGGCGGCATCGAGCTGGCGCCGCGCCCGGGCAAGCCCGGCACCCGCGGCATGGATATCTTCCGCCGCTGCTTCGACGCGGGCGTGCTGGTGCGCGTCACCGGCGACATCGTGGCGCTGTCGCCGCCGCTGATCGTCGAACGCCCGCATGTCGACCGGCTGATCGGCACGCTGGCCGACGCCATCACCGCCGAAGCGGCCTGAGAGACAGGCCCTGATGATCCAGCGCCTGCCGGACGAGACCAGACAGCTCAATCTGATCGTCTATGACCCGGATCGCTCGCGCCGGATGCTCACCCTGCTGCGGATGCGGCGCCTCGGCCATCGGGCCGAGGCGCCGGCCGATACCAGCTTCGTGCTGGCGGTGATCGGCCGGGGCGGCGTCGATGCCCTGGTGGTCGAGCTGCGCCCGGGCGACACGATGGTGCCGGCGCTGGTCGAGAAGCTGCGCGCGCTGCCGCCCTGGGCCGGGGCGGTCGCCACCTTCGGGCTGACCACGGATTTCACCGGCAAGGCCACGGCCATGGCGAAGGCCATGGCGCTGGACGGCATGATCCTGCACGACCAGGACGACGCCGCGCTGGACGCGGCACTGCGGGACGCGGTCAAGGCCCGGCTCGGCACCCCGGCGCTCGACCCGGACCGCTACGAGAACCGGCCAGCGGCCGATATCGGCCGCGACCGCGAGGCGCTCGACGCGCTGGCCGCCCGGATCATGCCGCTGCGCGAGGAAGCCAGCGATAGCACCATTTCCATGACCGCCAGCGCGCTTGCCGATGATCTGGAAAGCCTCGGCCTGCCGGTCGCGGCCCATGCCGCCCGGCTGCTGGCCGAGCGGCCGGTCGCCGGCGGGGTGCTGTTCATGAGCCTGGCATCCGCCGTCATCGCCGCCCGCACCCTGCTGCGGTATGAGCATGGCGCGGCCCAGCGGCGCGAGGCGCCGGTGGAGCCGGCCGCGCCCGATACCATATAACGGCCCGAAGCGCGGCCCCGGCCGCCCCCGACCAAGGACCCAGCGATGAGCGACACCGCCCGCACCCCCGTGCCCGTCACGGTGCTCACCGGCTATCTCGGCGCCGGCAAGACCACCCTGCTGAACCGCATCCTCACCGAGAATCACGGCAAGAAATACGCCGTGGTGATCAATGAGTTCGGGGAGCTCGGGGTGGATAACGACCTCGTCGTCGATGCCGACGAGGAAGTGTTCGAAATGAACAATGGCTGCATCTGCTGCACCGTGCGCGGCGACCTGATCCGCATCATCGGCGGCCTGATGAAGCGCAAGGGCGACCTGGACGGCATCATCGTCGAGACGACGGGCCTGGCCGATCCCGCCCCGGTGGCGCAGACCTTCTTCGCCGATGAGGATGTGAAGCGGGCCACCAAGCTCGATGCCATCGTCACCGTGGTCGATGCCAAGCACCTGCTGGCGCGGCTGGCGGATTCGAAGGAAGCCGAGGAGCAGATCGCCTTCGCCGACATCCTGGTCCTGAACAAGATGGACCTGGTGACGCCGGAAGAGGCCGATGCGGTCGAGAAGCGGATCCGCGGCATCAACCCCTATGCCGAGATCCGCCGCGCCGAGAAGTCCAACGTGCCGATCGATGCCGTGCTCGGCCGCGACGCCTTCAACCTGGCGCGCATCCTGGAGCGCGAGCCCGATTTCCTGTCGGGCGATGACGACCATGAGCATGACAGCGAGATCACCAGCGTCTCCTTCGAGGTGGAGCGGCCGATCGATCCCGAGCGGTTCAACGCCTGGATCCAGCAGGTGCTGGCGCATAAGGGCCAGGACCTGCTGCGCACCAAGGGCGTGCTGCACTATCAGGGCGACGATCGCCGCTTCGCCTTCCAGGCCGTGCACATGATCGCCGATGGCGACTATATCGGCCCGTGGAAGGATGGCGATCCGCGCCGTTCCAAGATCGTCTTCATCGGCCGCGACCTGAACCGGCCGCAGCTGCGCCGCGGCTTCGAGGCCTGCCAGGCCGGCGAGGATGTCAAGAAGATCGAGGCCGAGATCGCCCGCTGGAGCCCCGACGCGGCATGAGCGATCCCGATTCCGCCGATTTCCTGCTCGATGCGCGCGGCGTCTCGCGTGAGCTCGATGCCTATGTCGTCGGCATCGCCTTCGGGCGGGACGGGCGGGGCTGTGTCTTCGGCGCCGGCGACGGCGCCTTCCACCTCGCCCGTCTCGACGGTGACTGGACCCGTGTCGCAGGCCATGACGGCGCCGTCCTGGCGCTCTGCCCGGATGCGAAGGACGGCGCGCTCTCGGGCGGCGATGACGGAAGGCTGCTGCGCGTTTCGCCCACGGGCGAGGTAACGGAGATCGCCCGCTACGGCTCCAAATGGATCGAGCATGTGGCCGCGCATGACAATGGCGTCCGGGCAGCCGCCGTCGGCCGCGCCGTGCATGTGCTGGATGCGAAGGGCGGCGCGCTGAAGTCGCTCGCGCATCCGTCGACCGTCGCCGGGCTCGCCTTCGATCCCAAGGGCAAGCGGGTCGCGGCCAGCCATTACAACGGCGCCTCGCTCTGGTTCATCGGCGCCAAGGAAGACAAGGCCCGGGTCCTGGAATGGAAGGGCAGCCACGGCATCCTCGCCGTCAGCCCGGACGGGACGCATGTGGTGACGGCGATGCAGGAGAATTCCCTGCATGGCTGGCGCCTGGCCGACGGCCAGCACATGCGCATGTCGGGCTATCCGACCAAGACGCGCAGCATCTCCTTCACCGCCAAGGGCCGCTGGCTCGCGACCTCCGGCGCGGAATCGGTGGTGCTCTGGCCCTTCTTCGGCGGCGGCCCGATGGGCAAGGCGCCGACCGAGCTCGCCGGCGGCGATGGTGTCATGTGCACCCAGGTGGCGGCGCATCCGCAGCACGAGATCGTGGCGGCGGGCTTCGATGACGGCCTGGTGCTGATCGCGGAGATCGCGTCCGGCAAGGTGGTGCCGGTTGCCGCCCCCGGGCATGGCAGCATCTCCGCCATCGCCTGGAACCCGTCCGGCACGCATCTGGCCTTCGGCACCGACAAGGGTTTCGCCGGCCTGCTCGACCTCTCGAAGAAATAGGATCGCCGCCATGGTGCCGATGATCGAAACGCCGCGCATGCGGATGCCGAAGCTTGGTCTCGGCACCTGGCCGATGAAGGGGGCGGAATGCCAGGCGGCGGTCGAGGGCGCGATCGGCCTCGGCTATCGCCACATCGACACCGCCGAGATGTATGGCAATGAGGAAGCGGTCGGCGCCGGCATCGCGGCATCCGGCATCGCCCGCGGCGACCTCTTCGTCACCACCAAGGTCTGGCACGACAAGCTGACCCCGGACGGCATCCGCGCCGGCCTCTCCGCTTCGCTGGCGCGCCTGAAGCTGGATCATGTGGACCTGTTCCACATCCATTGGCCGAACCCGGACATGGACCTGGACGCCTGCCTCCGCGCGCTGGACGCGACGCGGAGCGCCGGGCTGGCCAGGGCGGTCGGCGTCTGCAACTTCCCGCCGAAGCTGTTCCGGCGCGCGCTGGAGGCCGGCATCGCGCCGATCGCCTGCCTGCAGGTCGAGCACCACATCTACCTGGACCAGACCCCGCTGCTGGACCTGGCGCGGCAGCACGATGTCACCTTCACCTGCTATTCGCCGACCACCAAGAATGCGGTGGCCGAGGATCCGGTGGTGCGCGGCATCGCCCGCAAGCACGGCGCGACCCCGGTGCAGGTGGCCCTCGCCTGGGTCCTGCGGCATCCGCATGTGGCGGCGATCCCGAAATCGGCCGGGGCGCTGAACCAGGGCGCCAATCTCGGTGCGCTGGCGATCACGCTGGATGCCGAGGACCTGGCCGCCATCGCGGCGCTGCCGAAAAATCGCCGGCTGGTGAATCCGGCCTTCGCACCGGACTGGGAGAATGGTTGAACTGCGCCGCGCAACTTTGGCCGCGCTCCATAGCTACAGGCGCTGACGCGCCGATCAGGAGGACCCCATGGCAGCAGATGACGACGACGACCTGGACCTCGGCATCAGCCTGGAGACGGTGGCGGCCGTGGTGGACAATGCCCGCGTCCTCCAGAACAAGGAGGAAGCCGACCTCGACGAGCCGGACGAGGACCAGGATTCCGAGGCCGCCCTGCTGGAGGAGACCGATGACGAAGGCACCGAGGCTTCGCTTCGCGCCTTCATCGGCGAACTGAACGAGGACGAGCAGGCTTCCCTCATCGCCCTGGCCTGGGTCGGCCGCGGCGATTACGGGCCGGAGGAATGGGACGAGGCGCGGGGCCTGGCGGCGGAGCGGAACGACGGCAAGGATACCGCCGAATACCTGCTCAACATGGACATGCTGGGCGACCTGCTGGCCGAGGGCGTGGCCGCCTTCGGCCTGTCCATCGAGGATGTGGAGCGATAAGGCGCCGGCCGGGAGGTTCAGGCGATCTCCCGGATGAGCTTTCTCTTCACGGCGACACCAAAGGCTTCGAAGTCCATGGCGACCTCGAGGAAGGCGCCGTCGCCGCCGATCACACTGTCCCGGTAGTATTGGTCGAGCGGCACGGGTGGCAGACGGCCGAAGGTGGGGCGATCATTCATGATCGGCAGGCCGTTGATGATGATGCCTTCCGCGACCGCCCGGTCGCGCGCCACCTCGGCCGGCGGCCCACTGTTGTTCACCCCGTCACCGGACACGTCGATCACCCGCCGCGTCGCTTCATAGGGGCAATCCGCCAGCACCTGGCGCGCCATCTCGATGCCGCCCGAGATCGAGGTCCAGGAGAGCGAGACCCGTGGCGCCTCCGCCAGGGCCTCCGCCCAGCGCTGGGCATCGGCGGCATCGGCGACATGGGTCCAGGGCAGCACCAGCCGCTGGTATTCGATGCCGGCCCATTCGACATAGGCCAGCGCGATGCCGCCCATCATGCCGCCGCGGATGGTTTCGATGACCCGCGGATCGGTAACGGCCGAACGGTAGCCTTCCCGCTGCAGCCGCGCCTCATCCTCATCGATCGAGCGACTGACATCGACGGCAAGCACCAGCGCGACGTCGACAGGCTCCGCGGCGCGAAGGCGCCGGAGTGGAATGCCGGCGGCCGTCGCCGCGGCCAGCAGACTGCGACGACGCATGCGCCCGCCTCCGCCTTCCATGGAACTGTCATGGAAGCGCGCGGCGGGTCACCGGTTCAATACGAATCTCGGAGAGGCGGGATTCCCCGCCGCCCCTTGGCGCCTCAGAGACCCGCGCGGATCCCGTCCGCGACGCCCGCGACATCCTCCTCCGTCAGGTAAGGATGCATCGGCAGTGCCAGCACCTGATGGCACAGCGCTTCGCTGACCGGCAGCGGCGGCGCGCCCGCCGCGATCGCGCCGGCGTGATGCGCCGCATAAGCCGGCTGATGGTGCAGTGGCCGCGGGTAGTAGATGGCGCTCGGGATGCCACGCCCGGAGAGCGCCTTCTGCACCCGGGCGCGCGCATCGGCATCCGGCAGCGTCACCGTGTAGATACCCCAGGCGGAGGCCGCGCCGGCCGCCGCGACCGGGGTCGTCACCACGCCTGCCAGCGCCTTCGCATAGGCGGCGGCGCTGCGGTTGCGCGCCAGCAGCTCATTCTCCAGCAGCGGCAGCTTGCAGAGCAGGACCGCGGCCTGGATCGTGTCCAGCCGGCCGTTCATGCCGGTGCGCAGCACTTCGTAGCGCGTCTTGCCCTCGCCATGGGTGCGGAGCGACCGGTAGAGTTCGGCCCGGTCGGCGTCATCGGTCAGCAGCGCGCCGCCATCGCCGTAGCAGCCGAGCGTCTTGGTCGGGTAGAAGCTCAGCGCCGTCGCATGCGCATAGGTGCCGAGGCGGCGGTTATTCAGCGCCGCCCCGAAGGCCTGGGCCGCATCGTCCAGCGCGAACATCCCCTCCCGCGCGCAGAGCGCCTCGATCGCCGGCCAATCCGCCGGATTGCCGTAGAGATCGACGCCCACCACCGCGCGCGGCCGCAGCCGGCCTTCCGCCTTGACCAGCGCCAGCCGGCGCTCGAGATCGGCGAGATCGATGTTGAAGCTGACCGGGTCGACATCGACGAAGACCGGCGTCGCGCCCAGCACCAGCGGCACCTCCGCCGTCGCGGTGTAGGTGAAGGCCGGCAGGAACACCGCGTCGCCCGGCCCGACCCCTTCCGCCATCATCGCGATCTGCAGCGCATCGGTGCCGGAGGAGACGCCGACGGCATGTTTCGCGCCGGAGAAGGCGCAAAGCTGCGCTTCCAGCTCATCCACCTCGGGCCCCTGGATGAAACGCCCGCTTTCCAGCACGGCGGCGATACGGCGATCGAGCTGGTCGCGGATCAGCGCCTGCTGCGCCTTCATGTCGAAGAAGGCGATGGGGCGGGGGCTCGATGCGGTCATCAATCGGCTGCTCCTGAAGCTCGCCCGCCTTCTAGACCCGGGCCGCCCGCCGCGCGAAATCAAGGATCGTGACGCAGTGCAACGGGGGCGGATTTCCTTTGCGAACCGGCCTGCGGGCCGGGCATGTCGTCGCTACGCGGGGCGAATGCCTCCGTCATGCCGAGGAGCGCTTGCCGTGACCATCATTCCCGCCCAATGGGCGCCCTATACCCTGGCCATCCTGCGGATCATGGCCGGGGTGATGTTCCTGGCCCATGGCCTGCAGAAGCTGTTCAGCTTCCCCACCGCCTTCCCGATGGGCGGGCCGCCGGCCATGTTCACCCTGCTCTGGTTCGCCGGCATCATCGAACTGGTCGGCGGCACCCTGGTCACGATCGGGCTGTTCACGCGCCCCGCGGCCTTCATCCTGTCCGGCATGGCGGCCTTCGGCTACTTCTACGCCCACGCCCCGCGCGCCTTCTATCCGATCGTGAACGGCGGCGAGCTGATCGCGCTCTACTGCTTCGTCTTCCTGTTCATCGCCGCCGCCGGACCCGGCCGCTTCAGCCTGGACGGGCGCAAGGGGTGACTTGCCGCCCGGGGAAGGCGCCGGCGGCGACTCCCCCAAGGATGCGCCTCACGCCGCCAGGGCGATCTGGCGTTCGGCGGCGGCGATGGCTTCCTGCTTCTTCGCGTCACCGAGGGCGAGGCCTTCGGCGCGGATCACCTCGATATCGGTGACGCCGAAGAAGCTGAACATGGCGCGCAGATAGGGTTCCTGGTGATCGGCGGCGACGGCCGGGCCGGTCGAATAGACGCCGCCGCGGGTCGAGACGATGATCACCTTCTTGCCGCCAGCCAGGCCCTCGGCACCCTTCTCGGTATAGCGGAAGGTCTTGCCGGCGACGGCCAGTCGGTCGATCCAGGCCTTGAGCTGGCTGGAGACGGTGAAGTTGTACATCGGCGCGCCGACGATGACGATGTCGGCGGCCAGGAACTCTTCCAACGCGGCGCCGCCATGGGCGACGTCCTGCTGCTGCTCGGTGCTCCAGCTTTCGGGGGCAGACCCGAAGGCGGCCAGCAGCGCGCCGGAGAAATGCGCCACCGGCTCGGCCGCGAGGTCGCGATAGGTGACCTCGAGCCCGGGGGTCTTGCCGCGCAGGCTGGCGACCGTCGCGGCGGAGAGGCGCCGGGAGACGGAGTTGTCGCCGAGAACGCTGGAATCGATGTGCAGGAGCTTCATGATCGCCTCCGAAGGAGTGGCGCCCAGGGGGCGTCGGTTGGCGAACTATCTATTCCGGCAACAATGCCGCCGGTAGCAGCCCAAACTGGACAGCCTGTTCCATTGGTGGAACACCATCCTGATCATGCAGAACCTGAACGATCTGGCCTATTTCGTCGCGGTCGTGGCGCATCAGGGCTTCTCGCCGGCGGCGCGGGCGCTCGGGCTGCCGAAATCCAGCCTGTCCCGGCGGGTGGCGCGGCTGGAGGAGCGGCTGGGGGTCCGGCTGCTGGAGCGGTCCACGCATCGCTTCGCGGTGACGGAAGCGGGGGAGGCGTTTCATCGCCATGCCCAGGCGGCGATGGCGGAAGCGGAGGCGGCCGATGATTCGGTCGCCCTGCTGCGCGCCGAACCGCAGGGCCGGGTGCGCTGCAGCTGCCCGGATGGTCTGGCCCGCGGGCTGGCGCCGGTGTTCTCGCGGTTCCTGGCCGATCACCCGCGGGTCAGTCTGCAATTGCTGGCGACCAACCGGCGGGTGGACCTGATCGAAGAGGGTGTGGATATCGCGATCCGGGTGCGGGAGCGGCTGGATACCGATGCGACGCTGCAGATGCGCCAGGTCGGCAGCAGCTGGGGCTGGCTGGTGGCGACCCCGGCGCTGTTGGACCGGATCGGCCGGCCCGGGCTGCCGGCCGATCTGCGCGGCCTGCCCACGCTCGGCATGAGCGAACAGCGCAGCATGGTGAGCTGGGCACTGACCGGGCCGCAGGGCCAGCGGGAGACCATCGATATCGAGCCCCGGCTGGCCACCGGCGAGTTCGAGCTGCTGCTGCAGGCGGCGCTGGACGGCATCGGCATCGGCCTGCTGCCGGACCTGCTCTGCACCCCGGCCCTGCAGGAAGGGCGGCTGGAGCGCATCCTGCCGGGCTGGAGCAGCCTCGAGGGTATCATCCACCTGGTCTTCACCACGCGGCGCGGCCTGTTGCCGGCGGTGCGGGCGCTCATCGACACGCTGGTCACCACCCTGCCGATCGCGGTCGCCGCCGGCGGCAGGATGCCGCCCTGCCGGGAATGATCACCCCCAGGGGTTGGTGAAGCTGCCGCGCGGGGCGGGGCTGGCGCCAGCCATGCGGGCCGGCGCCATGCGCGCGGCCATGGCTTCCAGCGCCGCCACCCGGTTCGCCGTGGCGGGATGGGTGGAGAAGAGATTGTCCATCCCGGCCCCCGATAGCGGGTTGATGATGAACATATGCGCGGTCGCCGGGTTCGCTTCCGCCGCCTGGTTCACCCGGGCATGCGCGTAGTGTTCCAGCTTGAGCAACGCATTGGCGAGCCAGCGCGGATCACCGCAGATCTCGGCGCCGACCCGGTCGGCCTCGTATTCGCGGGAGCGGCTGACCGCCATCTGCACCAGCATGGCCGCGATCGGCGCCAGCACGACCATCAGGATCATGCCGATCGGGCCGAAGGGGCTCTGCCGGCCGCGATCGTCGCGGCCGCCGAACAGGAAGCCGAACTGGGCCAGCATGCCGATGGCGCCCGCTATGGTCGCGGTCAGGGTCATGATCAGCGTGTCGCGGTTCTTGATATGCGCCAGCTCATGCGCGATCACGCCGGCCGCTTCTTCTTCCGTCATCACCTCGAGCAGGCCGGTGTTCACGGCGACGGCGGCGCGTTCCGGGCTGCGGCCGGTGGCGAAGGCATTGGGCTGATCCTCGTGGATCACATAGAGCGCCGGCATCGGCAGCCCGGCCCGCTGCACGAGCTGGGCGGTGAGTTCATGCAGGCGCGGCGCATCCTGGGGCCCGATCGGCTGGGCATTGTGCATGCCGAGCACGACGCGATCGCTGTTCCACCAGGAGAAGACGTTCATGGCGCAGGCGACCAGGAAAGCGATCACCATGCCGTTGCGGCCGCCGATCAGGTAGCCGATGCCGACGAACAGCGCGGTGAGCGCCGCCAACAACAGGGCGGTGCGGAAATAGCCTCCCATGATCCCCATCTCCCGGCATGTGCAGTGTTGGCGCCGCGGTGCCAGGGATGCCATCCCACTGCAAGTTCAGAGATGAGACATAGCATGACCGACCCCAAGATCCCTGCCGTGCCGGATGCCGCAAGCAAGCCGGCCCCCGCGGCCGAGCCCGACAAGCCCAAGGCCCCGCCGCTGCCGAAGGAAGTGGATGGCCCCAAGGGGCCGGAGCCGACGCGCTACGGCGACTGGGAACGCAAGGGCCGGGTCAGCGACTTCTGAGCCCGGACGCGACTCGGGGCGCGACTCGGAGCGTGGATGAGAACGCGCTTGTGGTCGCGACTCGCGGCCTGCCACCATCCCTTGTGTCGGCCCCGCCGAGTCGTGCGCCGAGTCGCTTGTCAGCGATTCGTTCGCGCGACTCGACTCAAGCGATTGATTCCGCCGGATTTGGCCATGCCCGAATCGGCGAGCGATTCACCCTGCGTTCCCCGATGGGCTGAAACAGGCCCGAATCGCTAACCCTGGGCGGGCGGCGTCAGCCCGGGCGGCGCCCCACCACCAGGCTCAGCGCGACCAGGCCGGCGCCCGCGAACAGCAGTGCCGGCCCTTCCCCGAACAGGCCCATGCCTTCGCCGTAGATCACCGGCCCCAGGCTCTGCCCGCTGAAGAAGCTGAAGGCGTGCAGCGATACCGCGGAGGCGCGGGCCTGCGGCGCCACTTCGGTCACCCGGGTCTGGATGCTGTTGTGGATCATGTAGAAGCCGGTCCCGAGCAGCAGCATCCCGCCGATCGCGGCGGCGAGCGCCGGCGCATGCCCGACCGCGGCGAGGCCGCCGGCGGAGAGCAGCCCGCCCAGCATCACCATCCGCCCCTGCCCGATGGTCCGCAGCAGCCTGGGCGCGACGAGCGCGAAGACCACGCCGCCGATGCCGAAAGCCCCGATCGCGAAGCCGGCTTCCGCCACCCCGCCAAGGCCGCGGGCCCGCAGGATCGGCGCGATATAGGGGAAGATGCCGTAGATCAGGGCACCTTCGATGGCGACCGAGCCATACAGGAACCGCGCCGCCGGATTGCCGATGATGCCGCGGTAACGGCGCAGCGCCACCACGGGGTCGAAGCGCCCGCGTGCTTCCGACAGGCCGCGGCGGAGTTCGGCCAG
>DASYDR010000180.1:0-19499 GCA_036499545.1 Roseomonas sp. | reverse complement strand
CCGGGACCGCCGCTGCCGCCGCCCGATCCACCACCGCCCGTGCCGCCGAGATTGCCGCCACTGCCGCCATTGTCGCCGCCAGTGCCGCCGGCACCGTTGCCGGATCCACCGCTGCCGCTGCCGCTGCCGCCGACGCCATCGACGCCCGGCACGCTGTCGGAAGCCAGGGAGAGCCCGGACGAGCCGCGGCCGCTACAGGCCGAGATGCCGACCGCGACCGCGACCAGCAGCGCCGAACGTGCTACCGTGCTCCGCAGGATGCTGTTGAAATGTGTCATGGTTGGCCTTCTCCGCTTTCCAAGATCGAGGGCGGCAACCAGCGTCTCTCGCGGCACCGCCCCGAAGCCTCTCGACCGCCCTGTTTTCAGAGCCTTGCCGATCGGCACGTTGCGGTTACGGATTTAGTCCATTCGTTGAAATGGCGGTGTTTTGTCGCGTTTGAATTTGTTTGCGCCAAACCGACGCAAGGTCACAGTCATTACCTTGTCGGCATATGGCGCGCCGCCGATTCGGGCGATCGCCCGGGCCGCCGCCTGGCCCCGCCACGGTCCGGACCGTGGCCACCGCATCGCCCGGCCGGGACGGGGACCACGACATCCTTTTGCGACGCCATGGCGTTACACGCCGAAACACGGCTTAACCGACCGACATGCGGCCGCCATCTCCCCGCCCGGTTTCACTAAGAAACTCGCATTGCCCGTCGCATGAAGCGACAAGCTCAACCCAAAGCCGGCGCACCCGCCGTAGGTCATGGAGCCCACCCGTTGCGCCGAGATGCCCCCCTCCGCCCCATTCCGGGACGCCGCGCGACGCTGCTGTCCGCCGGGGCGCTGCTTGCCGGCTGCACCCTCGGTATCGACACGCCGGAGGCCGGCATCGCCGCCCCTGCCCGCTTCACCATGGCCCAGGGCGACGGCACCGTGCCGCCGCCCGATCCGGCGTGGTGGCGGGCCTTCAGCGCCCCGCAGCTGGACGCGCTGATGCAGGCGGCCATGGGCCGCAACCTCGACATCGCCGCCGCCATCGCCCAGCTCCGCCAGGCGGATGCCCAGGTGCGCATCGCCGGCGCCGCGCTGCTGCCGACCCTCGATGCCGATGGCTCGGCCGGGCGCAACCGATCCGGCAATCCGTTCAATCCGGGCTCCGCCGGCACTGCCCGCAACAGTTTCGGCGCCGGCCTCTCCGCCAGCTACGAGATCGATTTCTGGGGCCGCAACCGGGCGCTGCGCGAAAGCGCGCGGTCCAGTGCCGCCGCCGCCGCCTATAATGTCGGCGTCGTCACCCTGACCACCCAGCGCACCATCGCCACCACCTTCTTCGCCGTGCTCGGCGCGCAGGAGGAACTGGTGATCCAGCAGGGCAATCTCGACCTCGCGACCAGGACGCTGGCGATCCTGCGCGACCGGCTGACCGCCGGCACCGCCACCGGGCTCGACACCGCGCAGCAGGAGACGGTGGTCGCCCAGCAACGCGCCGCGATCCCGCCGCTGCGCCAGACCGTCGAGCAGAACAGCTTCGCGCTGGCGACCCTGACCGGGGTGACGCCGGACCAGATCTCGATCGCCGCACTCCGCCTCGGTGCCGTCCGGATGCCGGCGATCGCGGCCGGCCTGCCGTCCGCCCTGCTGCTGCGCCGGCCGGATGTGCGCTTCGCCGAGGCGAACCTCGCCGCCGGCGCCGCCAATGTCACGGCCGCGCGCGCCGCGCTGTTCCCGACCATCACGCTGACGGGTTCGGGCGGCCTGCAGAGCCTCGCGCTCGAAAGCCTGCTGCGGCCGGGCTCGGTGATCTACAATCTCGCGGCCGGAATCACGGCGCCGATCTTCGACGGCGGGTTGCTGCGCGGCCAGCTCGACCAGTCCCGCGCCCGGCAGGAGGAGCTTCTGGCCAATTACCGCCGCGCCATCCTGGCCGCGCTCGAGGATACCGAGAGCAACCTCTCGGCCTTCCAGCGCGGCAGCGAGCTGGTCCGCCTCCGCGCCGTGCAGGAAGCTGCGGCCCGGCGCGCCTATACCATCGCCGACTCGCAGCTGCGCGCCGGCACCATCGACCTGCTGACCGTGCTGTCGACCCAGCAATCGCTGTTCAGCGCCCGCGACGCGCTCGCCCAGGCACAGACCCAGCAATTGCAGGCGGCGGCGACGCTGTTCACGGCCCTTGGCGGCGGCTGGACCGCCACCGCCTCGGCCGCTTCCGCCCAGAGGGATACCGCGCCATGAACGACTTGCCGGGCGCGCCGAAGCCCACGGCGCCGAGCACAGCCAGCCCGCCCGCCGCGCCGCCGGCGCCGGTCGCATCGCCGCCGGTGGCGCCGCGCCGCCGCCGGCGCTGGATCCTGCGTCTGCTGATCCTCGCCCTGCTGGCGGGCGGCGGCTGGTACGCCTGGAAGCAGGGCTGGCTGCCGGGCAGCGGCGCCAGCCAGCAGCAGGCGGCCGCCCCTGGCGGGCGCGGCGGCGGCGGTCGCCGCGGCATCGCCGGGCCGGTGCCGGTCAGCGCCGCCACCGCCGAAACGCGCGACCTGCCGATCCTGCTCGATGCCCTCGGCACCGTGCAGGCCGCCAATACCATCACCGTGGTGCCGCAGGTCTCCGGCCGGCTGACCGAAATCGTCTTCCAGGAAGGCCAGGAAGTGAAGGCGGGCGACGTGCTGGTGCGCCTCGATGCGCGCAGCTACCAGGCGGCGCTCGACCAGGCGGTCGCGACCCGCGCGCAGCACGAGGCGCAGCTGGCGAATGCCCGGGTCGACCTGCAGCGCTACACCCAGCTCATGCGCAACAGCGGCACGTCGCAGCAGACGCTCGACACCCAGCGCGCGACGGTCGCCCAGCTGGAGGCACAGGTGCAGTTCGACAGCGCGGCGATCGACGCGGCGCGGGTCCAGCTTGACTACACCACCATCCGTTCCCCGGTGGCCGGGCGCGTCGGCCTGCGGCTGGTCGATATCGGCAACTTCGTGCAGACCAGCAGCACCGGCATCGTCGTCGTCACCCAGACCCGGCCGATCAGCGTCACCTTCACGCTGCCGCAGCAGCAATTGCCGCAGGTGCTGGAAGCGATCGGCGAAGGCCCGGTATCGGTGATGGCGCGCATCGCCGACAGCGCGGCGCCGCGCCCCGACGGCAACCCGCATCCGGCCGATCCGTCCGGTACGCTGGTGACCGTCGACAACCAGGTCGACCAGACCACCGGCACCATCAAGCTGAAGGCGACCTTCGCGAATGACGACCAGCGCCTCTGGCCCGGCGCCTTCGTGAACGTCCGCATGCGGGTCGCGACGCTGCGCGGCGTGGTCGTCGTGCCGCTGGTCGCGGTGCAGCGCGGCCCGGACGGCCCCTTCGCCTTCGTGGTGAAGGAGGACAATACGGTCGAGCAGCGGCCGCTGACGCTCGGCACCATCGCCGGCACCGATGCCGTGGTGCGCAACGGCATCCGGCCTGGCGAACGCGTGGTCACCTCCGGCGCGCTGCGCCTGCAGGGCGGCAGCGCGGTGCAGGTGGCGGAGCCGGTGCACCCGCCGGCACCGGTGCCGGGCGAAGGCCCGCGCCGCCGGCGCCAGGGCGGCCAGCAGGGCGCGGGCGCCGGCCAGCATCGCGGCGAACGCCAGGCGCATGAGGCGGCGCCGGCGCCCGAGGGCCCGTCCAGCCCGGCCCCCGCCGCGCCCGGTACCGCAGCGCCCGCCGCCGGCGCGGCGCCCGCCCGGTGAACATCTCCGCCCCCTTCATCGCGCGTCCGATCGCGACCGCCTTGCTCGCGGTGGCGGTGCTGCTCGCGGGCCTGTTCGGCTACATGCGCCTGCCGGTGTCGTCGCTGCCGGAGGTCGACTTCCCGACCATCCAGGTGACGACGCAGCTGCCCGGTGCGTCGCCCGACACGGTCGCGGTGCTGGTCACCGCGTCGCTGGAGCGGCAGCTCGCGCAGATCCCGGGCCTGACCGACATGCTCTCGGTCAGCGGCCCCTCGGTCAGCAACATCACCCTGCAGTTCACGCTCGGGCGCGACATCGACGACGTGGCGCAGGACGTGCAGGCGGCGATCAACGCGGCGCGCGGCACGCTGCCCTCCACCCTGCCCTACCCGCCGACCTACCAGAAGGTGAACCCGGCCGACCCGCCGATCCTGACGCTCGCGCTGACCTCCAGCACGCTGCCGGTCTCCCGCCTGTCGGACGTGGTCGACACGCTGCTGGCGCAGCGCCTGGCGCAGGTGACCGGCGTCGGCCGCGTCGGCGTGCAGGGCAACATGCGCCCGGCGGTACGGCTGCAGATGGATCCGCGGCGGCTGGCCGCCTATCGCCTCGGCCTCGAGGATGTGCGGAGCGTCGTCGCCGCCTCCAACCAGGCCGGGCCCAAGGGCTCCCTCGACGGTCCCGCCCAGGCGAGCGCCGTGATGGCGAACGACCAGGTGACGACCGCGGCCGGCTTCGCCGACCTCGTCATCGCCTGGCGCGACAATGCGCCGGTCCGCCTGCGCGATGTCGGCACCGCCGTCGAGGATCTGGAGAACACGCTGACGGCCGCCTGGTACAATGGCCGGCCGGCGGTGCTGCTCGACGTGCAGCGCCAGCCCGGCGCCAATATCGTGCAGACGGTGGAGGCGATCCGTACCCAGCTCAGCGCCCTGGAGCGGGCGCTGCCGGCCGGCGTGCAGCTTTCCATCGTCTCCGACCGCACCGAGACCATCCGCGCCTCGGTGCATGAGGTGCAGTATACGCTGATCCTGGCGGTGGTGCTGGTCGTGCTGGTGATCTTCCTGTTCCTGCGCACCGCGCGCGCCACCATCGTGCCCGGCATCGCGCTGCCGCTGTCGATCATCGGCACCTTCGGCGTCATGGCGCTCTGCGGCTTCTCGATGGACAACCTGTCGCTGATGGCGCTGACCATCGCGACCGGCTTCGTCGTCGACGACGCCATCGTCATGATCGAGAATGTGGTGCGCCTGGTCGAAAAAGGCATGCGCCCGCTGGAAGCGGCCTTCGAGGGCGCGAAGCAGATCGGCTTCACCATCGTCTCCCTCACCTTCTCCCTGATCGCGGTCTTCATCCCGCTGCTGTTCATGGACGGCGTGGTCGGCCGGCTGTTCCGTGAATTCGCCCTGGTGCTGACCATCTCCGTCCTCGTCTCGATGGTCGTCTCGCTGACCCTGACGCCGATGATGTGCGGCATGCTGCTGAAGCCGCACGACCAGGACCGGCCCGGCCGCCTCTCCCGCCTGTTCGAGAGCGGCTTCGATGCGATGCTGCGCGGCTATGCCCGCACGCTCGACTGGGCGCTGAAGCGCGAAGGCCTGATGCTGCTGATCGCGAGCGCGACCGTCGCCGGCACCGTCTGGCTCTATATCGTCATGCCGAAGGGCTTCCTGCCGCAACAGGATACCGGCCTGATCACGGTGACGGTGGAAGCGCCGCAGGACGTCTCCTTCCGCCGCATGGCGGCGCTGCAGCAGGCCGCCGCGGCGGCGATCGCGGCCGATCCGGCGGTGGAATCGACCACCGCGGTGGCCGGGGCCGGCACGCTGAACGCCGCGCAGAACAGCGGCCGCATCGGCGTGGTGCTGCGCCCGCGCGAGGAGCGCGACACGCTGGCGGTGATCAGCGAGCGGCTGAACGCGCGGCTGGCCACCGTCGCCGGCATCACCGCCTATCTGCAGCCGGTGCAGGACATCCAGATCGGCACCCGGCCGTCCAGCACCCAGTACCAGTACACGGTGACGGACAGCTCCAACACCGAGCTCACCACCTGGGCGCCGCGCCTGCTGGAGGCGCTGCGCGCCCTGCCGCAGCTGCGCGACGTCGCGACCGACCAGCGCGAGGACGGGCTGCGCATCGCGCTGCAGGTCGATCGCGCCCGCGCCGCCCGGCTCGGCGTCAACATGCAGGCGATCAGCGACACGCTCTACGACGCCTTCGGCCAGCGCCAGATCTCCACCATCTACGCCCAGAGCAACCAGTACCGGGTGGTGATGGAGGTCGATCCGGCGCAGGCGCGCGACCCGGCGGTGATCGGCACGCTCCGCGTACCGGGCAATGCGGCGAGCGACGGCAACGGCAACAACCAGGTGCCGCTGTCCGAGGTCGCCACCATCTCCCGCACCTCGGGGCCGCTGACGGTGACACGGCAGAACCAGTTCCCGGCCGTCACCTACAGCTTCAACCTGCCGGGAGGCGTGGCACTCGACGAAGCGCTGCGCGCCATCCGCACCACCGAGCAGCGCATCGGCCTGCCGGATACCATGAGCGGCAGCTTCGGCGGCGATGCCGCCGAGTTCAACCGCTCGCTCGCCGGCCAGGGCTGGCTGATCCTGGCCGCGATCATCGTCATCTATATCGTGCTCGGCGTGCTCTACGAGAGCGTGATCCACCCGATCACCATCCTGTCCACCCTGCCCTCGGCCGGCATCGGTGCCCTGCTGGCACTGGAGCTCTTCGGCCTCGACCTCTCGGTCGTCGGCATGATCGGCATCGTGCTGCTGATGGGCATCGTGAAGAAGAACGCGATCATGATGATCGACTTCGCGCTGGAGGCGCAGCGCGACCACGGGCTGGATCCGCGCGGCGCGATCCGGGAAGCCTGCCTGCTGCGCTTCCGCCCGATCATGATGACGACCATGGCCGCCCTGCTCGGTGCCGTGCCGCTGGTGCTGAGCCATGGCGCGGGGTCGGAGCTGCGGCTGCCGCTCGGCGTCTCGGTGATCGGCGGCCTGCTGCTGAGCCAGGTGATCACCCTCTACACCACGCCGGTCATCTACCTGGCCATGGAATGGGTGCGGGCCCGCGCCCATGCCCTGACCCATGGCGCGCCGCCGCCGGCGCCGGCGGAATAGCATGATGACGCCGAGCCTTGTCGTTGACCTGCTCATGGCCGCGCAGCCGAAAGGCTCGCCGGCATGAGCAGCTTCGTCACCCGCCCGATCGGCACCACGCTGCTGGCGATCGGCATCGCGCTGGCGGGGATGGTCGCCTATTTCAACCTGCCGGTCGCGCCGCTGCCGCGGGTCGACCTGCCGACCATCGCGGTCACCGCCAGCCAGCCCGGCGCCGATCCCGCCATCATGGCGGCTTCCGTCGCGGCGCCGCTGGAACGCCGCCTGGGCGAGATCGCCGGCATCACCGAGATGACCTCGACCTCCAGCCTCGGCAGCGCCAACATCATCATCCAGTTCGACCTGAACCGCCGCATCGAGGATGCGGCACGCGACGTGCAGGCGGCGATCAACGCGGCGCAGCCGGACCTGCCCTCCGGCCTGCCGAACCCACCCACCTTCCGCCGCTTGAATCCGGCCGATGCGCCGGTGCTGATCCTCGCCCTGACCTCGGACACGCTGACGCCGGGGCAGATGTATGATGTCGCGGACAGCATCATCGCCCCGCGCCTGACCCAGGTCGAGGGCACCGCGCAGGTGAACATCTCGGGCGCCGAGCAGCCGGCGGTGCGGGTTTCGGTCGATCCCGCCGCCGCCACCGCGGCCGGCGTCTCCTTCGAGGATATCCGCACCGCCATCGCGCGCGCCAATGTCACGGCACCGGTCGGGCTGCTCGATGGGCCGGAACAGGCAGCGGCGATCAGCACCGGCCGGCCGATGAGCGAGGCCGCCGATTTCGCCGGCATCATCGTCCGCCAGTCCGGCGGCGCGATGATGCGCCTGGATGGCGTGGCACGGGTCGAGGACGGGCCGCGCGACCGCCGCCTGTCCGGCCTCTACAACGACCGCCCCTCCGTCGTCCTGACCGTCTACAAGCAGGCCGATGCCAATGTGCTGGAGGTGGTGGACGGCATCATGGCCCGGCTGCCGGACCTCCGGCGCTGGATCCCGCCCGGCATCCAGATCACCGTCATGCGCGACCGGTCGGAGACCATCCGCGCCAGCGTCGACGAAGTGCAGATGACGCTGCTGATCAGCATCGCCCTGGTGGTGCTGGTGGTCACGGCCTTCCTGCGCCGCGCCTCCGCCGTCTTCGCCGCCGGCATCGCGGTGCCGCTCTCCCTCCTCGGCACGCTCGGCATCATGTGGCTGGCGGGCTTCTCGCTCGACAACCTGTCGCTGATGGCACTGACCATCTCGGTCGGCTTCGTGGTCGATGACGCCATCGTCATGATCGAGAACATGGCGCGGCTGATGGAACGCGGCATGCGCCCGATCCCCGCCGCCATCCAGGCGATGCGCGAGATCGGCTTCACCGTGATCTCGATGAGCCTGTCGCTGATCGCGGTCTTCATCCCGCTGCTGTTCATGGGGGGCGTGATCGGGCGCCTGTTCATGGAATTCGCGGCCACGCTCTCGATCGCGGTCGCCATCTCGGCCGTCATCTCCCTGACCGTCACGCCGATGGTGGCGGCCAATCTCGGCAGCGGCAAGGCGCGCCCGCCCAGCCTCTTCGGCCGGGTCTTCGAAGGCGGCATGGACCGGCTGGTCGACGGCTACATGCGCAGCCTTGCCGTGGCGCTGCGCTGGCGCCGGAGCATGCTGCTGCTGACCGTGGCGCTGGTCGGCGTCACCGTGTGGCTCTACACCGTGGTGCCCAAGGCCTTCTTCCCGGAACAGGATTCCGGCCTGCTGGCCGGCACCGCCCAGGCGCAGCCCGACACCTCCTTCCAGGCGATGGTCGGCTATCAGGGCCGCCTGATGGACATCATCCGCGCCGATCCGGCGGTGGCCGGCGTCACCACCTCGGTCGGCGGTGGCGGCTTCTTCGGCTCCTCCGGCAATATCCGGCTGCAGATCTCGCTGAAGCCGCAATCGGAACGCCCCGGCATGTCGGGCGCGGATGTCATCAACCGCCTGCGCCAGCCGCTGACCGCGGTGACCGGGGTGCAGACCTTCCTGCGCGTGCAGGCGGACCTCAATCTCGGCGGCCGGCAGACCAACGCCACCTACCAGTACGTGCTGCTGACGCCGGACCTGAACGACCTCGAGAACTGGAGCGAGGCGCTGGTCCGCCAGTTGCAGACCATCCCCGAAGTCACCGACGTCTCCTCCGACCAGCAGCGCACCGGCCTGATCACCCGGCTGGTGATCGACCGCGACGCGGCCTCCCGCCTCGGGGTCGAGATCTCGACCATCGGTGCGGCGCTGAACGACGCCTTCGCGCAGCGCCAGGTCTCCACCATCTACCGCACCCGCAACCAGTACCGCGTGGTGATGGAGATCGATCCGCGCCTGACCGAGGCGCCGGAGCAGCTCATGCGCCTGTTCGTTCCGGGCAATATCGGGCCGGTGCCGCTGGGCGCCCTGGTGAAGCTGGAACGCACCACCGCGCCGCGGTCCGTCACCCACCAGGGCAGCTTCCCGGCCTCCACCATCAGCTTCAACCTGCCGCCCGGCGTGGAGCTGAGCGAGGCTTCGGCCGCGATCCAGCGCGCCGTGCTCGCGATCCAGATGCCGCCCACCATCCGCGGCGAATTCGCCGGCAATGCCCGGAGCTTCCAGGCCTTCCTCGGCGGGCTGCCGATCCTGGTGTTGGCGGCGCTGATCGTCATCTACATCGTGCTCGGCGTGCTCTACGAAAGCATGATCCACCCGCTGACCATCCTCTCGACCCTGCCCACCGCCGGCATCGGCGCCCTGCTGGCGCTGCTCGCGACCAAGACGCCGTTCAGCCTGATGGCCTTCATCGGCGTGATCCTGCTGATGGGCATCGTGAAGAAGAACGCGATCATGATGGTGGATTTCGCGCTGGCGCATGAACGCGCCGGCGGCCAGGGCGGCATGGAGGCGATCCTGCTCGCCTGCCGGGAGCGCTTCCGGCCGATCCTGATGACGACGCTGGCCGCGCTGTTCGGCGCCATTCCGCTCTGGGTCGCGACCGGCCCGGGCGCCGAGCTGCGCCAGCCGCTTGGCATCACCATCATCGGCGGGCTGATCCTGTCGCAGCTGCTGACGCTGTACACGACGCCCGTCGTCTACCTGGCCTTCGAACGGCTGGCCGGTGAACGCCGGGCGCCGCTGATGGCGCCGCCGCCGGCAGCGCCGGCGGAGTAGCCAGGATCAGTCGACGTTGAGTTCGGGCGAGAAGGCGTCGGGCAGGCCGATCTCGAAGGTATTCAGGGTCATGGCGACGAAGCTGTAGTAGCCGAGCAGCCCGACCAGCTCGACCATGCCGCGCTCACCGAGCGCCGCGACGCCGCGCTGGTAGAGCGCATCGGGGACGCGCCGGGTTTCGAACAGGCTGGTGGCGACGGCGGCGATCGCCCGCTCCTGCTCGTCGCGCAGCGGCAGGTCCTGCCGCGCCGCGATGGCGTCGATCACCGCGGGATCCATGCCCGCCTTCAGCCCTTCGCGCTTATGCGCCATCCATTCGTAGTGGGAATCCCAGAAACGCGCCGTCATCAGGATCGCCAGCTCGCTCAGCCGCGGCTCCAGCGAGGTCTGGTAGCGCAGCAGCTCGCCCAGCCGCTGCCCACGCCGCGCCAGTTCGGGATTGCGCAGCCAGGCGATCATCGGCGCCGGCACGCGGCCGCGCAGGCCGGCGATCACTTCGGCGCAGACCTCCTGTTCTTCCGGCGTCCGGTCGGCTTCAGGCGTCAGGGCAATGCGGGCCATCGGGGTATCCTCCTGGAGCGTGATGATGTGAGGCGGAATCGTCGATAAGTCTGGATCACGCGATCGAACAAAGTCCTGGAGCAGGATGCGTGGGCGCTCGCGAACGCATCATGCACCAGGTTCAGGCGAGAGCTTCGACCGGCGCGGGGTCGCCGCCAAGGGCGCTGGTGAGCGCCACCGCCTCCCGCAGCACCAGCGGCACGCAGAGTTGCTCGGCCGCCGCGTCGAAGCGGTAGAGCGGCACGGAAATGCCGATCGAGCCGGCGACGCCGCCCGCCGCGTCCAGCACCGGCGCGGCGATGGCCGCGATATCCCGCAGGCGTTCGCCGCGGGTCACGATCGGCAGGCGCGGCCGTGCGCCCGGCGCGGCGTCGAGGGCGATCAGCGACCGGCCATGCGCACCGACGCCCAGCGGCTGCACTTCGCCCACATGCGCGTGGTCGCGCACCAGTTGCGGCGAATCCAGGCGGAAGACGCAGCGCCGCTGCCCGGCTTCGCGGACGAAGAAGGTGGCGCTCTCCCGGCTTTCGGTGCGCAGCCGCTCCAGCGCCGGCATCACATGATCCTCGAGCCGGAGCGAACGGCGGAAGACGTCGCCGAGCAGCAGCAGGGTCGGCCCCAGCAGGTAGCCGCCGGCCGGCAGACGCTTGACGAAGCCATGGCTTTCCAAGGTGCCGAGGAGGCGGAGCGCGGTGGTCAGGTGCAGCCCGGCGCGGCGCGCGACCTCCACCAGCGGCAGGGCGCCGTCCTCCTCCCGGAAGGCTTTCAGGATGACCAGCGCACGGTCGACGGCCCGGACATTGCCATCCAGGGCAACGGCACCGGACGCGTCGGCAGGCCCGGTTTCCGCGCCGGGGGCGATGGGATGCGGCTTCCTCACCCGGGCAGGCTAGGGCCGCTTCCAGAATTTTGGAAGTGGATTGCACAGGGTGGAAACCTGACCTAATGCTCCGCCCGAACAGCGCCCCGCCGGGCGAAGCCGGGCGGCGCGGAGGAAAGCAATGATCCGGATCGACAGACGCGGCGCGCTGGGCCTGGCCCTCGGCACCGTCGGGCTCAGCGCGGCCCGCGCCTCGGCGCAGCCTACCTGGCCGAACAAGCCCATCACCTTCCTGGTGCCCTTCGCGCCCGGCGGCGCGTCCGACATCACCGCCCGTGCCATCAGCGGCCGCATGGCACAGACGATCGGCCAGTCGATCGTCGTGGACAACCGCCCGGCCGCCAATGGCCAGGCGGCGGCGCGGATGCTGGCGCGGGCTGCCCCTGATGGCTACACGGTGCTGGTCGGCTCGATCGGCGTCTTCGCGCTGAACACCGTGCTGTATCGCAATCCCGGCTATGACCCGGTCGCCGACTTCACGCCGGTGACGCTGGCCGTCACCACGCCGAACGTGCTGGTGGTCAATCCCGCGGTGGCGCCGGTCAGCGATCTGCCCGGGCTGATCGCCTGGATGAAGTCGAAGCCCGGCCAGGTCTTCCACGCGACAAGCGGCATCGGCTCCTCCCCCCACCTCACCATGGAGCTGTTCAACCAGCTCACCGGCACGGAAGCGACGCATGTGCCGGCGCGCGGCGGCGCGGCCGCGGTGCTCGACCAGCTCGCGGGGCGGGTGCAGATCTCCTTCCAGGGCCTCGGCAGCATCATCGAATCCGTCCGCGACGGAAAGCTGCGGCCGATCCTGGTCACCGCCGAGCGCCGCATCCCGATGCTGCCCGACGTGCCGACCGCGGCCGAGGCCGGGCTGCCCGATTTCGTCGTCAGCTCCTGGCAGGCGATGATGGCGCCGCGGGGCCTGCCGGCGCCGGTGCTCGAACGGCTTCACGCCGAGACGGTCGGCGCGTTGCGCGACCCTGCCATCGCCGCGGCGCTGGAAGCGGCCGGCTATGCGGTGGTCGGCGACAGCCCGGCGGAATACGCCGCCTTCCAGCGCGCCGAAATCGATCGCTGGCGCCGCGTCGCGACCGCCGCGCATATCGTCCTGGATTGAGAGACACGTCCATGCATCGCCGCAGCCTGCTCCCGGCGCTTGGCGCCCTTGCCCTGCCCCGCCTCGCGCATGCCCAGGCCACGCCGGGCGGTGCCTGGCCGGCGCGGAACGTGCGCGTCATCGTCCCCTTCCCGCCCGGCGGATCGAATGACGCGGTGGCGCGACCGCTGGCGGAAGCGCTGCAACGCAGCCTCGGCCAGCCCTTCGTGATCGACAATCGCGGCGGCGCCGGCAGCACGATCGGCTCCGCCGAGGTCGCGCGCGCGCCGGCCGACGGCTACACGCTGATGGTCACCTCCTCGACCTTCGCCACCAGCGCCGCGGTCCAGGCCACGCCCTATGACGCGGCGCGCGACTTCGAGACGGTGGCGCTGCTGGCGACCGCGCCGCTGGTGATGCTGAGTTCGCCCGATTTCCCGCCCAACACCATGGCGGAAGCGGTCGCCTATATCCGGGCCAATCCCGGCAAGGTCGACTACGGCTCCGCCGGCCCCGGCAGCATCGGCCATATGGGCGGGGCGCTGTTCGCGCTGCGCGCCGGGCAGCTCGACATGCAGCACGTGCCCTATCGCGGCACCGGGCCGGTGCTGAACGACCTGGCGGCCGGCACCATCCAGCTCACCTTCACCACCATCACCGCGGCGGCGGGCCTGGTCGCCGGCCACCGCGTCAAGCTGCTCGGCTGGACCTCGGAAAACCGGCCCGCAAACGGTCCCGCCGCCCCGACCCCGCGCGAGAGCGGGCTGCCGGAATACGAGGCCGGCATCTGGTGGGGATTGCTGGCCCGCCGCGGCATTCCAGCCGACATCCGCGCGCGGCTGAACGCCGCCGCCAATGCGGCATTGTCGGAAAGCCGCTTCGCCGCCAATCTGGCCAGCGAAGGCGCGACGCCGGCACGGCTTTCGCCGGAAGACGGTGAGCGCTTCCTGCAGGCCGACCTGACCCGGTGGCGGAACCTCGCCACCGCCGCCAACATCCGGGTGGAGTGACGCTGTCCATGTCCCGCAGATTCGAAGGCAAGGTGGTGATCGTGACGGGCGCCGGCTCGGTCGGCAGCGGCTGGGGCAATGGCCGCGCCGTGGCGGTGGGCTTCGCGCGCGAAGGCGCCATCGTCTATGGCGTCGACCGCGACCTGGCCGCGATGGACGAGACCGCGGAGCGTGCGGCCGAAGCCGGCGGCCGCTTCGAACGCGGCGAATGCGACGTGCTGGACCATGCCTCGATCGCCCGCATGGTCGCGGATGCGCATGCGCGCTTCGGCCGCATCGACGTGCTGGTGAACAATGTCGGCGGCTCCGCCGCCGGCGGCCCGGTCGAGATGAGCGAGGAGGTCTGGGACGTCCAGATCGACAGCAACCTGAAAAGCGTCTTCCTGACCTGCAAGCATGTGCTGCCGATCATGGAAGCGCAGGGCGGGGGCGCGATCGTCAATGTCGCCTCCACCTCCGGCATCCGCTGGACCGGCGCGGCGCAGGTCGGCTATGCGGCGTCCAAGGCCGGCGTCATCCAGTTCTCCCGCGTCGTCGCCGTGCAATACGCGGCCCGTGGCATCCGGGTGAACACGGTGGTGCCGGGCCAGATGCACACGCCGATGGTCGAGGTGCGGCTGGCCGGGCAACGCGCCGGCGGCGACGTGCAGGCGCTGATCGCGCAGCGCCTGTCGCGCATCCCGCTCGGCTTCGCCGGCGATGGCCGCGACACGGCCAACGCGGTGCTGTTCCTCGCCTCCGACGATGCGCGCTTCGTCACCGGCACCGAGATCGTGGTCGATGGCGGCATGTCGGTGCGCTGCGGCTAGAACAGATCCCGCGCGGACGGCATCATGAAGGTCATCCTGGTCGAGCCGAGCCGGACCGTTACCCAGATCGTCGTGGCGATGCTCGAGAGGCGCGGCCACGAGGTCACACCGTTCTCCGATGCCAGTGCCGCTCTGGAACACCTTCGGGCCGACGAGACGGTCGATGTCCTGATCACGAGCGGTGAACTCGGCCTCCGCTCGGGCCTTGAGCTTTGCTGGGACGCGCGACTGGTTGTCGGCGTCCGGCCGCTGCATATCCTGCTCATGTCGTCGAGCGATGACCGCAGCCTGGTCGCGCAGGCCCTGGATTGCGGCGCCGATGACTTCATCAGGAAACCCCCCTTCGCCGAGGAACTTTATGCGCGCCTCCGGGTCGCGGAACGCTTCGCGAGCATGCAGCGGGAGTTGCATCGCCTGGCGACCACCGATGGGCTGACGGGCGTTCTGAACAGGCGGTCCTTCTTCGAGCGCGCAAGGGCCATGCTTTCTCCGGAATCCAGGGACAGGGCGCTTTCCGCCGTCATGGTCGATGTCGACCACTTCAAATCAATCAATGACCGGTTCGGGCACGCGGCAGGGGATCTCGTCCTCGTCAGCGTCGCCAGGGTGCTGCAACAAGGCGGGGCATTGCTCGGCCGGCTGGGCGGAGAAGAGTTCGGCCTGATCTTCTCCGATTGCGGGCAGGATGAGGCGATCCGGCGATCGGAAGAACTTCGCCGGAACATGGAATGCCTGACCATCCCCGATGGCAGCCTGGCCAGCGGCACGCTGTCCGTGACAGCGAGCTTCGGTGTCGCCGGGAGACAGGGCGGGCAGGAAATCGACCACCTGCTGCATTGCGCGGATCTGGCTTTGTATCAGGCCAAGCAAAGTGGAAGAAACAAGACCGTCGCTTACGTGGACGCGTCATCCGGACCCGCTGCTGCACGGTTTCGTCTCAAGGCGGATCGGACAAAATAAGTCGCGCGGCAGCGCAATGGTATCGGGTGGCGGATCACGCCTCCAGGGCGAGCACCGCGAAACTCGCCAGCCAATGCTCGCCCATATAGTCGCCGGCGATATGCGGCAGCCCGGCTTCGAGATGCGCCGCGGCGGCATCCCTGGCGACGCCGCGGCGCGCATCGCCCGGCGGCAGCGCCGCGGCGATCGCGCGCCAGCACCAGGCACGGCTGAGGTTGAGCCCGTCGAGATGCGCGATCTTGCCGTCGCTGCGGTCGCTGACCATCGCCGGCCGGAACAGCGTTGCGGGTTCATGCTGCGCGATGCGCGGCAGGAAGCGGTCGAGCCAGGGCAGGAATTCGGCTGGCGGCAGCAGCCGTCGCATGCATTCCGCCTCGATCAGCGCGGAGGACAGGAAATCATCGCCGCTGGGCTCGCCCCAGGCCGGGCAATCGGCATCCGCCCCATACCAGCGGCGCGCCGTCTGCCCGAGCAGGGCCATGAACGGAGCGTCCTGGGTAACCTCGGCATAGTCGGCGGCCATGCGCAGGCCGAAGGCGGTGTTGAAATGCGTGCCGACACGCACCGGATAGGTCGCCTTCGGCAGGAAATCGCGGAAGCGCTGCGCGAAGGCCGCCGCCAGGGGCGCCATCATCCGTGACCAGCGCGGATCATCCTGCCGGGCGAGTTCCGCCGCCAACTTCAGCAGCCAGGCCCAGCCATAGGGGCGCTTGAAGCCGCGCGCCGCCGGCCGCACCAGATAGGCGCATTCGCCGGCGATCTTCTCCTCCGTGAACTGCGCGTCGAACAGCTCGCGGATCGCGGCGGCGCCCGGCATCGCCGGGAAGCGGCGGAGCAGCCGCGCCAGCATCCAGTGACCGTGCACGCAGGAATGCCAGTCGAAGCTGCCATGGAAGATCGGATGCAGCGCGGCGGGTGTGCGCGCATCGTCCGGCCCGGCGAAGACATGCTCCGGCTTATAGGGGTACTCGCGCCGGACATGGCCCAGCGCGACGCGGGCGAAGCGATCCGCGAGGGCGGGAGAGAGCTGGTCCTGGTCGATCGGCATTGCGGCATCTTCGCCGATCCGGTCGATGCGGCAAGCCCCGTGCCCGGTTCAGGCGCCTGCCGCATGGCGCAGCGCGATCGTCCGGCTTTCGGTGACGATGGCATCCATCGGGATGTCGTGCGGTTGCGGATGGATGGTGGTCAGGCCGCCCTGGTCGAAGCCGACGCCGATGGCGAAGGGGCGCTTCGCCATCGCGGCCAAAGTGCGATCGTAATAGCCGCCGCCATGGCCGAGGCGATAGCCGCCGAGGTCGAAGCCGACGAGCGGCACCAGCAGCATGTCCGGCACCACCGCCTCGCCATCGGCGGGGATCGGGATATCCCAGATCCCCGGCACCAGGCGTGTGCCTGGTGACCAGGGCCGGAAGATCATCGGCGTCCCTTTCGCCAGCACGACCGGCAGCGCCAGGCGCATGCCCGCGGCGTGCAGTGCCCGCGCCAATGGCCGCGGGTCGTATTCGCCGCGGAATGGCCAGTAGAAGCCCAGCAGCCTGCCATCCGGCGCCGGAAGCATCGCGCTGAGCCGCGGCGTGATGGCCGCGTCGCGCACTTCCCGCGCCTCCCGCGGTGCGGCGAGGCGATCGGCGATCAGGGCCTGGCGCCGGGCCCGGCGCCAGGCGCGCACCTCCGGCCAGGCCATGACGCCGAGCCAGGACGGGTCGAGCTCATGCAGGAAGCAAGGTGGGGAGGCGCATTGGATGATCGCGTTCGGATCCTCCTCGGGGGGTGCGATCTCCCGCCGGGGCGGCGGATCGGCGGCATCGGTGATCGGCATCGTCGGACCCTCCACAGGGATGGCCGGGAATCTGGTCCGATCCGGCCGGCGCCACAAATCCGATTTGTTGCTGCGTGGCTGCGGCAAATCCGGAGCGCGCCGCGGGCGGCGTCAGGCCGGGCCCGCCGCCCGGCGCCGCTCCGCCCCCGCGACATCGCGCAGCCCGGCGATCGCGGTTTCCAGCAGCGCGATGTCGCCGCCGCTCTCACTGAACACCGCATAGGCCGGGTAGAGGAATTCCGGCGCATCCGGCACCAGCGCCAGCCTGCCGGCATCCAGATGCGGCCGCACCGCGCCGAGCCGGAAATAGCCCTGCCCGCCAGCTTCGAGGATGTAGCTGAGACCGAGCGGCCCGAGATCGACCACCAGGCTCGGGTCCGGCCGGCCCGCCTGTCCCATGGCATGGTGCAGCGCGAGGTCCGGGCCCCATTCCACCTCGACATAGTCGTCCTGCGCCGGGCCGGGCCGCGTCGTCCGCACCATGACCAGCCGTTCTTCGGTCAGCAGCTCGACGCGGAGGCCAGGGCGGTAGCGCGGCGCATAGACGACGCCGATATCGACGATGCCTCCCGCGACCTGGCTGATCACGGTGTCCGGCACGCCGACATGCGCGCGCAGCGCCACATCCGGGCAGGCGCGCCGCATCCATTGCAGCCAGCGCGGCAGCAGCGGGTCCCAGAGGCTGTTCTCGCAGCCGATGGCCAGGATGGCGCGCCGCCCGGGCGGCACCGCCACCTGCTGCCGGGCCCGTTCCCAAAGCTGCACCAGCGCCGGCGCGTGGCGCAGGAAATCCTCGCCGGCCTGGGTCAGCGTCGCACCGGCCTTGTTGCGGATGAAGAGCGGTCGCCGCAACTGCTCCTCCAGCGAGCGGATGCGGGCGCTGACCGTCGTCTGGCTGACATGCAGGCGGTCGGCCGCGCGCACGAAGCTGCCGGCGGCGACGATGGCGAGGAAGGTGCGGGCGAGCTCGATATCCATCCTGGTATCAATGCCGAATTTCCGCATTGAAAGACCATAAAATATCGCTTGTCCGCAGATAAATGCCGGGCGCATCGTTCCTTTGCTCACCACGCGTGGGCCTGATGGGCGCCGACCGAAGGCTGCCCCGCCACGCCGAAGGTCCAGCACGGCCGGCCCCCGCCAGGGCCAGGAGTGGCGATGATGAACGAACCCCGGGCACGACATCTGATGACCACCGACGTGGTGACGATCCCGCCGGACATGCCGGTGGCCGACATCGCGCGGCTGCTGGGGGACCACGCCATCTCCGCGGTGCCGGTGGTCGGGGAGTATGGCGAGTTGCTCGGCCTGGTGACGGAGGCCGACCTGGTCTGCCGTCTCGCCGCGCGGCTCGACCAGCCGCCATCCTGGCTCGCCTCGTTCTTCGTCAGCCCGGCCAGGGCGGCCGAGCGCTATGCGCGGACGCATGGCTTCACCGCGGAGGACATCATGACCACGGATATCGTGGCGGTGCCGCCGAACATGCCCGCCTCCGAGATCGCGGCGACGCTGGAACGGCACGGCATCCGCCGGGTGCTGGTGGTCGAGTGGGATCGGCTTCAGGGCGTGGTGAGCCGCCGCGACCTGCTGCGCGCGATCGACGATGCACCGCCGGGGCCGGCCATCGGCGACGTGTCGGACGATCGCATCCGCCGTGCGGTGATCGCGACCATGCACCGGCTGCGCTGGGCAGCCAGCGCCCAGGCGGTGGTCGAGGTGCATGACGGCGTGGTCGAATTCCATGGCATCACGCCGGACCGGTCGATCCAGCGCGGCCTTCGCGTCCTCGCGGAGCAGGTGCATGGGGTGAAGGGCGTCGCCGACCGCACCGTCATCCTGCCGCCCGATCTCTACAGCGCCGGCTGACGGGCATGCGTGGATCGGTTTGACATTCTGGTTTCGGGAATTAGAAGAGCGCATTCTTCTCTGAATGCGAACCGATGCACCTCTCCGCCCTTGAGATCTTCTGCGCCGTCGCGGCGGACTGCAGCGTCACGCAGGCATCGAAGGCGCTGGGACGGGTGCCGTCCAATGTGACGACGCGCATCCAGCAGCTCGAGCAGGAGCTGGGCGTCGCGCTGTTCAGCCGTGGGGCCAGGCGGATGACGCTGACGCGCGAGGGGGAGATCTTCCTCGCCTATGCCCACCGGATCCTGGCCCTGATGTCCGAGGCGCGGCAGGCGGTCGATCCTGGACCACCGGCGGGCAGGCTGCGCATCGGCAGCATGGAGAGCAGCGCGGCGACCCGCCTGCCGCAGATCCTGAAGACATTCCGCGCGCTGTACCCAGGCATCGCGGTGCAACTCACCATGGGCGCCACGCGGGACCTGGCGGCGCAGGTGCTGGACCATGCCCTGGATGGCGCATTGGTCGCGGAGCCGGCGCGGCGGGATGG
>DASYDR010000179.1:0-1695 GCA_036499545.1 Roseomonas sp. | reverse complement strand
GCCCAGCATGGCGGCGGCTTCGCCTGGCACCAGGCCTGCCCGGTGACCGATCCGGGCGCCGTGCCGCCGGTCGGCTGCCCGGATCGCGAGGCGGCGATGCTGGTCGGGCTGATCGCCGCCAATGCCGCGCTGGCCGCGGTGCTGGAAGCGGTGCCGGACGCGCCGGCGCCCCAGCTCGACCTCGCCGCCGAAGATGTCTTCGCCTGGATGCTGGTCGATGCGCTCGCCGATCTGCATGACGGGGTGCTGCCGCCAGGGCGGCGCCGCGCGCCCGGCCGGCAGATCACCATCGCCGGCGGCCTGATCTGGCTGCTGCCCTGCGCCGACGGCACCGTGATGGTCTCGCCGCGCGAGGATCACCAATGGGCGCGCTGGGTCGCCCTGATGGGCAACCCGGCCTGGGCGGCGGATGCGGCGCTCTGCGGCAGCCGTGCCGCCCGCACCGCGCATGCGCCCGAGCTCGGCCGCCTGATGGCGGCCTGGTCGGCGGGGGAGGCGGCGCGCGGCGTCTTCGAACGCGCCCAGGCCGCGCGCGTCGCCTGTTTCCCGATCAGTACCGCGCCCGACTTGGTCGCCAACCGCCAACTGGCGGCGCGGCGTTTCTTCCGCCCGCTGGATCATGCGGATGGCGCGCCCGCGCCGGGGCTGCCCTTCGCGATGCGCGACAGCGCGGGCGCGGCGCTGCCGCGCGGGCAGCCCATGGCGATGCCGGTGCGGGACCGCGATGGCGGCTTCGCGCCGCGCCAGCCTGCCGCGCCACGCCTGGCCGGCGCGCGGCCCGGCCTGCCGCTCGCCGGCATCCGGGTGGTGGATTTCAGCTGGGTCGTGGCCGGGCCGATGGCGACCAAGATGCTGGGCGCCATGGGGGCGGAGATCATCAAGATCGAATCCACCCGGCGGCCGGAATTCGCGCATCGCAGCGGCTGGTTCGCGGTGGTGAACAACAACAAGCGTAGCTGCACCGTCGATATCACCACCGCCGAAGGCCAGGGCCTGATCCGCGACCTGGTGGCACGGAGCGACGTGGTGGTGGAGAATTTCTCCTCCCGCGTGCTGCGCGATCACGGGCTCGGCTACGCCGCGCTGGCGGCGGTGAAGCCGGGGCTGATCTATGTCTCCGCCTCCGGCCTCGGCCGCGAAGGGCCGGAACGCGACCTGCTCGCCTACGGGTCGCTGCTGCAGGCCTATAGCGGCCGGGTCGGGCTGATCGGCCGGGCGAGCCCGTCGCTGGAAGCAATGGGTGTCATGCCGGCCTGGACCGATCCGGTGACCTCGCTCTGGGAATCCTTCGCCATCCTGGCGGCGCTGCGCCACCGCGCCGCGACCGGGCATGGCGCCTATCTCGACCTTTCGATGCTGGAAGCGACCGTGGCGCTGCTGCCGGATGCGCTGCTGCATGCCGGGCTCGGCCGCGCCGCGCCACGCGACGGCAGCGCCGAGGACCTGGGCCGCGCGCCCTCCGGCCTGTTCCGCTGCGCGGGGGAGGATGACTGGCTCGCGCTGGCGGTGCCCGGCGATGCCGCCTGGATGGGACTTTGCGCGGCGCTGGGGCGCGGCGACTGGGCCGCGTCGCCCGCTTTCGCGACCATGGAGGGGCGTCGCGCCGCGATGGCCGGCCTGCGCGACGGCATCGCCGCCTGGTGCCGCGGGCGTGATGGCGCGGCGGCCGAGGCGGCGCTGCGCGCGCGGGGCGTG
>DASYDR010000178.1:0-16163 GCA_036499545.1 Roseomonas sp. | reverse complement strand
GCCAGGGATGGGTGAGCAGCTCGGCTTGGCTCTTGCCTCGCCGACGCTATACGCATTTATATACAACGACAGGCAGCATGCGGAGATCGCGCCCGATGCGGCGGCAGGCAACGACGCTGGATTGGCGGATGGCGAGGACGGCGCCGGTGCGCGACCTGGCACTGGTGGAAAGCGCCTGCGACTGCGTGGTGCATCCGTCGCCGCGGCCGCGCGCCGCGCTGCCGGCATCCGTCGTGCAGCGCCTGGCGCCGCCCGGCGGCCGCCCCATCCTGCCGCAGCGCCGCCGCGTCTGGGAACTTGGCGACAGCCTGCATTGCTCCATCATCGGCACCTGCCTGACGACCGACGAGCTGAAGCGCCTGCTGCGCAAGCTCGGCGTCAGCGATGCCAGCGACCACACCCTGCACGGCACCGCGGTCGGGCTGGCCGGCCGGCAGGGTGTCGGTTCGAAGCTGCTCAACAAGGCACTCGACGACCGGCATCGCGGCGTGATCAAGCGCTTCGAAGCGGCGACGGATCGCACCGCTCTGCTCGCGCTCTGGCGCGCCTCGGTCGAAGCCGGTGACATTCCTGGTGCCTATTGGGCGGCGCTCAGCCACCCCGCCGCCGACCAGCCCCTGATCGCCGAGGTCTTCGGGGAGGTGCACATGCTGTCGCACCTCGTCGGCACCGCGAACCGGGCCGATATCCGCCGCCTGGCCGCGCAGGAGACGGAGATCGCGGGCCTGCGCGACACCGTGGCACGGCAGCAGGACCGCCTGCGCGCCGACATCACGGAACGCGATGCCCGCATCCGCGCATTGCAGGATCTGGTCGGCCACCAAGCCGACCCCGCGCCGTCCCGCCAGGATGACGGCGCCGAACTGCACCGCCTGATCGCAGAACTGCGCGGGCAACTCTCCCGCGAAGCGCGTCGGCGTGAGGCGAGCGAGGCGCGCGCCGCGGCGGCGGAGGAAGCGTTGCGGGCCGAACGCGCCGCGCGGTTGCGGGCCGAAGCCGATGCCGCCGCCCTGCGGCGGGAGATCGCGGCGATCGAGGCGGCACTCGACGCACCCGCCGAGGCGGCGGCACCGCTGCCGGCGCTGCCGATCACCGTGCTCTATGTCGGCGGCCGGTCCGGCCAGACCGCGACCCTGCGTGAGGCCGCCACCCGGCGCGGGGCCGAGCTGCTGCACCACGATGCGGAGCATGGCAGCGCCCTGCTGCCCGGGCTGGTCGGGCGCGCCGACCTGGTGGTCTTCCCGGTCGATTGCGTCAGCCATGACGCGGCGCTGAACGTGAAGCGGCTCTGCCGCCAGGCCGGGCGGCCCTTCCAGGCGCTGCGCTCCGCCGGCACCGCCAGCTTCCTGGCGGCGCTGGCGACACCGGTGGCGATGGCGGCGGAATAGCCGCTGCCAAGTTTTTCGTGTCGTTCCCGGGCGGTCCCCGGCAGGATCAGCGCCCTGCCATCCGGACCCGGCCGTTTTCATTGGACCTCATCACCAAGCTCGAATTCCTCCTCGCCCTGTCGCGGGAGCGGCATTTCGGCCGCGCCGCCAAGGCCTGCCGCGTCACCCAGCCGACGCTCTCGGCCGGGCTGCGGCAGCTGGAGGATCAGCTCGACGTGCTGCTGGTGCAGCGCGGGTCCCGTTTCCAGGGGCTGACCACGGAAGGCGAACGCGTGCTCGGCTGGGCCCGGCGGCTGGTCGCCGATTCCCGCGCCATGCGACAGGAAATCGCGATGCTGAAGGAAGGCCTGACCGGCCGCCTGCGCATCGCGGCGATCCCGACCGCGCTGCCCATGGTGCCGCTGCTGACCACCCCATTCCGTGCCGCGCATCCGCGGGTCGATTTCGCCATCCTGTCCCGCACCTCCAGCGACGTGCTGACCCTGCTCGAGGATCTGCAGATCGATGCCGGCCTGACCTATCTCGACAATGAACGGCTCGGCCGCGTCACCACCGTGCCGCTCTATCGCGAACGCTACCGGCTGCTGACCGCGCCCAGCGCGCCGCTCGGCGACCGCGACGTCGTGACCTGGGCGGAAGTCGCGCAGGTGCCGCTCTGCCTGCTGACGCCCGACATGCAGAACCGCCGCATCATCGACCGGCTGCTGCGCTCGGCCGGCGCCACGCCGTCGCCGACGCTCGAATCCAATTCCATGATCCTGCTCTTCGCGCATGTGCAGACCGGGCGCTGGTCCAGCGTCATGCCCTCCAAGCTCGCGCAGATGCTCGGGCTGACCGACAAGGTCCGCTCGATCCCGATCGTGAACCCCGATGCCGCCTATACGATCGGCCTGGTGGCGCCGGACCGGGAACCGATGACGCCGCTGGTCGCCGCCCTGGTGCGGCAGGCGGAGCTGGTGGCGACGGAGCTGGAACTGGCCCCGGATTGATCAGGCTTCCCGATCGCGGATCCGTGCCCGTCGCGGGCCGACCCGCTTGCCATCGGGTCTTCGGCGCTGCCGCATGATAGATTTGTTCTATCGCAGCATGGGGTAACCCTGCTTGATCCACAGACCAAACATGGCTCAGCGTCATCCCGGCACCACCCATCGGGGCGTCAGGACGGCGAATGACAGACAGCGTGGAGGAACGGGTCCGGGTAACGCAGGTGGTCCTCGACCGGCATGCCGGCATGGAGGGCGCGGCGCTGCCCGTGCTGCACGAGATCCACGCGGCGCTGGGCTTCGTCCCCGCCGAGGCGATTCCCATTGTCGCGCACGCGCTCAACCGCAGCCGCGCCGAGATCCATGGCGTCGTCACCTTCTACCACGATTTCCGCGCCGCCCCGCCGGGGCGGCATGTGGTCAAGCTCTGCCAGGCGGAAGCCTGCCAATCCATGGGCTCGGCCGCCGTCGCCGCGGCGGTTGCCCAGCGCCTCGGCATCGCGCTGGGCCAAAGTTCGGCGGATGGGCAGCTGACCCTGGAGCCGGTCTATTGCCTCGGGCTCTGCGCCTGCGCCCCGGCCGCCATGGTCGATGGCGAGGTCCTGGGCCGGCTGGACGCGGACGCGATCGAGGACATCGCCCAGGCGGTGCGGCGATGACGACGCGGATCTTCATCCCCGGCGATTCCGGCGCGCTGGCGGTCGGCGCCGAGCGCGTCGCGGCGGCGATCGCGCGGGAAGCGGCGGCGCGCGGTGCCGCGATCGAGATCATCCGCAACGGCTCCCGCGGCCTCTACTGGCTGGAACCGATGCTGGAGGTCGAGACGCCGGATGGCCGCATCGCCTTCGGCCCGGTGCGCGCCGCCGATGTGCCGGCGCTGTTCGATGGCGGCCTGCTGGAAGGCCGGGGCGGCGCGCTTCGCCTCGGCCCGCCGGACGCGCTGCCCTTCCTGGCGCGGCAGACGCGCTTCACCTTCGCCCGCTGCGGCGTCGTGGATCCCGCCTCGCTCGCCGATTACGCAGCGCATGGCGGCCTCGCCGGCCTGCGCGCCGCGATCGCCATGACGCCGGAGGCGATCGTCGCCACGGTGACCGAATCGGGCCTGCGCGGCCGCGGCGGCGCCGGCTTCCCGACCGGCATCAAGTGGAAGACCGTGCTGGCCGCCGCAGGGGCGCGGAAATTCATCGTCGCCAATGCCGATGAGGGCGACAGCGGCACCTTCGCCGATCGCATGCTGATGGAAGGCGACCCCTTCGTGCTGATCGAAGGCATGGCGATCGCCGGCCTCGCGACCGGCGCCGCGCATGGCTATGTCTATATCCGCTCGGAATATCCGCATGCGGTCGCCCGCATGCGCGCCGCCATCGCCACCGCGCGGCATGGCGGCCTGCTGGGCCCCGACCTGCTCGGCAGCGGCCGCGCTTTCGATCTCGAGGTGCGGGTCGGCGCCGGCGCCTATGTCTGTGGCGAGGAGACGGCGCTGCTGGAAAGCATCGAGGGCCGTCGCGGCCAGGTGCGCGCCAAGCCGCCGCTGCCGGCGCATAAGGGCCTGTTCGGTTGCCCGACCGTGATCAACAACGTCGTCACCCTGGCCTCGGTGCCCTTCGTCCTGGCGCAGGGCGCCAAGGCCTATGCGGCGATCGGCTTCGGCCGCTCGCGCGGCACCATGCCGGTGCAGCTCGCCGGCAATATCCGCCATGGCGGGCTGTTCGAAGCCGGTTTCGGCGTGACGCTCGGCGCCCTGGTGGAGGAGATCGGCGGCGGCACCGCCACCGGGCGGCCGGTGAAGGCGGTGCAGGTCGGCGGTCCGCTCGGTGCCTATTTCCCGCCCGCCCTGTTCGACACGCCCTTCGACTACGAAGCCTTCGCAGCGCGTGACGGGCTGATCGGCCATGGCGGCGTCGTGGTCTTCGACGACAGCGCCGACATGCTGGCCCAGGCGCGCTTCGCCTTCGAATTCTGCGCCATCGAATCCTGCGGCAAATGCACGCCCTGCCGCATCGGATCCACCCGCGGGGTCGAGGTCCTGGACCGGATCCGGTCCGGTGTCGCGGTGGAAGCCAATCGCCGCCTGGCCGAGGATCTGTGCGAGACGCTGAAATTCGGCTCCCTCTGCGCCCTGGGCGGCTTCACGCCCTATCCGGTGCAGAGCGCGATGCGCCATTTCCCCGAGGATTTCACCGCCCGGACGCCAGCCGTCCAGGCCGCCGAGTGAGGCCGCCATGTCCCTGATCCACGAGATCGACTACGGCACCCCCGCCTCCCGCGCCGAGGCGATGGTGACGCTGACCATCGACGGCGCCGCGGTGACGGTGCCGGCCGGCACCTCCGTCATGCGCGCCGCGATGGAAGCCGGCACCCAGATCCCGAAGCTCTGCGCCACCGACAGCGTCGAGGCCTTCGGCTCCTGCCGGATGTGCCTGGTCGAGGTCCAGGGCATGCGCGGCACCCCGGCATCCTGCACCACGCCGGTCGCGGCGGGGATGGTGGTGCGCACCCAGACCGAGCGGCTGAAGACGCTGCGGCGCGGCGTGATGGAGCTCTACATCTCCGACCACCCGCTCGATTGCCTGACCTGTGCCGCGAATGGCGATTGCGAGCTGCAGGACATGGCGGGCGCGGTCGGGCTGCGGGAGGTGCGCTACGGCCAGGATGGCGCGAACCATGTCGTGCAGGCGCGCGCCGGGGAGGCGAATGACCGCTTCCTGCCGAAGGACACTTCCAACCCCTATTTCGACTACGACCCGTCGAAATGCATCGTCTGCTCCCGCTGCGTCCGCGCCTGCGAGGAAGTGCAGGGCACCTTCGCCCTGACCATCGAAGGCCGTGGCTTCGACAGCCGCGTCTCGCCGGGCATGCATGAAAGCTTCCTCGCGTCTGAATGCGTCTCCTGCGGCGCCTGCGTGCAGGCCTGCCCGACCGCGACCCTGACCGAGAAGGCGGTGGTGGCCATCGGCCAGCCGGAGCATTCGGTGGTCACCACCTGCGCCTATTGTGGCGTCGGCTGCTCCTTCAAGGCCGAGATGCGCGGGGAGGAGCTGGTGCGCATGGTGCCCTGGAAGGACGGCAAGGCCAATCGCGGCCATTCCTGCGTGAAGGGCCGCTTCGCCTGGGGCTATGCCACGCACCGGGATCGCGTGCTGCAGCCGATGCTGCGCGCGAAGATCACGGACCCCTGGCGGGAAGTGAGCTGGGACGAAGCCCTCGGCCATGTCGCGTCCGAATTCCGCCGCCTGCAGACGAGCTTCGGCAAGGATTCCATCGGCGGCATCACCTCCTCCCGCTGCACCAACGAAGAGACCTACCTGGTGCAGAAGCTGATCCGCGCCGGCTTCGGCAACAACAATGTCGATACCTGCGCCCGCGTCTGCCATTCGCCGACCGGCTATGGGCTCGGCCGCGCCTTCGGTACCTCCGCCGGCACCCAGGATTTCGACAGCGTCGAGCATAGCGACGTGGTCATGGTGATCGGCGCCAACCCGACCGACGGGCACCCCGTCTTCGGCTCACGCCTCAAGAAGCGGCTGCGGGAAGGCGCCAAGCTGATCGTCATCGATCCGCGGCGCATCGACCTGGTGCGCACCCCGCATGTCGAGGCCGCCTATCACCTGCCGCTCAAGCCCGGCACCAATGTCGCGGTGCTGACCGCGATCGCGCATGTGATCGTGACCGAAGGCCTGTTCGACGAGGCCTTCGTGCGCGAACGCTGCGACTGGAGCGAGTTCGAGCATTGGGCCGGCTTCGTCGCGGAAGACCGCAACAGCCCGGAAGCGGTCGCGGCCTTCAGCGGCGTCGATCCGCTGCTGATCCGCGGCGCCGCGCGGCTTTTCGCCGGCGGCGGCAATGGCGCGATCTATTACGGCCTTGGCGTCACCGAGCACAGCCAGGGCACCACCACGGTGATGGCGATCGCCAACCTGGCGATGGCGACCGGCAATCTCGGCCGCCCCGGAGTCGGCGTGAATCCCCTGCGCGGGCAGAACAATGTCCAGGGCTCCTGCGACATGGGCTCCTTCCCGCACGAGCTGCCAGGCTATC
Organism: Roseomonas sp.; assembly: GCA_036499545.1. Classification (GTDB taxonomy): domain Bacteria; phylum Pseudomonadota; class Alphaproteobacteria; order Acetobacterales; family Acetobacteraceae; genus Plastoroseomonas. The sequence goes on along the minus strand of DASYDR010000178.1, from coordinate 9,754 downwards.
GCCACATCTCGGACGAGGCAACGCGCGACATCTTCGAGAAGCTCTGGGGCGTGACGCTCGACAAGGAGCCGGGGCTGCGCATCCCGAACATGTTCGATGCGGCGCTGGATGGCAGCTTCAAGGGCCTCTATGTCCAGGGCGAGGACATCGTGCAGTCCGACCCCGATACCCGCCATGTGGTGGCGGGGCTATCGGCCATGGAATGCATCGTGGTGCACGACCTGTTCCTGAACGAGACCGCGAACTACGCGCATGTCTTCCTGCCCGGCTCCTCCTTCCTCGAGAAGGACGGCACCTTCACCAATGCGGAGCGGCGCATCAATCGCGTGCGCCGGGTGATGACGCCGAAGAACGGCCTGGCCGACTGGGAAGTGACGCAGGCGCTGGCCCAAGCCATGGGGCTCGACTGGCGCTACACGCATCCCTCGCAGATCATGGACGAGATCGCGGCGACGACGCCGAGCTTCGCCGGCGTCACCTACGACAAGCTCGACGCGCTGGGCTCGGTGCAGTGGCCCTGCAATGAAGGGGCGCCGGAAGGCACGCCGGTGATGCATATCGGCGGCTTCGCGCGCGGGCGCGGCAAGTTCATCATCACCGAATACGTGCCGACGGAGGAGCGGACGGGGCCGCGCTTCCCGCTGCTGCTGACCACCGGCCGCATCCTGTCGCAGTACAATGTCGGCGCCCAGACCAGGCGGACGGAGAACGTGGTCTGGCACGAGGAGGACCTGCTGGAGATCCATCCGCACGATGCCGAACAGCGCGGCGTGCGCGAAGGCGACTGGGTGCGGCTGCACAGCCGCGCCGGGGAGACGACGCTGCGCGCCCGCATCACCGACCGGGTCGCGCCGGGGGTGGTCTACACCACCTTCCACCACCCGCTGACCCAGGCGAACGTCATCACCACCGACAATGCCGACTGGGCGACCAGCTGCCCGGAATACAAGGTCACCGCGGTGCAGGTGACACCCTCCAACGGCCCGTCCGAGTGGCAGAAGCGCTACCAGGCGCATAGCGACCAGAGCCGTCGCATCCTGGCGGTGCCGGCCGCCGCGGCGGAATAGGGCGATGGCGGGCCAGCCGATCACCGCATCGAGCCTCGCCTGGCGCGATGGCGCCGTGACGAAGGCCGCGCGTCCGGTGGCGGAGGAAGTGGCGATCGCGGTCAGCTACGGCCACGCCACCCATGCGGTGCTGATGGCGACGCCCGCCGACCTGGAAGATTTCGCGGTCGGCTTCAGCCTGGCCGAGGGCGTGATCACCAGGCCCGCCGAGATCACCGCCATCGAGACGGTGACCGCCGAACTCGGCATCGAACTGCGGCTGACCCTGGCGGAGGCATCGGCGGACCGGCATTGGGCACGGCGGCGGACCATGGCGGGCCCGGTCGGCTGCGGCCTTTGCGGCATCGAAAGCCTGAAGGAAGCGGTGCGCCCGGTGCCGCGCGTGCCGGATGGCGGCGGCCTGGACGCGGCGGCGATCCTGGCCGCGATGCACGCCTTGCCGGGGCTGCAGCCGCTCAACCTGCAGACCCGTGCCATGCATGCGGCGGCCTGGTGGGCGCCGGATGCCGGGATCGCCGCGGTGCGCGAGGATGTCGGCCGTCACAATGCGCTCGACAAGCTCTGCGGCGCCATGGCGCGGCGCGGCGTCGCGCTGCGCGGCGGCGCGGTGCTGCTGACCAGCCGCGTCTCGGTCGAGATGGTGCAGAAGGTGGCGGTCGCCGGCTGTCCGGTGCTGGTTGCGGTCTCGGCACCGACCGCGCTCGCGATCGCGACCGCGGACGCCGCCGGCATCACCCTGGTCGCCGTCGCCCGCGGGGACGGCTTCGAAGTCTTCACCCATTCCGCGCGCATCCGCTTCGGGGCGCCGCATACCGCAGGGGCCGCCTATCGCCATGTCGCCTGACAAGCTTGTCCGCATGGCGAACCAGATCGCCCTCTTCTTCCAGTCGCAGGACACCGCGACGGCGCCGGCGATGGTCGCGGACCATTTGCGCAAATTCTGGGATCCGCGCATGCGGAAGGCCTTCATCGCCCATGCGGCGGCCGGCGGCGCCGGGCTGGACCCCGTCACCGCGGCGGCCGTGCCCTTGCTGACGGAGGGCGGCGCCAAGGCCTGACGCGGCCCGCCATCCCGTACCCATCCGCTTTCCGGCACATCAAGCAACAAGCCGCAGGCCAAGCCTGCATCGGCAGGGGAGATCGTCCGACCATGTCATCCGCCACTGACACAGCCTTGGGCAGGGCCGCCGATATCGGCATCCTCGACCGCGAGCGCATCGTCGCGAAGCCCGGCTTCAATCGCTGGCTGGTGCCGCCGGCGGCGCTCGCCATCCATCTCTGCATCGGCATGGCCTATGGCTTCTCGGTGTTCTGGCTGCCGCTCGCCGCCTCGGTCGGCATCAGCCGCCCGGTCGCCTGCAATATCGGCTTCCTGCAGGAACTGACGACGACGAGCTGCGACTGGTCCATCGCCTCGCTCGGCTGGATGTTCACGCTGTTCTTCGTGCTGCTCGGCATCTCGGCCGCCACCTGGGGCGGCTGGCTGGAGCGGGCCGGGCCGCGCAAGGCCGGCGTCGTCTCCGCGCTCTGCTGGTGCGGCGGGCTGCTGATCGGCGCGGTCGGCGTCTACACCCACCAACTGTGGCTGCTGCTGCTCGGCCCCGGCATCATCGGCGGCATCGGGCTCGGCCTCGGCTACATCTCCCCGGTCTCGACCCTGATCAAGTGGTTCCCGGACCGGCGGGGCATGGCGACCGGCATGGCGATCATGGGCTTCGGCGGCGGCGCCATGATCGGCTCCCCGCTCGCCAACATCCTGCTGAACCAGTTCAGGACGCCGACCTCGGTCGGCGTCTGGGAAACGCTGGTGGTCATGGCGGTGCTCTACTTCGTCTACATGCTGGCCGGCGCCTTCGGCTATCGCGTGCCGCCGGCGGGCTGGCGGCCGGATGGCTGGACGCCGCCCGTGGCGGTCAACAAGATGATCACCACCGGCCACGTGCATCTGAACAATGCGCATAAGACGCCGCAGTTCTGGCTGATCTGGTGGGCGCTCTGCCTCAACGTCTCGGCCGGCATCGGCGTCATCGGCATGGCATCGCCGATGCTGCAGGAGATTTTCGGCGGCGCGCTGATCGGCCGGCCGGACCTCGGCTTCGCCCAGCTCGATGCCGGGCAGAAGACGGCGATCGCGGGCATCGCCGCCGGCTTCACCGCGCTGCTGTCGCTGTTCAACATCCTGGGCCGCTTCTTCTGGGCCTCGATGTCCGACCGCCTCGGCCGCAAGCTGACCTATTTCGCCTTCTTCGGCCTCGGCATCGCGCTCTACGCCCTGGCGCCGAGCTTCGCGCATATGGGTTCCAAGGTGCTGTTCGTCGCCGCGTTCTGCATCATCCTGTCGATGTATGGCGGCGGCTTCTCGACCGTGCCGGCCTATCTCGCCGACATGTTCGGCACCCAGTTCGTCGGCGCGATCCACGGCCGGCTGCTGACCGCCTGGTCGACGGCGGGCATCATCGGCCCGGTGGTCGTGAACTACATCCGCGAATTCAACCGCGCCGCCGGCGTGCCGGCGGACCGCCTCTATGACGTGACCATGTATGTGCTGACCGGCTTCCTGGTGCTGGGCTTTCTCTGCAATGCCCTGGTGCGGCCGGTCGCGGCGAAATGGTTCATGTCGGCCGAGGAGGTGGCGGCATTGCAGGCCAGGACCGCGGCCGCGAGCGTGGGGCCGAGCGGGTCCTTCGGCATCGGCAAGGGCGGGCTCGATACCAAGGCGGTCCTGGCCTGGCTCGCGGTCGGCGTGCCGCTGCTCTGGGGCGCCTGGATCACCCTGACCAGCGCGGTCAGGATCTTCACCTGAGCTGCGTCGTCGACAGGCCGGGCGGGCGCCCGCTGACCCCGGTCAGCGAAGCGCTCGCGCTCATCCTCGCCGCCATCGCGCCCCTGGAGGCGGTGGAAAGCGTGCCGATCCACGCCATCGCCGGCCGCATCGCGGCGGTGGATCTCTACGCGTCCCGCTCGCTGCCGCCCTTCGATGCTTCCGCGATGGACGGGTTCGGGCTGCATGCCGCGGATGCGGAGCGGCGGCCACCTTTCTGGCTGGAACTGGTGGGGCTGGTCAGGGCCAATGGTCAGCCGACCATCAAGCTGGCACCCGGGCAGAGCGTGCAGGTGATGACCGGCGCGCGGGTGCCGCGCGGCGTCGCCCAGGTGGTGATGCAGGAGCATTGCCGCATCGAGGGCGACCGGGTGGAGATCGGCGCCATTCCCACCCGCCGCAGCGATATCCGCCGCAGCGGCGAGGATCTGAAGGAAGGCGAGCTGATCCTGGCCGCCGGGCAGCGCCTGGATCCGCGCCACATCCTGCTGCTGGCACCACTCGGCTACCGGGAAGTGGTGGTGCGGCGCCGCATCCGCGTCGCCATCCTCTCGACGGGGGATGAGCTGGTGGAGCCGGGCGGCAGCCTTGGTGCCGGCACCATCTTCGACGTGAACCGCCCGCTGCTGCAGGCGCTGCTGGAAGGGCCCGACCTGACGCTCATCGATGCCGGCCGCATCGGCGATGACCGCCCGGCGCTGCGGGCGCGGCTGACGGCGCTGGCGGCGGAAGCCGATCTGATCATCACGAGCGGCGGCGTGTCCGGCAGCGCGGCCGATCACCTGGCGGATGCGATCGCCGATGCCGGCGCGGCGCCGACCGTCTTCCGCCTGGCGCTGAAGCCAGGCAAGCCAATGCTGTTCGGCCGCATCGGCCAGGTGCCGGTGCTCGGCCTGCCGGGCAGCCCGCGCGCCGTGCTGGTGACCGGGCTGCTCTTCGCGCGCCCGGCCATCCGGCGCATGGCCGGCATCGAAGCGGAGAGCGCCGCCATCACCGCCCGCCTCGCCACGCCGGTCATGCGCAAGCCCGGCCGCATGGAATTCGCGCCGGCCCGCCTGACACGCGACGGCGACGGTGCCTGGCGTGCCGCGCTGATCGACACCCGGGATGCCTCGCAGCTCCTCGCCTGGACCCAGGCCGATGCCCTGGTCCGCATCCCCGCCGATGCCGAGGCGCTGCCGGCCGGCACGATGGTGGATGCGGTGCCGCTGCGCGATCCGGATGGCCGGCTGCCAGTGTTGCCATCCGGCTGATCAGCGCGCCGGCCTCAGGCGGCCAGGGCCTCATCGGCCGGGCCGAAGAATTCGTAGTGCAGCCGTGCCGCCGGCACACCGGCCTCGGCAAGGCCGCCGACGAAGGCGCGCAGGAAGGGCTTCGGCCCGCACAGGAAGTAGTCGGCTTCCGTCATCGGCGTATGGCGCCGCAGCCAGTCGATGCCGATCCGCCCTGTCTCGTCATGGTCGCGGCCATGCACATCCTCCGGCCGCGGCTGCTCGTAGAAGACATGGGTGGAGATGGCGCCGCCGGATGCGGCCGCGAGTGCCCGCATGCGCGGCCCCATGGCATGCACGGCGCCGTGCAGCGCACCATGCACGAATTGCGCGCGCAGCCCGCGATGCCGCTCCGCGATCGTCTCCAGCATGCTCACCATCGGGGTCAGGCCGACCCCGCCCGAGAGCAGCACCACCGGCCGCGGCGGCGCCTCGCCGAGCACGAAATCGCCGGCCGGCGGCGCCATCGGCAGCACGGTTCCCACCGTGGCGCGATCATGCAGCCAGTTGGAGGCAAGGCCGCCCGGCTCCCGCTTCACGGAGATGCGGTACTGCCTGTCCGAGGGCGCGGAGGAGATGCTGTAGTTCCGCTTCAGCGGCCCATGCCCCGCGACATCGAGCAGGAAGGTCAGGTACTGGCCGGGCCGGTGCCGCAGCACCGCGCCGCCATCGACAGGGCGCAGGATGAAGGAGGTGATGACCTCGCTCTCCCGCACCCGCTCCGCGACCATGACGTCGCGCCGGCCGCTCCAGCCGCCCGGCGCCGCCGCCTGCGCGCCATAGATCTGCCGCTCACGGCCGATCAGGATCTCCGCCAGGGACCAATAGGCTTCACCCCAGGCGGCCAGGACCGGCGGCGTCGCCGCATCGCCGAGCACATCCCGGATGGCACCGAGCAGCGCCACGCCCACCGGCTGGTAATGCTCCGGCGCGATGCGCAGCCCGGTATGCTTCTGCGCGATGCGTTCGACCGCGCCGCCCAGCACCTCCAGCCGGTCGATGTTCCGGGCATAGGCCAGGATGGCATTCGCCAGCGCCTTCGGCTGGGAGCCGCCATCGCCTTGATGCGACTGGTTGAACAGGGCGCGGATCGCCGCATCCTCGAACAGCCGCGCATACATGCGTTCGGTGATGGTCAGGCCATGCGCCGCCAGGGCCGGGACGGTGGCCTTGACGATGGCGATGGTGTCGTCGCTGAGCGCGGTCGGCATGGTCGCGGGTCTCGCTATAAGATGCATTGACGATGCATGTTATAGCGAGTTGGACAGAAGGTGTAAATCCTGTGCATCTTTAACCATGCGGCTCACGCTTCACACCGACTATGCGCTTCGCGTGCTGATGTATCTGGGCCTGCGCCCGGATGGCCTCGCCTCGATCCACGAGATCGCGGAGGCCTATCGGATCTCGGAAAACCACCTGACCAAGGTGGTGCACGGCCTCGGCCGCAACGGCTTCGTGGAGACGCTTCGCGGCCGTGGCGGCGGCTTGCGGCTGGCGCGGCCGGCGGCCGAGATCCCGGTCGGCGCCGTGGTCCGCCAGACCGAGGAAGATATGGCCCTGGTCGCCTGCTTCGAAGGCGGTCCCGGCTGCATCATCGCCGGCCCCTGCCTGTTGCAGCCGCTGCTGCGTGAAGCCTTGGAGGCTTTCCTGGCCGTGCTCGATCGCGTCACCCTGGCGCAGCTGATCGGCCCGCACCGCGCCGCGATCGCGCGGCAGCTTGGCCTGGATGTGCCCGCCACGGGTTGAGCCCGCGGGGGCGCGCCATCAGAGATCCAGGCGCAGCGGCCCATCCCCGCCTGCCGCCGGCTGCGCGCAGCAGATCAGCGCCTCGCCGGCGGCGACCTCGGCACTTGGTCTGCCTGCGTAAGCGACCGCACCTTCCAGGATGCGGGTGCGGCAGGTGCCGCAACTGCCGCCGCGGCAGTCGAAATCCGGCCGCAGGCCGGCAGCCTCCGCAAGCTCGAGCAGGGAGCCCGCATCCGGCGTCCAGGTCGCATCGCGGCGGGAGGCGGCGAAGGTGACCGCCACCGGCCCGGCCGCCGGCGCGGGCCGCGGCGCATCGGCCGGGCCCGGCCGGCGCCGCAGCGATGCCGGGCCGAAGGCCTCGGCATGGATGCGCGCATCCGCGACGTCGAGGTCGCGCAGACCGTCATGGATGTCCTGCATGAAGGCCGGCGGGCCGCAGAGATAGAAATCATAATCGCCGAAGGGCAGCACGGACCGGAGTGCGGCCATGTCGATCCGGCCGGCGCGATCGAAATCGCCGGGCGCCGCGCCCGCGGTGTCGCTCAGCAATCGCACCAGCCGCACCGCGCCGCGCGCCGCTGCCACCAGCGCGGCCAGCTCCGCGTCGAAGGCGCGCTCCGGCTTGGAGCGGGCGGCGTGGAAGAACCAGGTCGGCCGGACGGGGCCGCCGCCATGCACCAGGTGGCGCAGCATCGCCAGCATTGGTGTCACGCCGATCCCGGCCGCCAGCAGCACCGCCGGGCGGTGCTGCGCGGCATCGATGGTGAAGCCGCCGGCCGGCGCCAGCGCCTCGATCACGTCGCCGACCCGCAGCCCGTGCAGATGGCGGGAGACGACGCCCTCGCGCTTCACGCTGATCCGGTAGTGCCCGTCCGATGGCGCGACGGACACGGTGTAGCTGCGCCGCAGCGGTTCCGCGCCATCGGCGGTCCGGATCCGGATCGGCAGATGCTGCCCGGCCTGGTGCGGGATGATGCCGGCGCCATCGACAGGATCGAGGATGAGGGAGCGGATCACGCTGCTCTCCTCCGTCACCCGGGCCACGCGGAAGGGGCGCCAGGCCTTGCCGGTGTCGCTCCAGCGACCGGTGGCCAGTGCCGCGGGTGACCATCCTTCCTCGGCGAAGCCCAGCCGCAGCGGCAGGGCCTGCGGGCGGCGCAGGATGCGGCGCGGATGAAACCGCCAGAGCCGCTCGGCCCCCGCGAAGCCCACCGTTTCCGGGCTGTCCAGCAGCACCGCCGCGTCGCCGGTCATCTGCAGCAGCGCGCCGCTCTCGAAATCGACGAAGACCAGGCCCGCCTTCGCGTTCGCCGCGATGTTGCCGAGCGTGTTGAAGAAGTGGTTGCCGGCGAAATCGGGAATGGTCAGCCCGCCATCGGCATCCAGCCGCACGAAGCCGGCCCGGCCGCCGCGATGGGAGACATCGACGCGGCGGCCGTGGGTGTCGTCATCGGCATAGCTGGCGACGAAGAAGGTGTCGGCCCCTTCAATCAATGCCCGTGCCGCGGCGTCGAGTCGATCCAGCGCGACGGGCGCCATGGCGGCCGGCAGATCGGGATCGCGGCTGAAGGTGGCGTCGCGCAGCTGGATGTATTGCGGGCAATTGCCGAAGGACTCCGCCACCGCGATGGTGAAGCCGGCTGCATCGCGCCGCGCGATGCGGCCATTCATGCGGTTGCGCCGCCGCGTCGTCAGCTCGATGCCGAGCAGCCCGATCGCATCGCCCGCCTGCATGCCGGCCTCGGCGGGATCGGCGGGGTCGGCCGACAGCGCGGCATGCAGGTGCAGGGGATCGGGGGAAGTGAGGAAGCCCGGGTGATGCGCGCGCAGCGTCGCCCAGGGATCGCTCGCCGCGTCCACCGCGCCCAGCACGACGAAGGGGAGCTGCGGGTAGAACAGCCGGTGCTGCTCGATCAGGTGGTCGCGGATGACCCTGCGGCCGACCTCCGCCATGTGCGCGGCGACGCCCGCGCGCTGCTGCAGCCGGAGCTCGCCCGCATGCCAGGGCGACGGGGCGTCGAGGGCCATCTCACACCTCGAGCCCGGCGGCCGTCTTCGGCAGCGCGACGAAGCCGGGCAGCGCTTCGATCCGGCGCAGCCAGGCGCGGATCCGGGCATAGGGCGAGAGGTCGACATTCCCCTCCGGCGCGCGGTCGATATAGCTGTAGAGGGCGATGTCCGCGATGGTCGGCCCGGTGCTGCCGGCGATCCAGTCGCGCTCCGCGAGTTCCGCTTCGATCACCGCCAGCAGCGCGTGCGATCGCGCGATGGCCGTCTCCGGGTCGAGCCTGTAGCCGAAGACGGTGATGAGCCGCGCCGCGGCGGGGCCGGCGGCGAGTTGGCCGGCCGCCACCGCCAGCCAGCGCTGGACGCGCGCGGCACCCGCCGCGTCTTCCGGCAGCCAATCGGCGCGGCCGGACTTCTTCGCGAGATAGACCAGGATCGCGTTGGAATCCTGGATGATGACGCCGTCATCCTCCAGCACCGGCACTTCGCCGAAGCGGTTGATCGCCAGGAAGCCGGGCGCCTTGTGCGCACCGGCGGCAAGGTCGACATCGACCAGCTCGTAAGGGGTGCCGAGCAGGGCCAGGAACAGGCGGGCACGATGGGAATGGCCGGATAGCAGGGCCTGATACAGCTTCATGGATGGATCTCCTGGGGCAGCGATGTTCCCCAGGGAGGTAGGCGGTGCGGTCCACCGGAAGAATGTTCGCCACCGGCAAGTCATCATTTCATTGAGCGGAAGGGTGCGGGCCGCTGCCGGCGCCACCGATCGGCGCCGGCGCCATGCGCGGAGTTCGGGTCGCGCGGCGGGCGCATGGAGGCCCGGTTTGCGGCTCTCCGGACCC
>DASYDR010000177.1:0-24856 GCA_036499545.1 Roseomonas sp. | reverse complement strand
CCAGTTCAACATGAGCCTCGGCAATGGGCTTGGCCAGCTCAACGACCGCGCCTTCCGCATCGGGCATCTCGGCGATTTCGGCGATCTGCAGCTCATGGGGACGCTCTCGGGCGTCGAGATGGGGCTGCGCGCGGCCGGCGTGCCGCACAGCCCGGGTGGTACCCAGGTCGCGCTCGACTTCCTGAGCGGGAACGCCTGACAGGCGATTCCGAAACGGCGGCGCTGCCGGCCAGGCGGGCCGGCGATCCTTGCCGTGAGGGCGCTGCGCCCCACCTCCTGCGCGATGCCATCGGCCGGCTCGGGCCGATGGCCGGCATTCCACTTCGCAGCGCATCGAGGACTCTGGCCACTTGATCGAAATCGACCACATTGTCCTCGGCTGCGCGACGCTCGCGCAGGGCGCACGCTTCGTCGAGGACCAACTCGGCGCCGCGCCACTGCCAGGCGGCGCGCATGCCGGGATGGGCACGCACAATCTTCTGCTTGGCCTTGGCGCGGCCTGTTATCTGGAGGTCATCGCGCCGGATCCGGAGCAGCCGGATCCGCCCCGTCCGCGGCTCTTCGGCCTGGACGATGCGAAGCTGCGGCGCGCTCTGGCGCGCCGGCCGCGGCTGGTCGGGTATGTGGCCCGCACCAGTGGGTTGGCGGCCCTGGCGGCACGCCTCGGTCCCGCCCGGTTGCCGGCGCCTTTCGCGATGCGCCGCGGCGACCTGTCCTGGCGGATGGCATTGTTCGCGCCGGGCCCGCATGGCCAGGATCCGCTGGTGCCGGGGCTGATCGAATGGGAAGGGCGGGGCGCCGCGGCCCGGCTGCCGGACAGCGGCTGCCGCCTGCTGGAGCTGCAGGCGGAGCATCCCGACCCGGCCGCGCTGCGCGCCGTGCTGGCCGATTGTGGCCTGCTGCGATTGGTCGGCGTTCGCGAGAGTGCGTCTCCAAGATTCACGTCCAGGTTGCAGGGACTGGGCGGGCGAGAAGTGACTTTCGCTACCGATTGAATATTCGGCGCGCTGTATCATCATCTCTGGTCAGATTTGTTTTTCACGTTACCGTTAAGCGGATACGCTAGACTGGCACTCCCATCGGCCGGGACCGGACATGGGCGCCCGTCGATGCCTGGAAAATGCGCCTATGCCTCCATCAGATTCGGGCAGGAACGGATGAAACGGCGTGTCGCCAATCGGCGCCCCCCGCGGGGGCACGGGAGACCGGGCAGCCCAGCGCCCCAAGGGAAACCTGGGTGACCGCGCGCGTCCTGGTTGTCGATGACGTCGCCGCCAATCGCCGTCTGCTCGAACTGCGCCTGCGCGCGGAATTCTTCGAAGTCGCGACCGCGGCCTCGGGGGAGGAGGCGCTGTCGCTGGCGCTGAGCTGGGTGCCGGACGTCGTGCTGCTCGACGTCATGATGCCGGTCATGGACGGGTTCGAGACCTGCCGGCGCCTCAAGGCCAACCCCGTCACGCTCGATATCCCGGTCGTCATGATCACCGCCCTGGTTGATACCGAGGAAAGGGTGCGTGGGCTGGAGGCAGGCGCGGATGATTTCCTGTCCAAGCCAGTCAGCGAGGCGATGCTGCTCTCGCGCCTGCGCGCGCTGCTGCGGGTCAAGCAGGTGACCGATGCCTGGCGCTTGCGCCAGACCACCGCCCTCGAACTCGGCCTCGACCCGCCGGCGGTCCCGGCCCTCGAACTGCACGGCACCCGCGCCCTGCTGCTCCGCTCGGAGCCGGAAGAGGCGCAGCTGCTGGCCGGCATGCTGGAGCCGGATGGGCTGCTGCTGTTTCCGTGCGATTCGGAAGAGGAGGGCCGCCGCCTGCTGATCGCCGGCGGCTTCGACCTGGTGCTGCTGTCCCTCGGCATGCCGGAGACGGAAGGGCTGCGCCTGGCCTCCAGCCTGCGGGCGCGGGCGGAGACGCGGGACCTGCCGGTGCTGCTGATCGCCGACCCGGCCCAGCATGAGCAGGTGCTGCGCGGCTTCGACCTCGGCGCCAATGATCATGTGCTGCGCCCGGTCGACCCGAACGAGCTGCGCGCGCGGGTGCGCAACCAGATCCGCCGCCGCCGCTTCCAGGAGCGGCTGCGCCTCGACCTCGACCGTTCGCTGGAACTGGCGGTGACCGATGCGCTGACCGGGTTGCGCAATCGCCGCTTCGTGCGGCGCCATCTGGACGCCCAGCTCCGCAATGCCGCCGGCGCGGCCGCCCTGTTGATCGATGTCGACCATTTCAAGGCGATCAACGACCGCTTCGGCCATCCGACCGGCGACACGGTGCTGGCCGAGATCGCGGCGCGGATGCAGGACCAGATCCGCGCCTCCGACGTCATCGCCCGTTACGGCGGCGAGGAATTCCTACTGATCCTGCCTTCAACCTCGGCGGAGGAGGTGATGGGCGTGGCCGCCCGGCTGCGCCGCGCGGTCGCGGACATGCCGATCCGCGCCGGTGAACAGCGGCTGCTGGTGACCATCAGCATCGGTGCGGCGCTGGCGGTGCCAGGGATGACGGCGGATGCGCTGATCGGCGCCGCCGATTCGGCCCTCTACCGCGCCAAGCGCAACGGCCGCGACCGGACGGAGCTGGCTTCCGGCCCGGATTGGTTAGGCGCGATTTGAATAAGGTGTGCGGGCCGGAAGCTGGTTTTTGTTTGCCTCAGGCGCCGGCGGCCGCATGCGCGGCCTTGGCTTTCGCGCGGCAGGGGTGCGCCTGATGGGGACTGATGGTCGCGCGCGGGCCGCGTTCGCGGCCTCAGCCTGCATCGGCTGACGCCTCGCAGCCTGGCCTTTCGAGGGGCGGCCTGCGGCCGCGGTGTCGGGTAGCCGCGCGGCGCCTCGCGCGCGCTCCGACAACGCTAGAAAGCCGAGCGCACTGATGCGCGCTCGGTATCTAAAGCTCGAGAAGAGGTCTAAAAAACCTCTTACTTAATCTTGGATTCGCGGAAGACGACGTGCTTGCGCGCGACGGGGTCGTACTTCCGCTTTTCCATCTTCCCGGTGATGTTCCGGGTGTTCTTCTTCGTGACGTAGAAATAGCCCGTGTCAGCACTGCTGACGAGCTTGATCAGAATGGTGTTCGCCTTGGCCATGACCCAACTCCGGTACCCGGGGCCGGGACGGCCGGCGCGGGCAAAATCTGTGAGAGGGCGCGATACCTACAGCGAACGCGCCGAAAATCAAGGGCGAAGCGCAGCCCGATACGCATCCGGGCTCTCGATCAGGGCCCGCGCGACCGTCAGGTCCGCCTCCCGCCCCTCCGCCGGGGGGCAGGGACCGCGCAGGCGCTGAGCATCCGCATCGCTGATCGGGGCCCGCGCGGCGCGCAGCCGCGCCAGCGGCACCGCCATCGGCGACTCATCCTCGGCCAGGCTCGCCAGGCTGGTCGCCACCGCCTCCGACCCAAGGCTGGTGCAGATATTGGGCAGCACGCCGAGGGTCTGGATCGGCCAGCCGTCGGGCGCCAGCAGCCGCGCCCAGGAGATCAGCAACTCCCCCCGATTCGGCATCGGCATCAGGATCTGCACCAGCCCCTTGCCGGTGGTGGCGCTGCCGACCAGCACGGCGCGGCCGCGATCCGAAAGGGCGGCCGCCACGACCTCCGCCGAGGAGGCGGTGCGGCCATCGACCAGCACGATGATCGGCCGCCCATGCGCCAGGTCCGAGCCGGAGGCGAGCAGGATGCGCGCCGCCTCCGGATGCCGGCCCTCGGTGCGCAGGATCTCGCCCGATTGCAGGAAGACATCGGCGACCGCCGCCGCCTGCGGCAACAGGCCGCCGCGATTGCCGCGCAGGTCCAGCACATAGCCACGCGGCGGCCCGCCGGTCGCCGCATCGGTGATCGCCTGCACCAGCTGCGACGCGGTGCCCTGGTAGAAGCCGGACAGGCGCAGCCAGAGGATGCCGTCGCGGCGTTCGGCGGTGACCGTCTCCGGCGGTACCGGCGCGCGCAGCAGGCTGACCCTGAAGCGCCGCCCGCCACGGGAGAGCAGCAGCGTCACGGCGCGGCCCGACGGGCCTTCCAGCCGTGCCGCCGCGTCCGGCAGGTCATCGGCGGAGACCGGGGCACCATCGATCTCCACCAGGCGGTCGCCCGGCCTGAGCCGCGCCATCGCCGCCGGCCCCTCCGGCGTCACCGTCGCCAGCACGACGCTGCGGCGGGGCCCGACCGCGAGGCGGAGGCCAAGTCCGCTTTGCCCGATTCGCCGTTCCCGCGCCGCATCGGCCTCCGCCGCCGTGACGTAGCGGCTATAGGGGTCGAGCTGGTTGAACAGCTCGTCGAAGCCGGATTGCAGCAACCGTTCCATCCCGGCGCCGCGGATGGTGGCGGACGCCCCCCAGGCATCGGCGAAGAGCGCGGTCAGCAGCCGCGCCAGGGCCGGCGCCGCGGCGCGATTGGCAGGGGCATCCGGCGGGGTGCGCGGCGGCCGTGGCGGCATCGGCTGGGCACCGACCACCCGATCCCCGGCCATGACCCGGGCCCGGCCGTCATGCAGCTCCGCCGTCAGGCCAGGATCCAGCGCGGTCAGGCCGCGCAGGGTCCACAGCACCAGCTCCGGCGCCGAAAGGGCGCTGAGGTGGCGTTCCAGGATGGCGGCGACACCTTCGGAGAGGACCTGCTCCGCCTCGCCGCGGGGAAAGCGCGGGGCCGCCGCATCCTGCGCCCGCGCCGGCGGCGCGAGCAGCAGGATCAGCGCGAGGAGGGCCGCGACCCAGATACCTTGGCGGGTGGCACGCCCTGCATGATGTGGAAGACCATGCCGCCGGTGCGCGGCACCGCTTCCGACAGCCGCACCTCGACCGCCTGGCCGAGCCTGAACGTCAAACCCGTCTTGCGACCAGCCAGCGCCTGCTTGGCCTCGTCGTGCTGCCATCGGTCGTCCGGAAGGGAGGCGAGTGGGACGATTCCAGTCGCGCCGTTCTCCTCCAAGGTGACGAAGAGGCCAAAACGAGTCACGCCGGAAATCCGCGCATCGAACATGCAACCGACGCGGTGCGACATATAGGCCGCAAGGTAGCGCTCGACCGCCTCGCGTTCCGCCGCCGCGGCGCGGCGCTCGGTGGCGGTGATGTGTTCGCCGGTCTCCGCGGCGCGCCCCGCCTCCGTCTCCATCAGCCCGTCCTCGCCGAGCTTCAATCCGCGGATCAGCGCGCGATGCACGAACAGGTCGGCGTAGCGGCGGATCGGGCTGGTGAAATGCGCGTAGCGCGGCAGCGCAAGACCGAAATGCCCGATATTGTCGGGCGCATAGGCGGCCTGCGCCTGGGCGCGCAGCACCGTCTCATGCACCAGCCGTTCCTCCGGCCGATCCTTCGCGTGGTCGAGCAGATGCTGGAAATCGCGCGGCCGCAACCGGTCGGAGGCAGGCAGCGATAGGTCCAGGCTTTCCAGGAACTGCCGCAGCCCTTCGAGCTTCTGGTCGGAAGGGCGATCATGCACGCGGTAGAGGCAGGGCTGGCCGCGCGCCTCCAGCTCCTCGGCCGCGGCCACATTGGCGGCGACCATGAATTCCTCGATCAGCCGGTGCGAATCGAGCCGCGCCCGCGGCGTGACGGCGGTGACATTGCCGGCCGCATCCAGCGTGACGCGCCGTTCCGGCAGATCGAGTTCCAACGTGCCGCGCGCCTCGCGCGCCGCCAGCAGCGCGCCGAAGGCGCCGTAGAGCGCCGCCATGTGGCCGGGCGCCAGCGTCTCGGGATCGGTGCTGGCGTCGCGATACGCCTGTGCCTGCTCATAGGTCAGACGCGCGGCGGAGCGCATCAGGCCACGGCCGAAGCGGTGCCCGGTCTTGCGGCCGCCGGCATCGAACCGCATCTCGGCGAAGAGACAGCCGCGATCCTCGCCGGGGCGCAGGCTGCACCAGCCATTCGACAGCGCCTCCGGCAGCATCGGCACCACGCGGTCGGGGAAATAGACCGAGTTGCCGCGCTTCCAGGCCTCGCGGTCGAGCGCATCGTCGGCGCGGACGTAATGCGCGACATCGGCGATGGCGACCAGCACGCGCCAGCCATCGCCGGCGGGCTCGGCCCAGACCGCGTCGTCGAAATCCCGCGCGTCCTCGCCATCGATGGTGATCAGCGGCACCGGGCGCAGATCCTCCCGCCCGGTGAGGTCCGCGGGCCCGGCCTGTTCCGACAGGGCGATGGCATCGGATGGGAAGACGTCCGGGATGCCGTGTGCATGGATGCAGATCAGCGAGACCGAGCGCGGTTCGCCCATCACGCCGAGACGCTCGATCACCCGCGCCGGGCGCGGGCCCAGCACATTGGCCGGCAGCGGTTCGGCCAGCACGATCTCGCCGGGGGCGGCGCCATTGGCTTCGCCATCCGGCACTACCCAATCGGCGCGGTGGCGGCGGTCGGTCGGCTCGATGCGGCCATCCTGGTACACGCCGAGAATACGGGCCGGGCCGGCGGTGGCGATGCGCTTGAAGGTGCGGCCTTCGTACTTGCCGGCGCCGATCGGCTTCAGCCGCGCCAGCACCCGTTCGCCCGGCGCGAGCGCCGGCTGGCCCCGCGCTTCCGGGCGCATGTAGATGATCGGTGCGCGGCCTTCGCCGATCCAGGCCAGCGGCCTGGCGATCGGGTCGCCATCCGGATCGGTGCCGGTGACCTCGACCACCGCCATGTCGGGCAGGCGGCCTGGCGCGATGAGGCTGCGGCCGCCGGCGGGGGCGGCGGCGCCGGTCGCCTTCAGCGCCGTCAGCAAGGCGCGGAGTTCCGGCCGCTGTTCCGTCGTCAGGCCGAAATGGCGGCTGATCTCGCTCTTGCCGACCTTGCCGCCGGCTTCCGCGATGAAGGCGCGCAACGCCTCCTTCGACGGCATGGCGCCGGCGCCATCGGTCAGCGGTGCCGGCAGGGCCGGACGCTTCTTCTTGGCCTTATGGCCCTTGGGCGGCGGCCCGCGGCGCGGCACTCAGCGCTTCGCCTTGGCCGTGGGCTTCTTCTTGGCGGGCGCCGCCGCTTTCGCTGCTGGCTTGGTGGCCGTGCCGGCCTTGCTCGCCGCTGCCGGCTTGGCAGCCGATGCGGGCTTGCGGGCTGCTGGCTTGGCGGCCGGCTTGCGGGGCGCCGCGGCGCGGGCGGGGGCCTTCTTGGCGGGCGCGGCCTCGGCCGCCGCGGCGGGCTTGGCCTTCGCGGTCCGGCCCTTGGCACCGCGCGGCGCCAGCACCTTGCCCTTCTCGGCCAACAGCGCGACCGCTTCCTCCAGCGTGATCGCCTCCATCTCCACCCCGCGCGGCAGGTTGGCGATGGTCTTGCCATGCTGGGCGTAGGGGCCGAAGCGCCCCTTCTTGATTGCGACCGGCTGGCTGTCCTTCGGATGCCCGCCCAGCTCCCGCACCCGCGACCGGGCATCAGCCAGCAGCACGACGGCCCGGTTGATGCCGATGCTCAGCACATCGTCATCCTTGTCGAGCGACTTGAAGATGCTGCCGCAACGGACATAGGGGCCGAAGCGGCCGAGCCCTGCGGTGATCTCCTCGCCGGTCTCCGGATCGATGCCGATCGGGCGCGGCAGCGACAGCAGCCCGAGCGCCCGTTCCAGCGTCAGGCTCTCCGGGTTCATGCCGTTCGGCAGGCTGGTGCGCGGCGGCTTGGTCGGCTTGCCCTTGGCATCGACGCCCGGCTCGCCGAGCTGGACATAGAGCCCGTAGGGGCCGCGGCGCATCGTCACCGGCAGGCCGGTCGCGGGATCGGTGCCGAGCTCCTGCTCGCCGCCGCCGCGTTCCTGTTCATCGCCGCCGACGCCGAAGGGCCGCGTGTAGCGGCATTCGGGATAGTTCGAGCAACCGATGAAGGCACCGCCCTTGCCGAGCCGCAGGCCGAGCCGCCCCTCGCCGCATTTCGGGCAGAGGCGGGCATCGCCGCCATCGCCGCGGTCGGGGAAGACATGCGGGCCGAGATCCTCGTCCAGCGCGTCGATCACGTCGCGGATCTTGAGATCCTTGGTCGCCTCGACCGCCTTCGAGAACTCCTCCCAGAAGGCGCGCATCACCGCGCGCCAATCGGCATGGCCTTCCGAGATCTCGTCGAGCTGTTCCTCCATGGAGGAGGTGAAGCCGGTGTTCACATAGCGTTCGAAGAAGCGGACCAGGAAGGTGGTCACCATCCGCCCGAGATCCTGGGCGATGAAGCGCCGCTTCTCGAGCGTGACGTATTTCAGGTCCTGCAGGCGCTGCAGGATGGAGGCATAGGTGGAGGGCCGGCCGATGCCGAGCTCCTCCAGCCGCTTGACCAGCGTCGCTTCCGAATAGCGCGGCGGCGGCTGGGTGAAGTGCTGGCTCGGCGTCACATCGCCGCGCTTCAGCGGATCCTTCTCCCGCATCGGCGGCAGGATGCGGCTGTCCTCGTCCTCGCCGCCGCTGGTGGCGAGACCGGCGCGGGCATCGGCGGCGCGGTCGTCCTCATCCTCGCGGTAGAGTTTCAGGAAGCCGTCGAAGGCGATGACGGAGCCGGTGGCGCGCAGCCGCAGCTGGCCCGAGGCATCGGTGATGTCGACGGCGGTCTGGTCGAGCTCGGCGGATGCCATCTGCGATGCGACGGCGCGCTTCCAGACCAGCTCGTAGAGCCGCGCCTGGGCGCCTTCCAGCTCGCCCACCAGGCTCTCCGGCGTGCGGGACACGTCGGTCGGCCGGATCGCCTCATGCGCTTCCTGGGCGTTCTTGGCCTTGGAGACATATTCGCGCGGCGCCGCCGGCAGGTAGTCGCCGCCGAAGGCGGATTTCACATGGTCGCGGATGGCGGCCACCGCCTCCCGCGCCATGGTGACGCCATCGGTCCGCATATAGGTGATGTGGCCGGCCTCGTAGAGCTGCTGGGCGGTGCGCATCGCCGCCTGGGCGCCCATGCCGAGCTTGCGGCTGGCTTCCATCTGCAGGGTCGAGGTCATGAAGGGCGGCGGCGGATTGCGCCGGACCCGCTTCTTCTCGACCGAGGCGACCGAGAACTTGCCGGCCATGATGGCGGCGACGGCGCGCCGCGCGCTGGCCTCGTCCGGCAGGTCGAACTGGTCGAGCTTCCTGCCGTCCAGATGCGTCAGCCGGGCAGTGAAGGGCGCGCCGGCGGGTGTCGCGAACTTCACCTCGACGGTCCAGTATTCGCGCGCCTTGAAGGCCTCGATCTCGGCCTCGCGCTCGCAGATCAGGCGCAGCGCCACCGATTGCACCCGGCCGGCCGATTTGGAACCCGGCAGCTTGCGCCACAGCACCGGCGAGAGGGTGTAGCCGACCAGGTAATCCAGCGCGCGGCGCGCCAGATAGGCGTCGATCAGCGGCACGTCGAGCTCGCGCGGATGCGCGACCGCGTATTGCACCGCGCGCTTGGTGATCTCGTTGAAGGTGATGCGCTGCACGTCCTTGCCGCGCAGCGCGCCGCGGGCGGCCAGCATGTCCTTCACGTGCCAGGAGATGGCCTCGCCCTCGCGATCCGGGTCGGTGGCGAGGAAGAGGCGCTTGGCGCCCTTCAGCGCGCCCGCGATCTTGGCGACCTGCTGTTCGCCACGGGGATCCTTGCCCCAGACCATGGCGAAGTCCTGGTCAGGCAGGACGGCACCGTCCTTTTCCTCCAGGTCGCGCACATGCCCGAAGCTTGCGAGCACGGTGAAATCGCGCCCGAGATACTTCTCGATGGTCTTGGCCTTGGCCGGGGATTCGACGACGACGACATCCGACATGGCGAGGGTCTGCGCACGCTCCTGCCCCGTGCCGTCAGGCGCCTTGACTGACCGGAGGGCGGAGCGCCACCCGGGGTCCGGGCGAGGTCTCCAGCCGTCCGGCGAGCTCGAGATCGAGCAGGATCGCCTGGACTCGGGAGGGCGAGAGGTGGCAGCGGCGGAGCAGATCGTCAACCGCGACGGGCGAAGATCCAAGCAAAGCAACGACTTGGGTCACGTCATCCGAGGCTTCCGGGGGCACCGGCGCGGAATCCGATGCCCGCGGCGCCGGCGCCGGGGCGATCCGGAACAGGTCTACCGGGCGCGGCGCCTCCGGCAGATGCGCCAGGATGTCGTCGACCGTTTCGGTCAGGTGGGCACCCTGGCGGATCAGGTCGTTGCCGCCCTGGGCGCGGAGGTCGAGCGGACTGCCGGGCACCGCGAACAGCTCCCGCCCATAGTCCAGGGCGAGGCGGGCGGTGATCAGGCTGCCGGAGCGTGGCGCCGCCTCCACCACCACGGTGCCGAGGGCGAGGCCGGCGACGATCCGGTTGCGCCGGGGGAAATGGCGGGCCAGCGGCGCGGTGCCGAGCGGTGCCTCGGCCAGGACGCAGCCTTCCGCCGCGATGCGGTCCTGCAGCCCGGCATTCTCCGGCGGGTAGGGCTGGTCGAGGCCGCCGGCGACCGCGGCGGCGGTGGGGCCGTGGCGCAGCGCGCCGAGATGGGCGGCGGCGTCGATCCCGCGCGCCAGGCCGGAGACGACCAGGATGCCGGCCTCGGCCAATGCCGCGGCCAGGGTTTCGGCGATGCGGCGGCCATTGGCGGAGGCGTTGCGCGCGCCGACGATCGCGACCGCCCGCATGGCAAGCCGTGCCGGATCACCGAGGCAGGCGAGCGCCGCCGGGGCGTCGGGCAGCAGCGCCAGCAGCGGCGGGTAGCCGGGCTGGCCGGGGAACAGGAACCGGCCGCCGAGTCGCGCGATGGCGGCGGCCTCGCGTTCGACATCGCGCGCGTTGGCCGCCCGGAGATGGGCCGGCAGGTGCCTCAGCGCCGCCTCGGCACCGCCATGGCGCTGGAGCAGCCGGGCATAGTTGGCCGGGCCGATGCCGTCGGTGCGCGCCAGGCGGAGGCGGGCAAGGGATTCGGATTCGTTCATGGCGTGCAGGCGCGAACTGCCCCGGTTGTCGCTGGTCGCGTTACTGCGCCTGCCGCGCTGCCTGCCTGAGGTCGAAATTCCTGTTGCGCGCCTTGATGGCCGCCTTCTCCTCGGCCACAGCCGCGCGCGACAGCGGCGTAAAGGACGGCAGCGTGCGCAGCCAGGCGGCCGTCCGGGCGATCAGTCCGTCCAGGTCGAGCGCATAGAAGCGATCATCCAATGCTTCCACTGCTTCCGGGGGGCTTCTCCAGGAAGGCGATAAGGCTTTTCCGAGCAATTCGAGATCCGAGGCCATGATCTGCTGGAACTCTGTGAATAGCCCCGCGTAGTCCTGGGCGGACAGCATCTCCAGACTGCGTTGGACGCGCTGGATGAGGGAAGCATCCATGCGGGTATTGTGCGCGAACTGCCAATGGCCGCCGTTCATGACCTGGCCGACATAACGGCTCAGCGAGGCGACGAGCAATGCTTCCTCCGGGAATTCACCGGGTTCCAGCAGCGCTACATCCATGGCCCAGGCGGCGAATTCGGCGGCGCTGTCCCAGAGATTGTGCGGATTCCCGGACGAGACGTCACGCTCGTCGTACAGCACAATGTCGGTGATGACGGACGTGGTCGCCATGTGCATCGCTACCCAGGAAGCTGCAGCAATAGATTAGGGCAGCGTAACCTTCATCGAAAGCTGAAAATCAAGAAAGCTCGCAGGCAATGCGCAGGCGGTTGCCTGGGGCGGCTGCTGGCCTTCATTTCTCTGCGGTACGCCCAATCCTTGGCTCGGTGCCGGCCAGCAGGCGCCGGATATTGGCCTCGTGCCGCCAGAACACCAGGATGCCCACCAGCAGCGCCAGCAGCGCATGGTCGGCATCGATCAGGATCCAGGCGGCGATCGGCGCCAACCCGAAGGCGATCAGCGAGCCTGCCGAGGAGATCCGGGTCAGCCGCGCGCCCGCCAGCCAGGCGACGCAGACGAAGATACCGATCGGCCACATGGCGGCCAGATAGGTGCCGATGCCCGTGGCGGCACCCTTGCCGCCTTTGAAGCGCAGCCAGACGGGGAACATGTGCCCGAGCACCACGGCGGTGCCGGCGACCACGTCCTGGCCGGGGCCGCCCAGGGCACGCAACAGCCAGATCGCGGCCGCGCCCTTCAGCCCGTCGAGCAGCAGGGTCGCCGCGGCGATCTTCCTGTTGCCGGTGCGCAGGACATTGGTGGCGCCGATATTGCCGGAACCGATGTTGCGGATGTCGCCGAGCCCGGCGGCCCGGGTCAGGATCAGGCCGAAGGGGATCGAGCCCAGCAGATAGGGCAGCACCAGGGCCGCCAGGAACAGCAGGCTGTCGTGGTGCTCCCCCATCTCACCCTCCGAAGACGCGGTTGCCCGCCTTGAAGGTGGCGATGACGCGGCCTTCCAGCGCCCGCCCGTCGAAGGGGGAGTTCTGCGCCTTGCCGGGCAGCTTGCCGGCCTCGACCTTCCAGCCGCGCTCGGCATCGAACAGCACCAGGTCGGCGGGCGCGCCCTTGGCGAGACGGCCGGCCGGCAGGCCCAGCAGCTTCGCCGGGCGGGCGGTCAGCAGATCGAGTGCCTGCGGCAGGGTCAGGTCGCCGCCATGGAAGCGGGCCAGCGTCACGCCGAGCAAGGTCGCGAGGCCGGTGCCCCCGGCTTCGGCCTGGGCGAAGGGCAGGCGCTTGTCGTCGGCGTCGTGCGGCTGGTGGTCGGAGGCGATGGCATCGATGGTGCCGTCGGCCAGCGCCGCGGCGACGGCCCGGCGGTCCTCGTCGCGGCGCAACGGCGGCGACAGCTTGGCGTAGGTGCGCCAGTCGCCGATCGCGGTCTCGTTCAGGTCGAAATAGGGGGGCGCGGTGTCGCAGGTGACCGCCAGCCCCTCCGCTTTCGCGGCCCGGATCAGGTCCAGCGCGGCGCCGGTGCTGACATGGGCGAAATGCACATGGCCGCCGGTCAGCCGGACCAGGGCGATGTCGCGGGCGATCAGGATGGCTTCCGCGGCGGCCGGAATACCCGGCAGGCCGAGGCGGGAGGCGAGTTCGCCTTCGGTCACCGCGCCGCCGGTGGCCAGCGACGGCTCCTCCGGGTGCTGCACCACGAAGCAGCCGAAGCCGCGGGCATAGGACA
The DNA here is from genome assembly GCA_036499545.1 of Roseomonas sp. Classification (GTDB taxonomy): domain Bacteria; phylum Pseudomonadota; class Alphaproteobacteria; order Acetobacterales; family Acetobacteraceae; genus Plastoroseomonas. The sequence continues at coordinate 11,933 of DASYDR010000177.1, read as the reverse complement.
GCGCCAGGCGCATGGCCCGCGCATTGCCGATCGCCCGCCGGCCGTCGGTGAAGGCGATGGCGCCGGCTTCGCGCAGCAGGCCGAATTCCGCCATCTCCTTGCCCTGGCAGCCGGCGGTCGCCGCGCCATAGGGCAGGATGGACAGGCTGCCGGTGGCTTCGCCGCGGCGGATCATGAATTGCAGCAGCGCCGGATCGTCGAGCGCCGGCTCGGTATCCGGCAGGGCGCAGAGGGTGGTGATGCCGCCGGCGGCGGCGGCGCGGGCGGCCGACGCGATCGTCTCCCGGTGCTCGAAGCCCGGCTCGCCCAGGCTGGCACGCAGGTCGATCAGGCCGGGGGCCAGGATGGCGCCCCTGGCGTCGAGGGTCACGGCCTCCTCCGGCGCCATGAGGCCCGGTCCGTGATCGGCGATGACGCCGTCCCGGATGAGCAGCGCGCCCGGGGCGTCGAGGCCCGAGGCAGGGTCGATCAGGCGGGCATTGGTGATCAGGATGTCGCGCATCGGGGTCCGGTTATAGGGGGCCACCCGCATCCCCGCCATGGGGCGCGGCGGGTGTGTCGGTGAAGGATCGCCACGCGGCAGGCGGCGGCCGCGGTCGGCAGCAAGACCCCGGTGTGGCCGTCGGCTGTCACACGTTCCGCCGCAGGTTGCGGGACAGCAGGTCGAGCACCGCCATGCGGCAGGCGACGCCCATTTCGACCTGTTCGCCGATCACGCTGCGTGCCGGGTCGTCGGCGATGGCGCTGTCGATCTCGACGCCGCGGTTCATCGGGCCGGGATGCATGACGATGGCATCCGGCTTCGCCACCGCCAGCTTGTCGGCATCCAGGCCGTAGAAGCGGAAGAATTCGCGAGAGGAGGGGATCAGCCCGCCCGTCATCCGCTCCTTCTGCAGGCGCAGCATCATGACGACATCGGCGCCCTTCAGGCCCGCGCGCATGTCGTGGAAGACCTCGACGCCGAAGCGATCCGCCTCGGCCGGCATCAGGGTCGATGGGCCGACGATGCGGACCCGGGCGCCCATGGTCAACAGCAGGTGGATATTGCTGCGCGCCACCCGGCTGTGCAGCACGTCGCCGCAGATGGCGACCACCAGCCCCTCGATCCGGCCCTTCCGCCGGCGGATGGTCAGCGCGTCGAGCAGGGCCTGGGTCGGGTGTTCATGGGTGCCGTCGCCGGCATTGATCACCGCGGCATCGACCTTCTGGCTCAGCAGCGCCGGCGCGCCGGACTGGCCATGGCGCACCACCAGCAGGTCGCAGTGCATGGCGTTCAGGGTGGATGCGGTGTCGAGCAGCGTCTCCCCCTTGTTCACCGAGGAGGTGGAGACGCTCATGTTGATGACGTCGGCGCCCAGCCGCTTGCCGGCCAGTTCGAAGCTGGTGCGGGTGCGGGTGCTGTCCTCGAAGAACAGGTTGATCAGGGTGCGGCCGCGGAGCAGGTCGCGCTGGGTCTTCCCCGACCGGTTCAGCAGCGCATAGCTCTCCGCCAGGTCGAGCATGTCGGCGATATAGGGCGGCTCCAGGCCTTCGATGGCGAGGAGGTGCTTTTGCGGGAAAGCCGGCATGAGGCGATTCGTCCGGGACAGTGCTCCGCCCGAAACTAGAGCGCGGGGGTGGAGAGGGCAAAGCCCCGCGCGGCGGCTCCGATAGCGGCAGGTTGATAGGGAAATAAGCCTAGTTCGCTGGGCGCGTCGCATCCAGCGCCGTTTGCAGCATATAGGCCGCCGCGGCCCGGTCCACGACCTGGGCGCGCTTGGCCCGGGTGAGGTCCGCCTCCGCGATCAGCATCCGGTTGACGGCGGAGGAGGAGAGCCTCTCGTCCCAGAGCGCTGCCGGCAGCCCGCAGGCGTCCGACAGCGCCGCCGTCCAGTCCTGGGCCGCCTGGGCGGCGGGGCCGATGCTGCCATCCATCGACAGCGGCAGCCCGACCACGAGGCCGCCGGCGCCTTCCTTGGCGGCGATCCGGGCGATCTCCGCCGCCACCGCCTTCAGCTTGCCGCGCGGGACGGCGCTGTAGGGCGAGGCCAGCATCAGGGTCACATCGGTCAGCGCCACGCCGATCGTCTTCGATCCGGGATCGAGACCGATCAGCCGCTGTCCGCGGGGGAGGGAGGCGCGGAGGTCGCGCAGGTTGAAGATGGCCATCCCCGCCGTTATGGTCCGGCGCTCTTTTTCCGGAAAGCACTGACGGAATCATGTCGCTCGATACCGCAACGGTGAGGCGCGTCGCCTCGCTCGCCCGCCTTCACGTCGATGATGCGGAGGTCACCAAGCTCCAGGCGGAGCTGAACGGCATCCTTGGCTGGATCGAGCAACTCCAGGCCGTGAACACCGATGGGGTGGAGCCGATGGCCGGCGGCGCCGTCGATGCCGGCGGCACGCTGCGCCAGCGCGACGACGTCATCACCGATGGCGGCATTCCGGAGCGGGTGCTGGCCAATGCGCCGGACCGCGAAGGCGAATATTTCGGCGTCCCGAAGGTCGTCGAGTGAAGGTCGTCGAATAATGCATCCCACCGACTTCACCATCGCCGGCGCGCTGACCGCGCTGGACGAACGCGCCATCTCCGCCGAGGAGCTGACCCGCGCCCATCTCACCGGCATCGAGGCGCTGAACCCGCGCCTCAACGCCTATCTCACCGTGACCGCGGAGCAGGCGATCGAGGCCGCCCGGGCCTCCGACGCGCGCCGCGCGAAGGGGGAGGCGGGGCCGCTGGAGGGCATTCCGCTCGCCATCAAGGACCTGTTCTGCACCGAGGGCGTGCGCACCACCGCAGCCTCGAAGATCCTGCAGAATTTCGTGCCGCCCTATGAGAGCAGCGTCACCAGCCAGCTCAAGCGCGATGGCGCGGTGTTCCTCGGCAAGGCCAATCTCGACGAATTCGCGATGGGCTCCTCGAACCTCACCTCGGCCTATGGCGCGGTGCAGAACCCCTGGAGCAGGCGCCACGACCCCGACGCGGCGCTGGTCCCCGGCGGCTCCTCCGGCGGTTCCGCCGCCGCTGTCGCGGCGCGGCTGGCGCTGGGTGCCACGGGCACGGATACCGGCGGCTCGATCCGCCAGCCGGCCGCCTTCTGCGGTGTCACCGGCATCAAGCCGACTTATGGACGCTGCTCGCGCTTCGGCATCGTCGCCTTCGCCTCCTCCCTCGACCAGGCCGGGCCCTTCGCCCGCACGGTCGAGGATTGCGCCGTGCTGCTGCGGAGCATGAGCGGCTTCGACCCGAAGGACAGCACCAGCGCGGATGTGCCGGTGCCGGATTTCCGCGCCGCCTGCGGGCGGGGCGTGAAGGGGCTGCGCATCGGCGTTCCGAAGGAATACCGGCTGGACGGCCTGGCGCCGGAGATCACGGCGCTCTGGGAGCAGGGCCTGGCCTGGCTGCGGGAAGCGGGGGCGGAGATCGTCGAGATCAGCCTGCCGCATACGCGCTACGCACTGCCGACCTACTACATCGTGGCACCGGCCGAGGCGTCCTCCAACCTCGCGCGCTATGACGGCGTGCGCTTCGGGCTGCGCGAGGATGGGCGCGACCTGAAGGACCTCTATGAACGGACCCGCGCCGCGGGCTTCGGGGCGGAGGTGAAGCGCCGCATCATGATCGGCACCTATGTGCTGAGCGCCGGCTACTATGACGCCTATTACCTGAAGGCGCAGAAGATCCGGGCTCTGATCGCCCGCGACTTCACCGAAGCCTATCAGAAGGTCGATGCGATCGTGACGCCGGCGACGCCGAGCGCCGCTTTCGCCGAAGGCGAGAACACCGACGACCCGGTGACCATGTACCTGAACGACGTCTTCACGGTGACCGCCAACCTGGCCGGGCTGCCGGGCCTCGCGGTGCCGGCAGGGCTCGACGCGCAGGGACTGCCGCTCGGGCTGCAGGTGCTGGGGCGAAGCTTCGATGAGGAGACGGTCTTCGCGGTGGGCAGCGCGATCGAGCGCGCCGCCGCGTTCACGGCGCGTCCGCGGGTGATGGCATGAGCTACGTGATCGAGGGCGCGACCGGCCCCTGGGAAGTGGTGGTGGGCCTTGAGGTCCATGCCCAGGTCATCAGCGAATCGAAGCTGTTCAGCGGCGCGGCCACCGCCTTCGGCGCCGCGCCGAACACCCAGGTCAGCTTCGTCGATGCCGGCTTCCCCGGCATGCTGCCCGTGATCAACCGTGAATGCGTGGCGCAGGCGGTGCGCACCGGGCTCGGTCTGAACGCGCAGATCAATCTCTGGAGCCGCTTCGACCGCAAGAACTACTTCTACGCGGACCTGCCGAGCGGCTACCAGATCAGCCAGTTCGCGCATCCGATCATCGGCACCGGCGTGGTCGAGATCACGCTCGGCGACGGCGCCACCAAGCAGATCGGGGTGACGCGGCTGCATCTGGAACAGGATGCGGGCAAGTCGCTGCACGACCAGCACCCGACCAAGAGCTTCATCGACCTGAACCGCGCCGGCGTCGCGCTGATGGAGATCGTCTCCGAGCCCGACATGCGCTCGCCGGAGGAGGCGGGCGCCTATCTGACCAAGCTGCGGCAGATCCTGCGCTACCTCGGCACCTGCGACGGCAACATGGACGAAGGCTCCATGCGCGCCGACGTGAACGTCTCCGTCCGCAAGGCCGGCGAGGGGTTCCGCACGCGTTGCGAGGTGAAGAACGTCAACTCCATCCGCTTCGTGATGCAGTCCGTCGAAGCCGAGGCGCGGCGCCAGATCGAGGTCTGGGAAGGCGGCGGCGAAGTGACGCAGGAGACGCGCCTGTTCGACACCACGCGCGGCACCACGCGCAGCATGCGGTCGAAGGAGGATGCGCATGACTACCGCTACTTCCCCGACCCGGACCTGCCGCCCCTGGTGCTGGACGCCGCCTGGGTCGAAGGCCTGCGCGCGGCGCTGCCGGAACTGCCGGATGCGCGGCGCGCCCGCTACGTCGCCATGGGCCTCACGCCCTATGACGCGCATGTGCTGACCCTCGAGAAGGAGACGGCGGCTTTCTTCGACGTCGTCGCGAAGGGGCGGGACGCCAAGATCGCGGCCAATTGGGTGACCGGCGATTTCTTCGCCGCCCTCAACCGCCTGAAGCGCGATGTCACCGATCCGCCGGTGAGCGCCGAGGATCTGGGCGCGCTGCTCGACCTGCTGGCCGACAACACGCTGTCAGGCAAGCTGGCCAAGGAAGTCTTCGAGATCATGATCGAGACGGGCAAGAGCCCGGGCGCGATCGTGGAGGAGAAGGGGCTGAAGCAGGTCACCGACACCGGCGCGATCGAGGCGGTGATCGATGGCGTCATGGCCGCCACTGCCGCCAAGGTCGCCGAATACCGGTCGGGCAAGGACAAGCTGTTCGGCTTCTTCGTCGGCCAGACCATGCGGGCCATGCAGGGCAAGGGCAATCCGGCCCTGGTGAACGAATTGCTGAAGCAGAAGCTGGGCTGAACGCTCCGGCACGGGGAAGGCCGCCATGCGGGCGATCCAGATCGACCGCTATGGCGGCCCGGAAGTGATGATCCGCCGGGACCTGCCGGTCCCAGTGCCCGGCCCGGGCGAGGTGCTGATCCGCCTCGCCTGGGCCGGCATCAACTTCATGGACATCCATACCTGCCAGGGCAAATACGCCGGCTCCCGCACCTATCCGGTGTCGATCCCGACCACCATCGGCATGGAAGGCGCCGGCACCGTCGCGGCGCTGGGCGAGGGCGTCGTCGATGTCGCGATCGGCGACCGGGTCGCCTATTGCCTGTCCTGGGGCAGCTACGCCGAATACGCGGTGGTCGCGGCCTGGCGCGTCGTGCCGGTGCCGGATGCGATGCCGCTCGACATGGCCGCGGCGGCGATGTTCCACGGTCTGACCGCACATTACCTGGCGCATGATCTCGGGCAATTCGCGCCCGGCGTCACCGCATTGGTGCATTCGGCGTCGGGCGGCATCGGGCAGTTGCTGGTGCAACTCGGTGCCCGGGCCGGCGCCACCATCTACGCGACGACGAGCAGCGCGGCGAAGGCGGCGGTCGTGCGGCAGCGCGGGGCCACGGCGGCCTTCCTCTATGACGACGGCCGCTTCGCCGACCGGGTGCGGGAAGCGACCGGCGGCCGTGGCGTCGATGTGGTGTTCGACCCGGTCGGCCGGCCGACCTTGCGCGACAGCCTGCGCGCCGCCCGCACCAAGGGGCTGATCGTCAGCTTCGGCAGTGTCGGCGGTCCGGTGAAGGACCTCGACCCCATCGAGCTCGGCGAGGCCGGCTCCCTGTTCCTGACCCGGCCCCGGCTCGCCGACCACCTCGACGGCGCGGCGGTGATCCGTCGCCGGGCAAGCGAGATCTTCGCCGCGCTGCTCGACGGCACGCTGTCGATCGCGATCGCCGGCCGCTACACGCTCGACACCGTCGAGGAGGCGCATGCGGCGCTGGAAGAGCGCCGCATGATCGGCAAGCCGCTGCTGCGGCTGGCCTGAGCGTCCGATGACTGCAGGGCCGAAGGGCCTGGAGGTCTGAATCGGACGCTCTACCGACGACGGCTATTCGGCGCGGATTCCCGCGCGCCGGATCACGTCGCCGAGCCGGACGAATTCCCGGGCATTGCGCGCCTGGTACTCCTCCGGCGTGCCGGGCAACGGCGTCGCGCCCAGTTCCCGCATGCGGGCGACGGTCTCCGGCTTGACGAGGCCGGCGCGCAGCGCGGCATTGGCGCGGCTGATCACCTCGGCCGGCGTGCCGCGCGGGGCCACCAGCCCGAACCAGGCGGTCACCTCATAGCCGGGCAGCGTTTCCGCGATCGCCGGGATCTCCGGCGCGCCGGACCAGCGGCTGGTGGAGGTGACGCCGATGGCGACCAGGGCGCCGCTCCGCACATGCGGCAGGATGGTCGGCAGGTTGTCGACGCCGTAGCTGATGCGGCCGGGCAGCAGGTCCGTCATCATCGGCGCGCTGCCGCGATAGGAGATGTGGTCGGCTTCGATCCCCGCCATCAGGCGGAACAACTCGGCCGACAGATGCGTCGATCCACCGATGCTGGTCTCGCCATAGGACAGGCGCTGCCGCTTCGCGAGCGCGATCAGCGCCGCCGCATCGCGCACGCCGAGCCCGGGATGCGCGGCCAGCAGGTTCGGCAGCTCCGCGATCTGGCTGATCGGCAGGAAATCGGTCAGCGGATCGTAGCCGCTATTGGCATAGAGATGCGGGTTGATCGCATTGGTGCCGGGGGAGCCGAGCAGCAGGGTATAGCCATCGGCGGGGCTGCGGAGCACTGCCTGGGCCGCGATGTTGGAGCCGGCGCCCGGCCGGTTCTCGATCACCACCGGCTGGCCCAGCGCTTCCTGCAGGATCTGGCCGCCGATGCGGCCAAGCAGGTCGGTGGTGCCGCCGGCCGGGAAGCCGACCAGGATGCGCACCGGCCGGTTGGGCCAGGCGGCCTCCGCCAGCGCCGGTGCCGCGAGCAGCATGCCGGCCGCCGCCAGCAAGGGGCGCCGGCCGAAGCCGCGCCGTGCCGATAGGCTCATCTTTTCCTCCCGAAGCCGGATTTTCAGGCAGCATCGGGAAGGAAGGGCGCGGCTGTCAAACCGCCATCGCGCCATGGCGTCTCCACAGCGCGGGCCGGGCAGGGCATGCTGGTCGGCGATCATGTATACAGGAAAGGTTGATCATGACGGGGATCCGGACAGGCCGCAGGCAGGTGCTGACGATGGCCGCGGGCCTGGCGGCGGTGCGGCCGGCCACGGCCGCCGCGGCAGCGCCGACGCTGACCATCGGCAATGGTGCGCCGGTGACCACGATCGACCCGCATTTCCACAATGTCGGGCCGAACAACGCCATGGCCATGCATATCTTCGACACGCTGGTCTGGCGCGATTCCCGCGCCCGCGCGCATCCGATGCTGGCCGAGAGCTACACCGCCATCGCCGAGACGGTGTGGGAGCTGAAGCTGCGCCAGGGCGTCACCTGGCATGACGGCAAGCCCTTCACCGCGGACGATGTCGTCTTCACCTTCGAGCGCATTCCGCAGGTGCAGAACAGCCCCGGCAGCTTCATCGGCTTCATCCGCACCATCGAACGGGTGGAGGTGGTCGATCCCCACACCATCCGGCTGCACACGCGCCAGCCGCATCCGCTGCTGCCGCTCGATCTCGCCTCGGTCTACATCGTCGCCCGCCACGCCGCGACCGGCGCCGGGATCGAGGACTTCAATGCCGGCCGCGCCGCCATCGGCACCGGCCCCTATCGGCTGGTCTCCTACCGCTCCGGCGACCGGGTGGAACTGGCGCGGAACGACAGCTACTGGGGCGAACGCGAGCCCTGGGAACGGGTGACGGTGCGTTTCCTGCTGAACGACGGATCGCGCACCGCGGCGTTGCTGGCCGGCGACGTCGACATCATCGAGCAGATCCCGACCTCGGATCTGGCAGCGCTGCGGCGCGACCAGCGCGTGTCGCTGACCAGCATCCCGAGCCTGCGCACCACCTTCATGCTGACCGATTTCTCCCGCACCGGCCCGCACCCGAGTGTCACCGACAATGCCGGCGTGCCGCTGCCCCGCAATCCCTTCCTGGATGTCCGGGTGCGGCGGGCGCTGTCGATGGCCATCAATCGCCAGGCGCTCGTGGACCGGGTGATGGACGGCGCCGCGCAGGCGACCGCGCAATGGCTGCCGGAAGGCGCCTTCGGCTACAATCCGGCGGTGCGGCCGCAGGCTTTCGATGCGGACGGCGCCAAGCGGCTGCTGGCCGAAGCGGGCTTTCCGGACGGGTTCCGCATCACCCTCTTCACGCCGAACGACCGTTGGCCGAACGATGCGCGGATCAGCCAGGCGGTGGCGCAGATGTGGACCCGCATCGGCATCCGCACCCAGGTGGATGCCATGCCGTTCTCCGCCTTCGTGCCGCGCCGCACGCGGCTCGATTTCGGGGTGCAGCTCGGCGCCTGGGGCAGCAGCACCGGGGAGGCGTCGAACTACCTGCTGTCCATCGTCGGCACCTATGACCGGCAGCGGCTGACCGGGGCGGCGAACATGTCGCGCTATTCCGATCCGCGCATCGACGATTTCCTGGTCCGTGGCGCCGCGACCATGGACGACGCGGCGCGCGAGCAGATCTGGCGCGACGCGGTCGCCTACTACAATGAGCAGGTGCCGCTGATCCAGCTGGTGCAGTATGTGAACAACTGGGCGCTGCGCCGCGGCCTGGCGCATGATCCGCGCATGGACGAACGCACCGTCGCGATGGGCATCCGGCCGCAGGCCTGATGGGGCGGCCGCGCGCCAGACAAGGGACGCGTCAGCGCAGGTCGAGCGGCTCGGTCGCCGGGCCGCTCTTTTCCCAGCCCTGCAGCAGCAGGCGGCCGCCGCGGGGATTGGCCATCATGACCAGCCGCGTGTCGGGCTGCAGGATCGGCGGCCGCAGCCAGTCCAGCGACCAGCCATGCCCGGCCGTCGTCAGCGCCTCCATCATGCCGCGGCGGGCGAGGCTGGAGGGGTTGCGCGGCCGCCCTGGCGGGCTTGCCGCTGCCGCCCAGTGATTGGCGGCGGCGGGCGCGGCCGGTTCGGCACCGCCATCGGCGGTGCGTTCGATGACCAGGGCCTCGCCCGGTTCCGGCCCGGCCAGGGTGAAGATCGCCGGCAGGCAGATCGGCGTCGCGCGCAGCAGCGCCACCGCCTCGGCGAAGCTGCGGCAGGTGTCGAAGGCCAGCCGCAGCAGATGGCTCGGCGGCAAGGCGCGGGACCGGCCGACCCGGCGGCGCGCCGCCAGCCAGCCGATGGCGCGGCCCCAGCCGGGCAGGGGCAGCGGCGGCTGGTTGATCGCCGCCGCGAAGCGTCCGGGCGCCAGCCCGCTCAGCACGCCGACGAAGCCCGGCCAGGTGATGTTGCAATAGGTGCCGGCGGCGCCCCGCTGCCGCAGCACGATCAGCGCCCGGCCCAGCCCGTCGAAAGGCCAGTCCAGCGTGCGCAGCAGGGTGCTGCCGCCCTCCGCCGCATCCGGGGCGGCACCGCTGGTGCAGCCCCATTCATAGCTGTGGTTGAGCAGATAGGCACCGCGCCGGCCGATCGCCCGGTCGACCGCCGCGACGGCATCGGCATAGGGGCCGCCAAGCCGCCGCGACCAGACCCGGGACTGCGCCTCCGCGATGCGCATCCCGAGCGGGGTATAGGTCCGCCGGCCGGTCTCCAGCAGCAACGCCAGCCGCGCCGGTTCGGCCAGCGCGGAGAGCAGGGCGGGTTCTTCCGCGTCAGGCACCGTATGGACGGGGATCGCGACCAGGCCTGACACGGGCTGCTCAGACCGCGACCGGGTCCAGCGTTTCGTGCATCCAGCGCGCGATCGCCGCCATTTCGGCATCCTGGCCCTGCTGGCCCATCGCCTGCACGCCGAGCGGCATGCCGCCGACCGCGAGCAGCGGCGCGGTGACCGACGGTGCGAAAAGCGCGGAGGAGGGGGCGTTGAAGGCGATGTCGCCGGTCGGCCGCGGCGCCAGCTTCTGGCCGGGGACGTCGCCGCCCCAGATCGGTGCCGGGCCGGGGGAGGACAGCATCACCACCGCATCGGCCAGGCCGGCAATCGCCGCATGCGCCTGCTGCGCCGCCGCACGCTCCGCCAGCCGGGCCTCGTAATCGGTGACGGTCGCCGTCTCGATCGCCCGCAGGCGCTGCCTGGCGCGTTCGCTGACGCCGTCGGGGTTCTGGTCCACCAGGGCGCGCAGCGACCAGCGGCCTTCCCAGCTGGTGATGATGTTCGCCATGGCGCGGGCATCGCTGACGCGGCGTTCCAGCGTTTCGATGAAGGGATGATCGCCGCGGCGGAGGATGCGCACGCCGGCGCGGGCAAGCTGGTCGAGCAGCGCCGCGAATGCGGCCTTGCTGCCGGCATCCAGATCCGCCCAGCCCTCGGTCTCCAGCACCGCCAGGCTGCGCGGCTTGCGCGCCGCCGGCGCGGCGTCCGGGCCTTTCAGCGACATGCGGCCGGGATCGCCGCCGGCGCGCTTGGCGATCTCGATCGCGACCGCCCACATATCCTCGAAGCTGCCGGCATGGACGCCATGCGTGCTCATGCTGGTCGATTGCCGCTCGCCGCGATGGATCGCGCCCTGGGTCGGCTTCAGCGCGATATTCCCGCAATAGCTGGCGGGGCGGATGATGGAGCCGCCGACCTGGCTGCCGATCGCCGCCGGCACCATCCCGGCCGCGATCGCGGCGGCGGAGCCGGAGGAGGAGCCGCCCGGGGTGCGGCCAGCGTCGAACGGGTTGGTGGTCGGGCCGGGATGGGAGGCGCCGAGCTCGGTCGTCACCGTCTTGCCGAGCACCACCGCGCCCGCCTGGCGCAGCGCGGTGACGGCGGCGTTGTCCCGCTTCGGGAAGGCGCCGCGATAGGCTTCGCAGCCCTGCTGCGTCGGCATGTCCCGGGTCTCCAGCAGGTCCTTGATGCCGATCGGCATGCCGTCGATCGCCGAAAGCGCCTGGCCGGCCTTCCAGCGCGCGGTGCTGGCATCGGCGGCTTCGCGCGCCGCCTGTTCGTTCAGTACCACCCAGGCCTTCACCACCGGCTCCCGCGTCGCGATCGCCTCCAGGCAGCGCTCCAGATAGGCGCGCGGCGTGTCGCGCCCTTCTGCGAAGGCGGGCGTGGCGTCATGCCAGGTGCGGGCGTGGAATTCGCGCGGATGGTAGGTCATGGACAAGGCTCCCCAATGCCGGGACAGCGTGGCGCAAACCGCGTTCGGAGGCGAGGGGGCGGCATCGCCCCGGCTTTCCGCCTTCCGCGCCGGACACCGCCGGTGCAGGCTCGGCGCAAGGGGAGGAGTTCCGATGCGTCACATCCTGTTGGCCATGGCCTTGCTGTTCGCATCGCCGCTGCGCGCGGCGGATCTGCCCGACCGTCCGGTCCGGATCATCGTGCCCTTCACCCCGGGCGGCACCAGCGACATCGTGGCGCGGGTGCTGGCCGATGCCGCGTCCCCCATG
>DASYDR010000176.1:0-13199 GCA_036499545.1 Roseomonas sp. | reverse complement strand
CACCGAGAAGACGACGTCGGCGGTGCGCGCCGCGAGCTCCAGCCCCACCTCCGAACTGCCGGCCTGCAGGATGATCGGCTGGCCCTGCGGACAGCGGCCGATATTCAGCGGCCCCTTGACCTTGAAGAAGCGCCCGTCGTGATCCAATGGCCGCACCTTGGCGGGATCGATGTACTGCCCGGTCGTCCGGTCCGCGATGATCGCGCCATCATCCCAACAATCCCAGAGCCCGCGCACCACATCGACGAATTCCTCCGCCACCTCGTAGCGCGCGTCGTGGCGCGGATGCTCCCGGCCGAAATTCGCCGCCGCCCTGGGGCCGGAGCTGGTGACGGCATTCCAGGCCGCGCGCCCGCCGCTCAGGTGATCGAGCGAGGCGAAGGCGCGTGCCACCAGGAAGGGCTCGCCATAGGTGGTCGATGACGTGGCGCCGAGCCCGACATGGGTCGTCGTCGCGGCCAGCGCCGCCAGCATGGTCAGTGGTTCGAACCGCGCCGTGAAGGAAGGATGGTCGTTGACGCTGGCGGTCAGGCCGTCACCCAGGAAGAGCAGGTCGAACTTGCCGCGCTCTGCCGTGCGGGCGATCTCCTGGATCACCGCCAGGCTCTGGAAACTGTCCGCGGCGCCCGGGTAGCGCCAGCCGGCGATGTGGTTCCCGGTCCCGAGGACGAAGACCCCCAGATGCATCTGCCGTTCCGACTGCATGCAAGCGATCTCCCTCCGAGCGTCGCGGTCCATGCGGAGCAGACCGCGTATGCCGCCCCTCGGCAACCTCTCCCGGGCGGGCTGCGTGACGATCGACCTATGTTTGCTGGCGATCCCAGCCCATGAGGACCCGGTCCTGGCCCACTTCCTGGCCGAAGGTCAGACGATTGCCGTCCGGATCGCGGATGGAGAATTCCCGCATCCCATAGGGATGGTCCTGCAGCGGCATTTCGATCGGCACGCCGCGCGCGGTGAACTCGGCATGGAGCGCATCCAGTTCGCGCACGAAGGCATAGATGGCCGCCATGCCCACAGCCCGCGGCGCCCGCAGCCCCGGCATGAGCTGCACGGACAGCGCGCCGCGGCAGAGCATCACATAGGTCGCCGGCTCCCCGATCCGGAAATTTTCCCGAAAACCGAGCCCTTCGACGTAATAGGAGATGCTGCGGTCCATTTCAGCCACCGGCAGCACCGTGCTGAAGGCCTCGATCCGCGGCATCGTCAGTCGCGCTCACCCGTCGTGCGCTCGTAGTGCCGGTAATACTTGTCGGTGATCTTGTCGGTTTTCACGACGATGCAGACATCGGTGGTGTTGAATTGCGGATCCACCACGGCGCCATCGCCGACGTAGCCGCCCAGCCGCAGATAGCCCTTCACCAGCGGCGGCAGCGACAGCGCGGCGCCGCGACCATCGATCTCGGCAGGATCGAGCCGGCGCATCTCCACGAAGCGATCGGCCACCGCGCGCGGGCGCAAGCCTTCCGGCGCCAGGTGATTGGCGTGCAGATAGGTGAGCTGGGGGGCCAGCGCATCAAGATCGGTGCCCGGCAAGGACGCGCAGCCGAACATGATCTCCACGTCGTTCTTGAACACATAGGCGGCGATGCCGCGCCAGAGCAGCTGCAACACGGCCCGGGTGCGATAGGCCTCATCCACGCAGGACCGGCCCAGTTCCATGATCTGGCCGGGCAGCGCCTCCAGCGGGCCGATATCGTATTCCGCCTGGGTGTAGAAGCGCCCGATGCGGGCCGCACCCTCGCGGCGGATCAGCCGGTAGGTGCCGACGACGCCGGAGGCGCCTTCGCCCCGGTCATGGTCGAGCACCAGCAGATGATCGGCGACGGCGTCGAATTCATCGCTGTCGCGCTGGGATGCCGCTGTCACGGCATCGGCATGGGCGCCCATTTCTTCATAGAAGATGCGGTAACGCAGCGCCTGCGCGGCATCGATTTCCGCCGCGCTCTCGGCCAGGCGCACGCCCAGATTGAGGGCGCGCAGTTCACCAAAGCCAGAACCTTCACCGTCCGACATCAACGCTTCGCCTTGCGCGGTGCGGGCTTGTCTTCGACGACCGGCTTGCGGGCGAAGATCTCCAGGCGGAAATCGACCAGCACGAAGCCCAGCCGTTCGGCGATCGACTGCGCCAGCCGCCCGAACTCCTCATCCGCGAATTCGGTCACCCGACCGGTATCGACATCGATGAGGTGATGATGGTGGCCATGCTCGGTCGGCTCGTAGCGGGCGCGGCCGCCGCCGAAGTCGCGGCGCTCCAGGATGCCCTTCTCTTCCAGCAGCCGGACCGTCCGGTAGACGGTGGCCACGGAGACCTTGCTGTCGAGTGCGAGGGCACGGCGATACAGTTCCTCGACATCCGGATGGTCCTCGGATTCCGACAGGACGCGGGCGATCAGCCGGCGCTGGCCGGTCATTTTCAGACCGCGCTCGATGCAGAGGCGCTCGATACGCGAAGGCTCGGATCGCGCAATCTCGGGGCGGGACGCCTCGGCGCGGGGTTCCGGTCGGCGGGGTGGCGGACGTGTGTCCATGCGGAGCGAACGTTTTCCTCAAGGTCGACGCGGAGCGCGGAACGGGACCATAGCCCCGCGCCGCGCCCCGGCAAACCTTCTCCGCGCGGGGCCGTGGCCGGCGCGGGCTGAACCCGGCCTGATCCGGCCCGATCATCGGGGCGGGATTCGCGCCGCCGGCTTCGTTCCGGCCGGCGGCGCCCCCGCCTGGAAGGACCTCAGGCCGATTTGGCGGCGGGCTGGCGGCCGCCCCGCGCCGGACGCCCGCGCGGCTTGGTGCCGAGGCCGATCTTCTTGGCCAGGGTCGAGCGATGCTTGGCGTAATTCGGCGCCACCATGGGATAGTCCGACGGCAGGCTCCAACGCTCCCGGTACTGTTCCGGCGTCAGATTGTAAGCGGTCTTCAGGTGCCGCTTCAGCATCTTGAGCTTCTTCCCGTCCTCCAGGCAGATCAGGTATTCGGGCGTGATCGACTTCTTGACCGGCACCGCGGGCTGCGGCTTTTCCGCGGCCGGGGCAGCCGGGGCGCCGACAGTGAGCAGGGTGCGGTAGACGTCCTGGATCAATCCGGCCAGATCGGGCAGCGCCACGGCATTGTTGGAGACGTGGGCCGCCACAATTTCTGCCGTGAGCCCGAGGAGATCCGCATCGGCGCCATTGTCAGCCATGATCGATTACCTGTCCTGCGATACAAACGTTGTATACGCATGCCAGTGTCGGCTTCGCAACAGCCTCGTAAGTAAAATGGGAACGTTTCCGTGAATTCATCCACCCCCGGCGCCGCATTCACCCGGCAGGAAATCGACATCACACTAGAGACCTGCCCCATGACCTTCGTGCGGGTGCGACTGGCGCTCGACCGTCTGCCCGCGGGAGCCGAACTGGGCGTTCTGCTGAAAGGGGAGGAACCGCGTCGCAATGTTCCGCGCACCGCCACCGAGCAAGGCCATGCGGTCCTGCTGCAGGAAGACCGCGCGGGCGGAACCAGCTACCTCATTATCCGCAAGAAAACGTGAATCTGTTCTTCTTGCCCATATCAGTTCGAAGGAAAAATGATCAAGCGGGAAGTGCCACCCGCAATACCAGGGCGTCGCTGCCATCGGCGTAGTAGCGTCGGCGCCGCCCGACCTCGGTCGCGTCGCATCCGGCATAGAGGCCGCGCGCCGGCAGATTGCCCTGCGCCACTTCCAGGAACAGCGCTTCTGCACCGCGCGCCGCCGCCTGTTCCGCCAGCGCGGTGAACAGCGCGCGGCCGATGCCGCGCCGCCGCGCGCCGGGACGGACGGCCAGCGTCAGCACCTCCGCCTCTCCGGCCATGGCGCGGGCCAGCGCGAAGCCCAGCGGTTCCTTGCCAAACGGGGGCGCGCCATCGAGCGCCAGGACGCCGAAGCCGCCCGAGGCTTCCAGCATCAGCGCGATGGCATCCGCCCCCCAGGCTTCCGGCGGCGCGAAGGCTTCAGCGTGGATGGCGGCCAGCACGGCCGCCTCGTGCGCCAGCGCGGCGCGCAGCATCACGGTGCCGGCGCCCGCACCGCCGGCGGTTCGACATAGAGCGGCGCCGCGTCGCGCGGCAGGATGGCGCCGGCGAACCGTGCCGCCGCCACCCGCGCCACGGCCGCGGCATCCGGCAGGCGGGCATCGGTCAGCAGCACGTCGCGGTCCTGCGCGGCCAGCCGGGCAGCGACCGCCGCCGCGGCGTCGCCCGCGATCGCGACCGGGCCATCCGGCACCGGCAGGGCGATATCCTCGAGCGCTTCCGGCGGCCCATCCGGCACCATCGCCCCGGGCGCGAAGCGTTCCAGCACCACGCGGCCGCGCCGATTATCCACCACGCACCAGAGCGCGCGGCCCCGCCGCCGCGCGGCTGGGATCGCTTCCGCCAGCGCCTCTCCGGTCGTCACGCCGATCAGCGGCAGGCCGGCGGCCAGCGCAATGCCCTCCGCCAGCGCCAGCGCCGCGCGCAGGCCGGTGAAGCCGCCCGGGCCGACCCCGACGGCGACGGCGGTGAGCGCCGTGGCGGCAACCCCGGCTTGCGCGAGCACGGCATCGACCATCGGGGGCAGCAGCGCGGCCTGACCGCGGGCGGCATCTTCCCGCGCTGCCGCCAGCACCACGCCATCGGCGAGGACCGCCGCCGAACAACGGGCCAGGGCACCGTCCAGAGCAAGAATGATCATGGCCTCTCCAGCGCGGCAGGGGGCGAATGCCGTTCGCCGCTACTGTACCGGGCAGGCGCTGCTTCAGCGCCCTTGTTTGATCGCGTGCTTCAACCTTTTCGGCGTTTCCGCCTCACGTCATCACGCCCTACAGCGCCAGTTCGACCATCACCGGCACATGGTCGGAGGCTTTCTCCCACCCGCGCGCGGCCTTGAGGATGGTGTGGCTGCGCAGCGTCCCCGCCAGGTCCGGACTGACCCAGACATGGTCCAGCCGGCGGCCGCGATCCGCCGCCAGCCAGTCCCGCGCACGGTAGGACCACCATGTGTAGAGCTTCTGGTCCGCCGGCACGAAATGGCGCACCGCGTCGTGCCAGGCGCCGGCCCGCTGCCAGTCGCCCAGCGCCGCGACTTCGACCGGCGTATGCGACACGACGTCGAGCAACTGCCTGTGCGACCAGACGTCGTGCTCCAGCGGTGCGATGTTGAGATCGCCCACCATGACGTTGCGCCCCGAGCCGCCGCGCGCGGCGCTCCAGGCCGTCGCCTCGGCGACGAAGTCGAGCTTGTGGCCGAATTTCGGATTGACCGTCCGGTCGGCGACGTCGCCACCTGCCGGCACATAGAAATCATGCAGCTCGATCGGCCCGCCCGGCGCATCGAGCGTGACGCCGAGATGCCGGCAATCGCCCTTCAGGCACCAGTCGGGATCATTGGTCCGGATCTCGAAGGGGATGCGGGAGAGAATGGCGACGCCATTGTAGCCCTTCATCCCCCGTGCCGCGACATGGGGGAAACCGAGCGCCTTCAGCCCGTCGAGCGGCAGCAGCTCATCCGGGCATTTGGTTTCCTGCAGGCAGATGACGTCGGGTTCGAGGGCACGCACCACCTCCCCCAGCAGCGGCAGGCGCAGCCGGACGGAGTTGATGTTCCAGGTCACGATGCGGAGCGTCGCCATGGGCGGTCGCGGGTCGCCGGAGCATGGATGCTCCGGCCTGTGCCGGGTCGCGTGATTCAGACTTTTCGGCGATGCGCCTCAAGTCATCACACGCTCCGGCGCCCCGCTGGCCTTCTCAGACGATCTTCGCCGTGACGGTGCCGACGCCTTCGACCACGCCTTCGAGCAGGTCACCCTTCTCGACCGCGGCCACATTTTCGGGCGTGCCGGTCATGATCAGGTCGCCCGGGGCGAGTTCCACCAGGCCGGAGAGGTTCGCGATCACCTCCGGCACCGACCAGATCAGCTTGGAGAGGTCGGAGGTCTGGCGGACCTTGCCGTTCACCTTCAGCTCGATCAGGCCCTTGGAGACGTCGATGCCGGCGGCCGGCACCAGCGCACCCATCGGCGCGGAATGATCGAAGCCCTTGCCCATGTCCCAGGGGCGGCCGGTCTTCTTCGCCTCGTTCTGCAGATCGCGGCGCGTCATATCGAGGCCGGCGCAATAGCCCCAGACATGCTGCAGCGCATCGGCGACGGCGATGTTCTTGCCGCCGACGCCGATCGCCACTACCAGCTCCATCTCATGGTGGAGCTGCTTGGAGGCCGGCGGATAGGGCATGTCGGCACCGTTGATGACCAGCGCATCGGCCGGCTTCGCGAAATAGAAGGGCGGCTCGCGGGTCGGGTCGCTGCCCATCTCGATCGCGTGTTCGGCGTAGTTGCGGCCGACACAGAAGATGCGGCGGACCGGAAACAGCGCATCGCTGCCCTTGATCGGCAGGGCGGCGACGGGGGACGGCGAGATGACGTAGTTCGGCATGGGCCGGTGACGCTCCGGAGCTGGAAAAAAGGGAAGATAGAGCAGATCGCCGCAAGGCGAAATCCGCCCGCCCATCCTGGCGGCACCGCGAAGGGGCGGCTGGCGCGTGCCGGAGGGTGCCTGAAGAAAAAGGCGCCCGGTCAGGGGGGTGACCGGGCGCCGTACCGTATTTTCCGATCGGAATGGTCGGGCGAGCCGGCAGGGGACACCGGGACTCGACCTCCGGCTTCAGACTGCCGGTACGCGGATAATAGCGATGACAGTTCCCTGAATCAAAAAGCGATTGCGTGACTTCCATGCGCAAATGCAGGCGTGCCATTCACCCCACGCGGGCGTGAGGGGGCTTGCATCGGCGCCCGCGGCCTATTCGGCAGCGACCCGGAGATCGGCCGGGGCGGTGCCGCGTCGTGCCGCCCAGGCAGCGCAGGCGGTGCCGAAGACCTCGAAAATCCGCCGGCTGCGGGCATCCTGCTCCCAGTCGTATTCGGGGTGCCATTGCACGCCCAGCAGGAAGCCGGCGGCATCCGGCGCCGACACGGCTTCGACGGTGCCGTCCGGCGCCAGCGCCTCCGGCCGGAGGCGTGGCGCCAGGCGCTGCACGCCCTGATTGTGCAGGGAATTCACCGGAATGGCCCCGCCGATGCCCAACAGGCCGGCGAGCGCGCCGCCTTCGGTGAGCCGCACCGCATGCGCCTTGCCGGTGCGCACGGCGGAGACCCGCTGGTCCGAAGGTGTCGAGTGGTCCATGCGGCCGGGCAGGTCCTGGATACGCTGATCCAGACTGCCGCCGAGCGCCACGTTCAGTTCCTGCATGCCCCGGCAGATCGCCAGCAACGGCAGGCCGGCGGCGACCGCGGCGCGGATCAGCGGCAGGGTGGTGGCGTCGCGGTCCTGGTCTTCGGGCGTGCCGGGCGCGTGATCCGGCCCTTCATAGTGGCCCGGCCAGACATTGCTGCGGCTGCCGGTCAGGATCAGCCCATCCAATCGCGGCACCAGATCCGCGACGATGTCGCCGCCGGCCGCCGGCAGCAGGATCGGCAGCCCGCCGATCGGCCCCATGACCGCGCGCACATAGGTGCCGGAGGCGGCGTGATTCGGAGTCGCGAAAGCGCCGAAAGCCTTGACGCAACAGGAAATGCCAATGACGGGTCGCATGCTGTGAGAATGGTCGCGCGCCTGTGCGGCGGGATCAAGGCGCAAGCGCAGTTTTTTCGCTTTACCAGCCGTGCGCTACCGACAGCACACTGGGACTTCATTCGCACCACGCAGCCGCAGGCTGCCGATAATCTCTGCGGAGCGAGCGCCGCGATGCTCCGGGGCCGCACATGCGGCCCCGCGCGCGACCATCAGCCGCTGCCGAAGCAACCTGACAGCGCGCTAGCCAAGGCCGCGGATGCGGCCGCCGGCGCTTGAGGACAATGAAAAATTCCGCCGGCGCTTGAGGTCAGACTAACGCTGCGGCTCGCCGAAACCGCCGGGCTCGAAGAAAGTCGGGTTGTTGAAGGCGAAGATGCGGTCGTCGAAGCGGCCGCCGAATTCAATCGACGACAGCGTCACCCGGGTCTGCCGGCCCTGCGCATCCAGCACCACCCATTGCCGGAGCTCCATCGGGCTTTCCTGCAGGACCAGGGTCAGCCGGCCCTCGTTCGGCTGCGAACTGCGGAACAGGGTCACCCGCAGCAGGCCGCCTTCCCGCATGACGGAGGTGACGGTGATGGCATTGGCGAAGCGAAAATTCTCCTGCAGCAGCATGCCGAGCGGGGTCGCACTGGTCGGCACCGTGCTCGGGCTGCGCAATTCCCGGTCGTAGAGAATGAACTGGCCATAGGAGGCGACCAGCAGCAGCGGCACCGGCGGGTCGTAGTCGAAGCGCATGCGGCCCGGACGGGCGATCCAGGCGGTGCCCTGGGCGGTCTGGCCATTCTGCGCGGTCTGCAGGAAGCGCGCCTTCAGGCTGCGGAGCGCGTTCAGATAGGTCTCGACCCGGGCCAGGACCTGGCCGCGCTCCGGTTCCGGCAGTTCGGCGCCGCCGAGCGGCGGCGGTTCCTGGCGCGGCGGGCGCCCGCGCGGGGATTGCGCGAGGGCGGGCACCGCCGGCAGGGCGGCAGCGAGGGCGATCAGGGCGCGGCGATGCATGGGCAGTGATGTGGCAGCGCGACGCCGGGAGGAAAAGGGTCGATCGTCAGCGCGCCGGCGCCGCCGGCGCACCCGGGGCCCCGCCGCGCTGCATCCCCTGCAGCATCCGCGTCACGTCGAGCGGCTGGAAACCCGCCGGCACCTGGAACCGCGCCGGATCCTGCGCGCCGTAGCTGATCCGCGTCGCTTCCAGCACCTGCCCCGGCTGGGCGTCGTTCTGCACCCGCAGCAGCACACCATCCTCGGTCAGGCAGGCGCGGGCCGCGTGCCCGGCATCCTCCACCCGCCAGGTGGTGCAGTTCGTACCGGCGACCCGCTCCGTGCCTTCCCGCGTGAACCGGGCATTGGGCGAAGGATTGAAGCCCTGGCCGCCCGGCATGGTGCGGCCATCGACCTGCATTACCAGGCGCTGGTGTTCCATGACCACCTGGGCGCGGTTGTTGCGCTGGTCGAGCAGCATCCAGCCGCCCGCCATCGGCCCTGCCTGAGCACCCGCCGGCAGATCGACGCGCATCAGGTGGCCGGAGACCAGCCAGGCCATCTGCACCTCCTGGGGGACGCCATGCGGCGCGCCGGAGGTGCGGTAGGTGACCGCGACGTCGCGGGTCGGAAACAGCGAAGGCGGTGCGGGCTGCGCGACGGCGACCGCAGGCAGGCCGAGCAGCAGCGCAGCGAGGATGGAACGCATGGCAAGGGAACTCCCCGTGGCGGTCCAGCTTCGCGAACCCGGTCCCCCCCGGTCAAGGGCGCGGCGGAACCCGACGATCCGGCGCGCTGGAAGCCGACGCCGGCGCCTATTGCGGCCCTGCCGGAAGCCATGCGCCGCCCCCGGCGCGCCGGATGGGATCGGCCGTGCGGCCGATCCCGGCGGGGCGATCAGGCCGCGATGGCGCTGCGCCCGAGGATCGCGCCGCCGCGCAGCGCGCCGGGCGCCGCATTGCCCCATTGCACGCTGTGCCCGTCCGGCAAGGCGCGGCTGAACGGCGTCGCCAGCCAGATGCGCAGCAGCACGCGCTTGCCCTCCGCGCTGTCCTGGTAGGCGGTGCGGCCGTGATAGCTGACATGCTGATTGAGAAGCTGCAGGTCGCCCGGGGTGAAGGGCGCTTCCAGGCAGACCTCCTCCGCGACCGCGGCCAGCAGGTCCATCGCGGCGACCTGCTGCGGCGTCAGCGGCGGCATGCCAGGTTCGGCATGCGCCATTTCGACATAGGTGCGGCTGTACTGGCTGGTGAAGGCGCCGCCCGGGCCGCGGGCGAAGACCGGCATGCGGAACACGCGGTCGGCATGCTGGTCGCCTTCCTCATCGGCCGGGCGCATGCGCCAGAAATCCTCGTACAGCACGCGCAGCAGCGCCGGGTCGCGGCGGGCGATCTCGTCATGGATCGCGACCGTCGACACCACCCGCGACACGCCGCCATCGATGCCGTTGGAGGCGCAGAGCAGCGCCAGCACGTCGCATTTGTCGGTATGGAAGCGAAGCGGCCCGGTGGAGCGCGACCGCGCCCGCGCCGAGGGCACCGAGCCATCGGCGGTGGCGCCGGTGATGGCGGTGCCGGTGCCGGTCTCGTCCTTCACCTCCGCCAGCACCTCGCCGGTGGTGTTCTGGAACAGCGGCGTGCCGAGATTGGCCGACAGGCCCCAGAACACGGTGCGCAGCGCCGCCGCATCCCAGCGATCGACCGGCAGGCCGGAGAGGCGGACCACGCCGGCGCCGTTCTCGAGCTCATCCGCGATGCCGTCGAGCAGCGGGCGCAGCGTCGGGATGGCGAAATCCCTGGCCGCGATGCGGGGCGGCGCGATGCCGCGTGCCCGCGCCGCCTCCAGCGCCGCGTCGAGGGCGGCGATCTCCTCGGTGGTGAAGCGGCGGCCCCAATAGGGGCTTTTCGCCAGTTCGGCACCGCGCCAGGCGGCCCGGCCGCCGATCGGGGTCATGTCCGGTTCCATTCGCGTTTCCTCGGCAACAGGCCCGCCATAACCGCCCGCTTGCCTATACAAGTCAACCATAACCGCACCCCGGCGCCGCCGGCGCCCGAGGTCAGGATCACGTCACGCTGATCCGCCGATCGCGGATGATCTGGCCCCAGCGGGCGGTTTCCGCCGCGATCCGGGCTGCGAATTCGGCCCGCGTGTTCGGCAGGTAGATCAGGCCCTGCTCGGCCAGGAAGCCCTGCATCTCGGGCTGCAGCGATACCCGGGTATAGGCATCGTAGAGCGAGGCCAGCACCGGCTCCGGCGTGCGCGCGGGGGCGATCACCGCGTACCAGGTGGCGACGTCGATATCGAGGCCGGTTTCCTTCAGCGTCGGCACGTCCGGCAGCTGCGGCACCCGGTCGGGCGTCGTCACCGCCAGCGCCCGGTAGCGGCCATCGCGCAGCAGCGGCAGCATGCTGGGCAGGGTGTCGAACATCGCCTGCACGTCGTTCTGCAGCAGCGCGATGATGCTGTCGCCGCTGCCGCGATAGGGCACATGCTCCATCTCGACGCCATCCTGGCCGCGCAGCATTTCGAAGATCAGATGCTGGGCGCTGCCGATCCCGATCGAGGCATAGTTCATCCGCCCCGGCCGCGCCTTCGCCATGGCGACCAGATCCGCCAGGGTCCGGGCCGGAAAATCCTTCTCCACCACCAGCACCAGGGGAGAGGCGGCGAACATCATGATCGGCGCCAGGTCGCGCGCGACGTCGAAGGGCATGTCGCGATAGAGGTTCGGGAAGATCGTCAGCGGGCCGAGATTGCCCATGCCGATGGTCAACCCGTCCGGCGCCGCCCGCGCCACCTCCGCCACGCCGATGCGCCCGCCGGCGCCCGGCTTGAAGTCGTTGACGATGGTCTGCCCCAGGACCCGCGACACCCGGTCGTTGAAAGCGCGCGCGATCAGGTCGTTCAGGCCGCCGGGCGCCCAGGGCACCACGAAGCGGATGATCCGTGCCGGCTGTTGCGCCAGGGCCGGCGCGGCGAGACCCAGGCCAAGGACGCCCAACGCGCGGCGCGTGACAGCGGGGATGGTCATATGATGGATCTTCCGTAAGATTGGCGCCATCATCACACGATCGCAATCAGGCGAATCAAGCCCGTAAAGTGTCGCTCATCATATCGCCTTCGCATCAAATTGGTTATCTGCGCGATCCAGGAGACAGATCGATGACAACCAAGCTGCAAGATTGCTTCCTCCCGGATGCCCGCCGCACCGGCCAGGTCGTCGCGGAATTCGCCCAGTCGGAGACCGACCCGTTCAAGACGGTGAAGCAGAACGAGAACGGCTATTGCGCGGGGCTCACCCTGCACTGGCTGTCGCTCCGCCAGTTGAACAAGCCCTGGCCGCGCGACCAGGCGAGCACCGATGGCGTGGCGCTCGCCGCCAAGGCGTCAGCCACCTACGACCAGTATGTGAAGGGCAACGCGAAGGCGCTGGACGAAGCCGGCACCTGGGCCACGATCGGGCGCGGCATCATGGGCGACCATATGGGCGTCCAGAGCAACAACCTGATGCAGATCAAGGGCGCGCTGGCCGCGACCGCCCCCACCTTCAACCTGATGATCGATCAGGGCAGCGATCCCGTGCTCTGGTCGAGCCAGCGCGGCGAGGATTTCATGCATGAGGTGGCGGTGCGCGGCAGCGGCTTCTACTACATGTCCATCTTCGCGCCGCAAGGCTCGCACGCGATCGCGCTGCATGTGATCAGCAGCGCCCATACCTCCGGGGTCGACTTCTTCGACCCCAATATCGGGCACCTGCACTACGCCGATCCCATGACGCTCCGCTGGAGCTTCGCCCGGCTGCTGGACTGCTATGTCCGCACCAGCAACCTCGCCTTCGCCCGCGGCTATGCGATCCGCATGACGATCAAGGCCCTCCGGTAGGGCAGCGCCTACTCGTCGCCGCCGCGCCGGGTCAGCACCTCGCGCTTGCCGACATGGTTGGCGGGCCCGACGATGCCTTCCTTCTCCATCTGCTCGATCAGCTTGGCCGCGCGGTTGTAGCCGATCGACAGATGCCGCTGGATGAAGCTGGTGCTGGCCTTGCCTTCGCGCGAGACCAGCGCCACCGCCTGGTCGAAGAGCGAGGCTTCGGCGTCGGTATTGCCGCCGAGCATGCCGGCGGCGGCGCCATCCTCCTCATCCGCCGTCTCGGTGACTTCCTCGATATAAGCGGGCTCGCCCTGCTCGCGCAGGAAGTCCACCACGCGCTCCACCTCGGCATCCGAGACGAAGGGACCGTGCACGCGGGTGACGCGGCCGCCGCCGGCCATATGCAGCATGTCGCCCTGGCCGAGCAGCTGCTCGGCGCCCTGTTCGCCGAGGATGGTGCGGCTGTCGATCTTGGAGGTGACCTGGAAGCTGATGCGGGTCGGAAAATTCGCCTTGATGGTGCCGGTGATGACATCGACCGACGGCCGCTGCGTCGCCATGACGACGTGGATGCCGGCGGCGCGCGCCATCTGCGCCAGGCGTTGCACCGCCGCTTCGATGTCCTTGCCGGCGACCAGCATCAGGTCCGCGACCTCGTCGATGATGACGACGATCATCGGCAGCGGTTCCAGCGCGAGCGGCTGGTCCTCGAAGACCGGCTTGCCGGTTTCCGGATCGAAGCCCACCTGCACCCGCCGCGTGAGCTGGTCGCCCTTGGCGCGGGCGGC
>DASYDR010000175.1:0-5393 GCA_036499545.1 Roseomonas sp. | reverse complement strand
GACATGGTGATCGACACCGGCGATCACCTGGTGCTGTCGGGCAATGCCGCGGTCGGCCGCTATCTGCGCGCCATCGGCGCGGCCGACCGGCTGACCGGGCCGGAACACGCCGAATTCCGCTTCCTGGACCGGGCCAGCGGCGCATCCTGGCTGCTGCGGCCGAGCGCCGGGCGCATCCCCTGGTGGATCTTCGATGCGCGGCGCCGGGTGCCGGGCACCCGGCTGCGCGACTACCTGGCGCTGGCCGCCCTGACGCGCCGGCGCCCGGATGCGCGCATCGGCGATGTCATCGCCTGCCAGGGGCCGCTCTGGGAGAAGCTGCTGCGGCCGGTGCTGGTCTCGGTGCTGAACACGGCGCCGGAGGATGGCTCCATCGCGCTCGCCGGCGCCGTGCTGCGGGAGAGCCTGGCCAAGGGCGGCGCCGCCAGCCGCCCGCGCATCGCGACCCCGACGCTGGCCGCCGCCTTCGTCGACCCGGCGCTGGAGACGCTCCGTGCGGCCGGCGCCGCCATCCGCCTGGACCACCGGCTGCGCGCCCTGCAATGGGAAGGCGGCCGCGTCGCCGGCCTGGTCTTCGGCGACGAGACGGTGGTGCTGGCACCCGATGACAGGCTGATCCTGGCGGTGCCGCCCTGGGTGGCGGCGGAGCTGCTGCCCGGCCTGACCGTGCCCGATGCGTTCGAGCCGATCCTGAACGCGCATTTCCGCGTCGCGCCGCCGCCGGGTGCCGCGCCGATGATCGGGCTGGTCAACGGCACCGCCGAATGGGTCTTCGCCTTTCCCGACCGGCTGTCGGTCACCATCAGCGCCGCCGGCCGGCTGATGGATGCCGATACCGACGAGCTGACCGCGCGCCTCTGGCAGGATGTCGCGGCCGCCTATGGCCTCGGCGGTCCGTCGCCGCCGGCCCGCATCGTGAAGGAACGCCGCGCCACCTTCGCCGCGACCCCGGCCCAGGCCGCGCGCCGCCCGCCGGCCCGCACCCGTTGGCCGAACCTGATCCTGGCCGGCGACTGGGTCGATACCGGCCTGCCGGCGACGATCGAAGGCGCGCTGCGCTCGGGCGAGGTCGCGGCGGCGCTCGCCTCCGGCCGTGCCCGGGCGGAGAGAGCGGCGTGAGGGACATGCCGGACATGCCCGGCCCCGCCGGGCTGGACCAGGATATCGACCGCGCCGCCGCGGCACTGCTGGCGCTGCAGCGCCCGGATGGCCATTGGGTGTTCGAGCTGGAGGCCGATGCCACCATCCCGGCCGAATACATCCTGCTGCGCCAGCATCTGGCGGAGCCGGATGCGCCGGTGCTGGAAGCGAAGATCGGCCGGTACCTGCGCCGCATCCAGGGCGCCGATGGCGGCTGGCCGCTGTTCCACGCGGGGGCCACGGATATCAGCGCCAGCGTGAAGGCGTATTTCGCGCTGAAGATGATCGGCGACGATCCGGACGCGCCGCATATGGCGCGCGCCCGCGCCGCCATCCTGGCGCGCGGCGGCGCCGGGCGCGCCAATGTCTTCACCCGCATCCTGCTCGCGCTCTATGGCGAGCTGCCCTGGAGCAGGGTGCCGACCATCCCGGTCGAGATGGTGCTGCTGCCGCGCTGGTTCCCGGTGCATCTGTCGCGCATGTCCTATTGGGCGCGCACGGTGCTGGTGCCGCTGCTGGTGCTGCAGACGCTGCGCGTGCAAGCGCGCAATCCGCGCGGCGTGCACATCCCGGAACTCTTCACCGATGCGTCGCCGCAAGGCCCGGCGCCGCGTAGCCACAAGCACCCGGCCTGGGCGCTGGCCTTCAACGCGCTGGATCGCGGGCTGAAGCTCGCCGAGCCGCTCTGGCCGCGCGGCCAGCGCCGGCGCGCCATCGACTGGTGCCGGGACTTCGTCACCGAACGGCTGAACGGGGAGGATGGGCTCGGCGCCATCTACCCGGCCATGGCCAATGCGGTGATGATGTATGACGCGCTGGGCTATCCCGCGGACCATCCCGACCGCGCCATTGCCCGGCAATCGGTCGAAAAGCTGCTCGTGATCGGGGAGCAGGAGGCCTATTGCCAGCCCTGCGTCTCCCCGGTCTGGGACACTGCCCTGACCGCGCATGCGATGATGGAAGTGGGTGGCGCCGCGGCGGTTGATGCGGCGGGCAGGGGCCTTGCCTGGCTGCAGCCGCTGCAGGAGCTGGAGGTGAAGGGCGACTGGGCCGATCAGCGCCCCGATATCCGCCCGGGCGGCTGGGCCTTCCAGTACCGCAACGCGCATTACCCGGACCTGGACGACACCGCGGTGGTGGTGATGGCGATGGATCGCGCCCGCCGGCAAGGCGATGCCGGCGACGGCTATGACCGGAGCATCGACCGCGGCGTGGAATGGACGGTGGGGCTGCAGAGCCGCAATGGCGGCTGGGGCGCCTTCGACGCCGACAATGTCCACCACTACCTGAACAACATCCCCTTCGCCGACCACGGCGCGCTGCTGGATCCGCCGACCGCCGATGTCAGCGCGCGCTGCCTTTCGATGCTGGCGCAGCTCGGCGAGCCCGCGGACAGCCCGCGCCTGGCGACCGCGCTCGACTACCTGCTGCGCGAACAGGAACAGGATGGCAGCTGGTTCGGCCGCTGGGGCGTGAACTATGTCTATGGCACCTGGTCGGCGCTCTGCGCGCTCGGCGCGCTCGGCATGACCGCGGCCGATGCGCCGGTGCAATCCGCGATCGCCTGGCTGGAAGCGATCCAGAATCCGGATGGCGGCTGGGGCGAGGATTGCGACAGCTACAGCCTGGATTATCGCGGCTACCAGCCGGCGCCGTCGACCGCATCGCAGACCGCCTGGGCGCTGCTTGGCCTGATGGCGGTCGGCGCCGGGGAGAGCCCGGCGGTGGCGCGCGGCATCGCCTGGCTGCGGGCGCGGCAGCGCGATGACGGGCTCTGGGGGCAGGAGGCCTATACCGGCGGCGGTTTCCCGCGCGTCTTCTACCTGCGCTACCACGGCTATCCGCTGTTCTTCCCGCTCTGGGCACTGGCGCGCTACCGCAACCTGAAGCGCGGCAATGCGCCGCGCATGGCGCTCGGCATGTGACGATCCTCGTCGCGACGGGGCTGCAACGCGAAGGGCGGATACTGCGCGGCGCGGGTCTCCGGGTGGTGCTCGGCGGCGGCGATCATGCCAGGCTGGCAGCCGAACTCGACCAGGCGGCGCCGGCGGCGCGCGGCATCATCAGCATCGGCATCGCCGGCGCGCTGGCGCCCGGGCTGCGGCCCGGGGACTGGGTGGTGGCCGATGCGGTGGACGGGATGGCGACCGACGCCGCCTGGGCGGCGCGGCTCGCGGATGCGATCGGTGCCGCGCGCGGCGCGATCGCCGGCAGCGACACCATGCTGGCGGATGCGGCTGGCAAGGCGGCGCTGCACCGCGCCACCGGCGCGCTGGCGGTCGACATGGAATCGCATGTGGCGGCGCGCGCCGCGGTGCGCCACGGCCTGCCTTTCGCCGCCGCCCGCGTCATTTCCGACGCGGCGGCACGCAGCCTGCCGCCGGCCGCGCGGGTCGGGATGCGGCCGGATGGCGGGATGGACCTGCCGGCGGTTCTGCGCTCGCTGCTGGCCGATCCGCGGCAATTGCCGGCGCTGATCCGCACCGGCCTCGACGCGGAGCGGGCCTTTCGCGCGTTACTCCGCGGCCGCCACCGGCTGGGGCCCGGGCTTGGCGGACCCATGCTTGGCTGAGCGGATCTCGGCCATCTTGCGCTCGACATGGCCGGAGAAGACGAAATCGGCCTTGCGCTGGTTGTCGATCGGGATGTCCTTCGCCATCGCGCCCTCGGTGCGGATACCGCCGAGCGAGACGCGCAGCGCCTTCACCGGGTTGCGCAGCATGTCCTTCACCGCGGAAGCCTCGAAGCCCGAATGCACCATGCAGTCGGCGCATTTCTCGTAATTGCCGACGCCGTACTTGTCCCATTCGGTGTCGTTCATCAGCTCTGCGAAGGTCTTCGCATAGCCTTCGCCCAGCAGGTAGCAGGGCTTCTGCCAGCCGAACACGGTGCGGGTCGGATTGCCCCAGGGCGTGCAGTGATAGGCCTCGTTGCCGGCGAGGAAGTTCAGGAACATGCGCGACTGGGTGAAGGGCCAGTTCTTGCCGCCCTTGCCGCGCGCCAGGATGCCGCGGAACAGCTCCTTGATCTTCGTCCGGTTCAGGAAGTGCTGCTGGTCGGGCGCCCGCTCATAGGCATAGCCCGGCGACACGGTGATGCCGTCGAGGCCGATCGTCTTCATCTCGTCGAAGAAGTCGGCGACCTGCGCGGGATCCGCGTCGTTGAACAGGGTGCAGTTGATGCTGACCTGGAAGCCCTTGGACTTCGCGAGCTTGATGGCCTCGACCGCCTTGTCATAGACGCCGCGCTGGCACACCGACTTGTCGTGCATCGCCTGGTTGCCATCCAGATGGATGGACCAGGTGAAGGCCGGGCTCGGCTTGTAGTCGTCGATCTTCTTCGCCAGCAGCAGGGCGTTGGTGCACAGGATCACGAATTTCTTGCGCGCCAGGTAGCCCTGCACGATCTGCGGCATCTCACGATGCAGCAGCGGCTCGCCGCCGGCGATGGAGACCACCGGCGCACCGCATTCGTCGATCGCTTCCATGCACTGGTCGAAGGACAGGCGCTGGTTCAGGATCGGATCCGGATAATCGATCTTGCCGCAGCCGGCGCAGGCCAGGTTGCAGCGGAACAGCGGTTCCAGCATCAGCACCAGCGGGTAGCGCTTGCGGCCCGACAATTCCTGCTTGATCAGATAGGTGCCGATCCGGGCGGCCTGGAGGAACGGAATACCCAAGGTCGCTATCCTTTAGGACGCAGACGGCACGGCCATGGCCGGCGTCTGGAGTTCGGGTGGCAGGCGGAAGCTGGTCTTTTCCTGGATGCCGGCCATCGGCGCCACTTCGACATCCGCATGCCGGCGCAGCGCCGCGATCACATCCAGGACGAGCTCTTCAGGGGCCGAGGCGCCGGCGGTCAGGCCGACCGTCTCCACCCCCTGCAGCCAGGCGGGGTCGAGCGCGCTGCCATCGGCGATCAGGTAGCTCGGCAGGCCCATCTCCACCCCGATCTCCCGCAGCCGGTTGGAGTTGGAGCTGTTGCGGCTGCCGACCACCAGCAGGAGGTCCACTACCTTGCAAAGCTCGCGCACAGCCGACTGACGATGTTGCGTAGCATAGCAAATATCCGACACATCCGGCCCTTCGAGATCGCTGAAGCGCGCTCGGAGCGCGGCGATCACGCCACGAGTGTCGTCGACGCTGAGTGTGGTCTGGGTCACGTAGGCAATGGCGGCATCCGCCGGCAGGTCGAGTCGCGCGACATCCTCGGCGGTCGAGACGAGATGGACGGGGGCCCCGACCTGTCCCATG
>DASYDR010000174.1:0-18923 GCA_036499545.1 Roseomonas sp. | reverse complement strand
CAGGTAGTTCATGCCCTGGTTCGCGAGCCAGGCCACATGGGTGTCCATCATGCCGATATCGACCTGCTGGCCTTCGCCGGTGGCGTGGCGGTGGTTCACCGCCGCCAGCACGCCCACGCAGCCATAGAGCCCGGCGAAGAGATCGGCGACCGGGATGCCGACCTTCTGCGGCAGCCCCTCCGGCTCCCCGGTCAGGGACATCACGCCGCCCATCGCCTGGATCAGGCTGTCATAGCCCGGGCGCGGCGCGTAGGGGCCGGTCTGGCCGAAGCCGGTGATCGAGCAATAGATCAGCCGCGGATACTTGGCGTGCAGCTGCTCCCAGCCCAGGCCGTACTTGGCCAGGGCGCCCACCTTGAAATTCTCGACCAGGATGTCGCAGCGCTCGAGCAGCTGGTGGATGATCGCCTGGCCCGCGGGCTTGGCGATGTCCAGCGTCACGCTCTTCTTGTTGCGGTTCACGCCGAGGAAATAGGCGCTCTCCTTGGTCTCCGGCCAGAAGGGGGGCGCGAAGCCGCGGGTGTCGTCGCCGGCTTCCGGTCGCTCGATCTTGATCACCTCGGCGCCGAGATCGCCGAGCATCTGGGTGCAGGTGGGCCCCGCGAGCACGCGGGTGAGATCGAGGACGCGGAGCCCCGCGAGGGGCCCGGTTGGCTGCTGGCTCATGATGCTTCTCTTGGCAAAGGCTTCTTCCCTGCGTTTAGCACCTCGCGCGGCTCTGTCCATGTGCCGCGATCCACGGCATCGCCGGACGCATGACCGGTGCGACATGATGCGATGGCGCATCCATCGGGGAGCCCGGGATGGACAGCACCTTCACGCGACCCCGGCCAGTTGCGCGCCGGCGCGCAGGGACGCATCTTCCGGCCGACCGAACCGGAGGAACCGCCATGCTCGACACGCCGCTCAAGACGCCCGAGGCACCGTCCACGGATCCCTTCGCCCTGGCGAAGACGCTCTCCGGCGTGCATTTCATCGGCGGCCGTTTCGTCCCGGCGCGCTCCGGCAAGACCTTCCCGGTGGTGAACCCGGCGACGGGCATCGAGGTCGCGACCGCGGCCGAGGGCGATGCCGCCGATGTCGATGCCGCGGTGCAGGATGCCGCCCAGGCCCAGAAGGCCTGGGCCCGCGTCCCCGCCCGCAAGCGCGGCGCCCTGGTGCATCAATGCGCCGCCCTGCTGAAGGCGCATGCCGATGAGCTCGGCCGGCTGATCGCGCTCGAGACCGGCAAGGCACTGCGCACGGAAAGCCGGGTCGAGGCCAATGTCGTGGCCGACATCTTCGAATTCTTCGGCGGCCTCGGCGGCGAACTGAAGGGCGAGAGCGTGCCCTTCGCCCCCGACGTGCTGTCGGTCACGGTGCGGGAGCCGCTCGGCGTCGTTGGCGCCATCATCCCCTGGAACGTGCCGATGCTGCTGATGGCGCTGAAGATCGCGCCCGCGCTGGTCGCCGGCAACACGGTGGTGGTGAAGTCGGCCGAGGAAGCGCCGCTCGCCGTGCTCCGCATCTGCGAGCTGCTGAACCGCATCCTGCCGCCCGGCTGCTTCAACATGGTGAGCGGCTTCGGCCCGGAATGCGGTGCCCCGCTGGTCGAGCATCCGCTGGTCCGCAAGGTCACCTTCACCGGCAGCGTCGAGACCGGCAAGATCGTCGCCCGCACCGCCGCCGAGAAGCTGATCCCGCTGACGCTGGAGCTCGGCGGCAAGTCGCCGATGATCGTCTTCGCCGATTGCAACTTCGAGAAGACGGTGGCCGGCGCGCTGACCTCGATGCGCTTCACCCGCCAGGGCCAGAGCTGCACGGCCGCCAGCCGTATCTATGTCGAGCGCCCGATCTTCGACCGCTTCGTCGCCGCCATGAAGGACGCGGTGAACAACATGGTCATGGGCGATCCGCTGGACGAGAAGACCGATATCGGCACCATCGTCAGCGAAGGCCAGCTCGAGAAGGTCCGCGGCTTCATCGCGGAAGGCACGGCGACGCCGGGTGCGACGGCGCATGTCTGCAGCGCCATGCCGACCGATCCGGCGCTGAAGAAGGGCCTGTTCATCCAGCCCGTGATCTTCACCGGCCTCGACGGCAGCAGCCGCCTGGTGCGGGAGGAGATCTTCGGGCCCGTCACCGTCATGCAGCCCTTCGACGATGCCGAGGCGGTACTGGCGGAGGCCAATGACAGCGAATACGGCCTGGCCGCCAGCCTCTGGACCAACAACCTGAAGATCGGCCTCGACCTGGCGCATCGGCTGGAAGCGGGGCTGGTGCAGATCAACCAGAACCTCGTGGTCCAAGCCAATCTGTCCTATGGCGGCGTGAAGTCCTCCGGCCTCGGCAAGGAAGCCTCGCTCGAGGCGATGCTGGAGCACTTCACCCACAAGAAGACGATCATGGTGAACATGGGCTGAGCGTCCGATGACCGAAGGGCCGAAAGGCCCGAAGGTCTGAATCGGACGCGCCACTTCCAAGCGTCCGATGACCGAAGGGCCGGAGGCCCGGAGGTCTGAATTCGGACGCGGCGTATGAGCCCCTTCCCCCGGCCCGCGTCATGCGGGCCGGGTATCAGTCCACGATGAACAGCTTCGCGCCGTCCCTGGTCGAGGACCGGTGCGCGGCATCGCCGAAATCCGACACCTGGTAGCTGTGGCCGGGCATGAGCGTGAAGCGGCGCCCATCGCGCAGCTCGGTGTCCAGCTGCCCCTCCAGCACATAGAGGACGTGGCCGCGGTCGCACCAATGGTCGGCCAGGTAGCCGGGCGAATATTCGACCACCCGGACCCGCAGGTCGCCGATGGTGAAGCTGCGCCACAGCGCATGCCCGGTCTCGCCGGCATGGCGGGTCGCGGGCACCGCCGACCAATCGGTCACGGTGAAGGGAAGGGCCGGGATTTTCATGTCCCGATCCTGCCCCCGCCGGCGCGGCGCATCAATTCGCGTAGATCCCGGCCGCCTGCACGACACCGCGCCAGCGGGCCACCTCCGCGGCGTGGAAGCGGCGATGCCAGGCGATCGTCGCCTCCTCCTGCGTCGCCGGGGCGGTGATCAGGTCGGTGAAGCGGCTCACCAGCCGCTCCTCCCGCACCGCGGCGCGCAACGCCTGGGACAGCCGTTCCTGTATGGCCTCCGGCACTTCCGCCTGGGCGAACAGCCCGTGCCAGGTGGTCATGGCCGCCGCCGGCATGCCGGCTTCCGCCATGGTCGGCAGGTCGACACCCGGCACCCGCGCCTCGCTGGTCACGGCGAAGGCCGGGAAGCTGCCGCGCTGCACGAAGGGCAGCACATTGGTCACCTGGTCGCAGAAGATGTCGACGCGGCCCGCCATCAGTTCGGTCATGATCGGCGCGCTGCCGCGATAGGCGACGGTCGTGACCTGCGCGCCGACCGATTGCTGCAGCAGCATGCCCGAAAGCTGGGAGGAAGAGCCGATGCCGGAATGCGCCAGGTTCAGCTTCTCCCCCTCCCGCCGCATCGTGGCCGCGTATTCCGTGACATTGGCCGCCGGGAAGCCGGGCCGCGCCACCAGCATCATCGCCGCCTTCGAGGCGAGCCCGATCGGCGCGAAGCTGTCGGTGACGCTGTAGGGAAGCTGCCGGTAGAGCGTGGCGCTCGCCGCGAAGCCGACATTGGTATTGAGAAGCGTATACCCATCCGGCCGCGCCTGCCGCGCCCGGCCGGCCGAGAACACGGTCCCCGCGACATTCTCGACCACCACCGTCTGCCCGAGATGGCGCGCCATCCCTTCCGCCACCAGCCGGCTGACGAGATCGGTCGGGCCGCCCGCGGTGCCGCCGGCGATCAGGGTCACCGGGCGGTTCGGGAAGCCGGCCGCATCCTGCGCCCAGACCGCGGGCGCGGCGAGGATGGCGGGCGTGGCGGCAAGCAGGGCGCGACGGGTCGGCGGCATGGGCGATTTCCTCCTGTCCGGCCTTCGAGGACGGATCGAACGCCGAGTTCAGGCCATGCCGGCCGATGCGGCAAGACCCGTTCGCGTTTCGCGAAGCGGCGCTTTCGCCTGGCCGCCGCAGCCCCCATCTTGGCGACCATGCGGACACTGTTCTCCTGGCTGGCGCGGGGCATTCTCGCGCTCGCGGCCCTTCTCGTGCTCGCGATCGCGGCGGCCTGGACATTGGTCTGGTGGACCTTGCCGGCGGAGCGCGCGGAAGCGCGCATCCCGACGCTCGCCGCCCCGGTCGCGATCGCCTTCGACACCCACGGCATCCCGACCGTGCGCGCCGCGGGCGAAACGGATGCCTGGCGCGCCATCGGCTGGCTGCACGCCCGCGACCGGCTGTTCCAGATGGAGATGATGCGCCGCGGCGCCGCCGGCCGCCTGTCGGAGATCGCCGGCAGCGCCACCTTGCGCGTCGACCGCTTCTCCCGCCTGCTCGGCCTCGCGCAGCGGGCGGAAGCCGATCTCGCGACCTTGCCGCCCGACACCCGCGCCGCGCTCGATGCCTATGCCGAGGGGGTGAATGCCTGGATCGCGGCGCATGGCCGTTTCAGCGCGCCGGAATTCCTGCTGATCGGTGCGCCGGAGCCATGGCGCGCCGTCGACAGCCTGCTCTGGGGCAAGGTGATGGGGCTCTGGCTTTCGGGCGATTGGCGCACGGAGCTCGATCGCATGCGCCTGGCCGCCCGGCTGCCGCCCGACCGGCTGGCCGAGCTCTGGCCGGCCGATGGCAGCCCTGGCCGGCCGGACCTGCCCGATCGCCAGGCCCTTGCCCCCGCGGCGCCATCGCGCCTGGCGGGTGGCGCCACGCGCCCGGGCGATACCGCCTGGCCCGGCTCCGCCCAGGATCGCCTGGCCGCCCGCATCCCTCGTTTCGGCGAGGACGCGCCGCTGCCGGCGACCGCCTCCAACGCCTGGACCGTCGGTGCCGCGCAATCGGCCACCGGCGCGCCGCTGCTCGCCTCCGACCCGCATCTCGGCTTCGGGGCGCCGATCCTCTGGTACCTGGTGCGGATCGAGTTGCCGGACGGGCGGATGCTGGCGGGCGCCACCGCGCCCGGCGTGCCCTTCATCGTCATCGGCCGCAGCAACGACCTGGCCTGGGGCTTCACC
Source organism: Roseomonas sp. (assembly GCA_036499545.1). Lineage (GTDB taxonomy): Bacteria > Pseudomonadota > Alphaproteobacteria > Acetobacterales > Acetobacteraceae > Plastoroseomonas. The sequence continues at coordinate 13,867 of DASYDR010000174.1, read as the reverse complement.
ACCACCACCTCCGACACGCAGGACCTGGCATTGGAGCGGGAGGTGCCCGGCGGCTACCGGACGCCGCAGGGCCCGCGCCCCTTCACGACCCGGACCGAGACCATTGCCGTGCGTGGCGGCGCCCCCGTCACCATGGCGGTGCGGGAGACGATGCATGGCCCGGTGCTGAACGACCTCGACCCGCCGCAGCCGGGCGCCGCGCCGGTGCCGCTGATCGCCCTCGCGATGGCGAACCTGGCGCCCGGGGACAGCGCCGCGGCCGGGCTGCACGCGCTGAACCGCGCCGCGACGCTGGCGGATGCGCGGGCGGCGGCGGCGCTCATCACCTCCCCGCCGCAGAACCTGCTGGTGGCGACGCGGCAGGGCGACATCGCCATGTACCTCACCGGCCGCACGCCGATCCGCCGCGCTGGCGATGGCAGCATGCCCTTCGAAGGCTGGAACCCCGCCCAGGGCTGGTCCGGCTTCGTCCCCTTCGATGCCATGCCGCATATCGAGAACCCGGCTTCCGGCCGCATCGCCAATGCCAATAGCCGCCCGGCGCCGCCCGATGGCCCGGTCTTCCTCGCCCGCGCCTTCCCCGGCGACTGGCGCTTCCGCCGCATCGGAGAACTGCTGGCCGAGCGGGAACAGCACAGCCCGGCCGATTTCGCCGCGATGCAGGTGGATACCTTGTCGGTGCTGGCGCGCGACCTGATCCCGCGCATCGCGGCCATGCCCCGGCCGGAGGGCGCGGCGGGCGCCGCCCACGACCTGCTGCGCGCCTGGGACGGCCGCATGGGCACCGACCTGCCGCAGCCGCTGATCTTCAACGCCTTCCTGCGCGAATTCGGCCGCGCGGTGATGGCCCGCGCCGGCGTGCCGGCGACCGCCCATACCCCCTCGCATGAATTCCTGGCCCAGGTGCTGGATGGGCGGCTGGCGCATTGGTGCGGCGACCAGGGCTGCGACAGGATGGGCGCCGCCGCCCTGACCCGCGCCGTCGATGCCCTGGCCGCCACCTATGGCACCGACCCCGCCTCCTGGCGCTGGGGCCTGGCCCATACCGCGCGTTTCGAACATCCGCTGCTGCGCTTCATCCCGGCGCTGGCCGCCCTGACCCGGCTGGAAACGCCGGCCGCCGGCGACGGCGAGACCCTGTTGCGCGCCGGCTTCCGTGCCGAGCAGGATGATTTCCGCGCCATTCACGGCGCCGGGCTGCGCGCCGTCTTCGACCTGGCGGATCCGACCGACACGCTGGCGGTCATCGCCACCGACCAGTCCGGGCATCCGATGAGCCGGCATTGGGGCGACCTGCTGCCCGCCTGGCGGGATGGGCTGGTGCTGCGCCTGGATGGCCGCAGCGAGGGCGGCGGCGGCGCCACCCTGCGGCCCTGATACGGGAAGCGGTTGATTTACTGACCGCTTCACCCGAGAGTGCAAGATAACCTCATGCATCAACGCCCGAGCAAACGCCCGCAGTTCTTCTACACCACCGCCCCGCTTCCCTGCCCTTACCTGGCCGGGCGGACGGAACGGAAGATCGTGACCGAACTTTCGGGGGGCGAGGCGGAAGCGCTGCACGACCGCCTCTCCCGCGCCGGCTTCCGGCGCAGCCACAACATCGCCTATTCGCCGGTCTGTCCGGGCTGCCACGCCTGCATCCCGATCCGCATCATGGCCGATGCCTTCGCGCCCGACCGGACCCAGCGCCGCATCCGCCGCGCCAATGCCGACCTGATCGGCCGCGAGACGCCCGCGCGGGCCACCGCCGAACAGTTCGCGCTGTTCCAGCGCTACCAGCGCACCCGCCACAGCGACGGCGACATGGCGGCCATGGGCTTCTACGACTATCGCGCGATGGTCGAGGACACGCCGATCACCACCGGCATGGTGGAGTTCCGCGATGCCGCCGATCGCCTGGTCGGCGGTTGCCTGACCGACTGGCTGTCCGACGGGCTGTCCGCCGTCTATTCATTCTTCGATGTGGACGAGGAGCGCCGGTCCCTCGGCACTTACGCCATCCTCGGGCTGGTCGCCCGCGCCCGCGCCCTTGGGCTGCCCTATGTCTATCTGGGCTACTGGGTGCCGCAGAGCCGCAAGATGGCCTACAAGGAACGCTTCCGCCCGAGCGAGATCCTCACCGGCGGCGCTTGGCGCGCGCTCCAGGATGCGGATGTTCCGGCACGGGCGCACGAGGCGGTCCGCTGAGGCGCGGCGGCGTGCCTGGGCGGATGCCGCCGCCGGATCGTCATCAGGCGCCGCTGGACATCCCTCGGCAGGTTCGGGCAGCACCGGCCCGGCTTCGCAAGCAATAACCATCAAGGCGCGAGGCACACCCCAACCGCGGCATCGGCCGCGAACCCATAGGTGTGACCATGCCCCTTCCCGCGCTCCATCCGCAGCAGGCTGCCCTCGACCATCTTCGCCGTCGCCGCATCGTCGGCGCGTCCCTGATGGCCATGACCGCCCGCACCGCCGTTGCCCAGGCGCCATGGCCGGAACGGCCGGTGCGCATGCTGGTCGGCGTCCCGGCCGGTGGCGGCGGCGACCTGATCGCCCGCGCCCTCGCCCCCGCGCTCAGCGCCAGTTTCGGCCGGGCTTTCGTGGTCGAGAACCGGCCGGGCGCCGGCGGCAACATCGCCGCCCAGGCCGTCGCGCAGGCGACCGACGGCCATACGCTCGGCGTCGTGCTTGGCGGCCCGACCACCACCGCACGCGCCCTCAACCCGGCGCTGGCCTATGATCCGGCGCGCGATTTCACGGCGATCAGCCAGGTCTTCCGCACGGGCTTCGTGATCGCGGCGCATCCCAGCCTGCCCGCCACGGACCTCGCCGGCTTCATCGCCCATGCCCGGGCCAATCCGGGCCACCTCTCCTATGGTTCGATCGGGCCGGGCACCGTCACCCATCTGGCGATGGAGGAGTTGAAGGCCCGCCACGGTCTGGCGATCGAGCACGTCACCTATCGTGGCTTCGGCCCGATGACGCTCGATCTCGCGGCCGGGCGCATCCAGGCAGCCTTCAACACCTTCGCCGAATCCATCGCTTTCCTGCACGACAGCCGCATCCGCGCCCTGGCGGTGACGACCGCGGCGCGCAATCGGCTGCTGCCCGAGGTGCAGACCGTGACCGAAGCCGGTGAGCCCGGGGCCGAATGCTTCGGCTGGACCGGTATCGTCGCCCCGGCCGGCTTCCCGCCCGAGCGCGCGCGGGCGATCGCCACCGCGATCCGTGCCGCGATCGCGGTGCCGGAAGGGCGCGCGAATCTCGATATGCAAGGCACCGAATTCATCGGCAGCACGCCGGAGGAATTCGCTGCGCTGCAGGTGCGGGAGGCCGATCGCTGGATCGCGGTGATCCGGCGCCTGGGACCGCGGGCGACGGATTAAGCCCCGCTTGAAATGCGCTACCCGGCGAAGCGCCGGCTGCGGGGGAAGCGGTCCGGCGGCGCCTTGCCGGCGCCGGCGCGCTGGCCGCGCCACAGGCGCAGGTCGGTTTCCACCTTCATGCCGCCGCCGTGGCGCCAGGACAGGCCTTCCTTCAGGGCAAAGATCACGGCGTCGACCAGCTCCGCCCCATCCTTCAGCGCCAGCAGCTGCACGCCGCGGCCGCGCGCCATCTCCGGCACCTGCTCCAGCGGGAAGACCAGCAGCCGGTTGTTGCTGCCGGTCACCGCGACATGGTCGCCTTCGACCGGGACGCAGAGCGCGCATTCGCGCCCGGCATCGACCACCAGCACCTGCTTGCCGGTGCGCTTCTCGGCCAGGAATTCCTCGCCCTTCACCACGAAGCCGCGCCCGTCATTGGCCGCGATCAGATAGCGCAGCCCGTCGCGATGGACGAAGAAGGTGACGACGTCGTCCTCATTGGTCAGGTCGAGCATCAGCCGCACCGGCTGGCCGTCGCCGCGGCCGCGCGGCAGTATATCCGCCTTCAGCGTGAAGGCGCGGCCATTGGTCGCGATCAGCACCAGGCGATCCGTCGTCTCGGCATGGATGGCGAGCTTGAGCTCGTCGCCTTCCTTGAAGCGCAGCTCCGCATCCGCCGGCAGATGGCCCTTCAGGGCGCGGATCCAGCCCTTCTCCGACAGGATGATGGTGATCGGCTCCCGCTCCAGGAAAGCGGTCTCGTCGACCACCACCGCCGGCAGCGCGGCGCCCTGCGCGGTGCGCCGCGCGCCGAGCGCGCCGCTGCCGAACTTCTCCCGTGTCGCCGCGACCTCGTCCGCGATCGCGCGCCAGCGCTTCGCTTCGGATCCCATCAACCCCTGCAGGGATTTCTGCTCGGCGGTGAGCTTCTTGTGCTCCTTCCGGATCTCCATCTCCTCGAGCTTGCGGAGCGAGCGCAGCCGCATGTCGAGGATGGCGTTCGCCTGCAGCTCGGTCAGCTCGAAGCGCGCCATCAGCGCTTCCTTCGGCTTGTCCTCCTCGCGGATGATGCGGATCACCTCGTCGAGGTTGAGATAGGCGATCAGGTAGCCGCCCAGGATCTCCAGCCGCCGCGCGATGGCGGCGAGGCGATGCTCGGTCCGGCGCACCAGCACCACATGGCGATGGTCGAGCCAGGCGCGCAGCACGTCCGGCAGGTTCATCACCCGCGGCGTGCGCGTTGCGTCCAGCACGTTCATGTTGAGGCTGATGCGGCTTTCCAGCGCGGTCGCGCGGAACAGGCTCTCCATCAGCACCACGGCGTCGACATTGCGCGATTTCGGCTCGATCACCACGCGCACGACATCCGTGCTCTCGTCGCGGATGTCGCCCACCAGCGGCAGCTTCTTCTCCTCCATGAGCTGCGCGACCTGTTCGATCAGCCGCGACTTCTGCACCTGGTAGGGGATCTCGGTGATGATGACGCGGTAGCCGCCGCCCTTCAGCGCCTCCGCTTCCCACCGCGCGCGCAGGCGGAAGCCGCCGCGCCCGGTGGCATAGGCCTCGCGGATGCTTTCGGCCGGTTCCACCAGCACGCCGCCGGTCGGGAAATCCGGGCCCTTCACCAGCGCCAGCAGGTCGTCGACGGTGACCTCGCCCTTGCCGACCCGCTCCTTCTCGATCAGCAGCAACGCGGCGTCGCAGAGCTCGCCCGCATTGTGCGGCGGGATGCTGGTCGCCATGCCGACCGCGATGCCGTTGGCGCCATTTGCCAGCAGGTTCGGGAAGGCCGCCGGCAGCACGACCGGCTCCTTCTCCTCGCCATCATAGGTGGCGCGGAAATCGACCGAATCCTCCTCGATACCCTGCAGCAGCGCTTCCGCCACCTCGGTCAGCCGCGCCTCGGTGTAGCGCATGGCCGCGGCGTTATCGCCGTCGATATTGCCGAAATTGCCCTGGCCTTCGACCAGCGGGTAGCGGGCGGCGAAATCCTGCGCCAGCCGCACCATGGCGTCGTAGATCGCGGCATCGCCATGCGGGTGGTATTTGCCCATCACGTCGCCGACGATGCGGGCGCATTTCTTGAAGCCCGAAGCCGGGTCGAGCTTCAACTGGTGCATCGCCCAGAGCAGCCGGCGATGCACCGGCTTCAGCCCGTCGCGCACATCCGGCAGCGAACGCGCCGTAATGGTCGACATGGCATAGGCAAGATACCGCTCCGACAGCGCGTCCGAGAGCCTGGTCTCGCGGGTCTCGCCGCCATCGGAAAGGCTGGGCAGGTCGTCGGGCATCCGGGTAATTCGCGCTTCGTTCTCGTCCGGCGGTGGGGATACACCAAGCGCGCGGCGGGCGCCACGTGTTAGCCTGCCCCGGGACCAAGCAAGAAACAGGGAGCGTCACGCATGCGTTCGAGGCGATTCGTCATGGGCTGCGCGATCTGCACCGCCGTCGCCGCCGACCTGACCGCCACCGAAGCCGCCGCCCAGGCGACCGGCGGCGTCAGCCGCAGCATCCTGCAGCAGACCGACCTGCCGGGCGGCACCCATGTCGTCATCCTGGTCGCCGCCGAGATCGCGCCCGGCGCCGAGGTCGCGCGCCACACGCATCCCGGCATCGAATCCGCCTATGTGCTGGAAGGCGAATGCACCCTGCAGATCGCCGGCAGCCCCGACCGCGGCATCGGCCCCGGCCAGGGCTTCCAGGTCCCGGCCGAGACCGCGCATGGGGTGAAGAACGGCCCGCGCGCGACGAAGCTGGCGATCACCTACACGGTGGAGAAAGGCAAACCCCTAGCTTCCCCCGCCTGAGGCGAGGGTGGCGACGCGGTCCTGTAGCCGCTGCCGGGCTTCCGGCATGGCGCGGTGGTGGCCGTGGAAGACGTCGCGTTCCAGGAAGTGCCCGGTCAGGCGCAGCCCGGCCTGCCAGTCGGCCGCCAGCGCCGGCGCCGCGTCGTCACACAGGAAGGCCGGCAGGGGCAGCAGCTTGTCCGCCCAGGCGGCACCGGCTTCCGCGCTCACCGCGCGGCCCGATTTCGGCGAGACATGCGCCAGCCCGGCCGTCGCGCCGCTGAGCGCGCAGGCGGCGAGGTCCAGCCCGAAGCCGAGCTCGGCCAGCAGCAACGCCTCCCACCGTACGTAATCCGGCATGGCGGTGGCGGGGCCCCGCACCAGCAGGGAGATCACCCGCACCAGGCCTTCGAACAGCACCGGCTGCGGCGCGCGTTCCGGCAGTGCCGCTTCCGCGACGGCGCAGGCGGAGGACAGCAGCGCCAGCGCCAGCGGATCTTCCATCGCCAGCGCCGCCGCCGGGTGCACCATCTCGCCGCTGAGCGCGCCGAGCTGCTCCGCGAGCCGGCCGACCCAGCGCGCCTCGATCATGTTGCCGGTCTGCCAGAGCGCCGCCTGCCCGCGCGAGGTCCCGCCCCGCGCCAGCCCGGCATGGCGACCATGCTCGCGGGTGATGACGTTCACCACCGCGCCGCCCTCCCCATAGGGGCGGGCGGAGAGGATGATCGCCGGTGCGGTCCACTCCATGATCAGCCCCGCCGCCACCAGACGATCGCGGAGAGCGCCAGCGCGACCAGCAGCGCCACCAGGATGACAGGCGCACCGAGCAGCCCGATGCCGAAGCCGCTGTACCATTCGCAGCGGCCGATGATCTGGCAAGTCTCCGGCGTCAGCAGCATCGCCGCGGTCCACCCGAGGACCAGTATCCCGAACACGGCCCAGGCACGCTGCCAGGCCGACTTCGGGAAGGTCACCCCTCATCCTCCAGCCCGATCGCGCGGATCCGGGCGCGTTCCTCGTCCCAGCCAGTGCGTTCCTTCACGTTGAGGAACAGGTGCACCGGTCGCTCCAGCAGCGCCACCAGCTCGGCCCGCGCGCGGCGGCCGATCTCCTTCACCTTGGTGCCCTTGTCGCCGATGATGATCGCCTTCTGGGTCGCCCGCGCGACATAGATGGTGCAATCGACGCGCACGCTGCCATCGTCCCGCTCCTGCCAGCTCTCCGTCTCGACGGTCGCGTGGTGCGGCACTTCCTCATGCGTCTGGCGCAGGATCTGCTCACGCACGATCTCGGCTGCCAGCATGCGGTTCGGCAGGTCGGAAAGCTCGTCCTCCGGAAACAGCCAGGGCCCTTCCGGAACCACCACCGCCATGTCGTCCAGCAGCCGGTCGAGGCCCTTCGACTTCTCCGCCGAGATCATGAAGGTGCGCTCGAAATCGAGTGCCGCGTTCAGCTTCTCCGACAGCGGCAGCAGCGCCGGCGGATCGATCAGGTCGGTCTTGTTCAGCGCCAGCCAGACCCGGCGCTTCTGCTTGGCCAGCCCTTGCAGGATGGCCTCCAGCCGCTCCGTGATGCCGGTCTTGGCATCCACCAGCAGCAGCGTCACATCGGCATCCTTGGCACCGCCCCAGGCGGCCGCGACCATGGCGCGGTCCAGCCGGCGGCGCGGCTGGAAGATGCCGGGCGTATCGACCAGGATGAGCTGCGCCCGCTCCCGCATCACCACGGCGCGGATGCGGAAGCGCGTGGTCTGCGGCTTCGGCGAGACGATCGTGACCTTGGTGCCCGCCAGCGCGTTCACCAGCGTCGATTTGCCGGCATTGGGCGCGCCGACGATGGCGATCAGGCCACAGCGCATGGGCAGGTCCTCGCTCATGCCGCCATCCCCGCCAGCCAGGCTTCCGCGGCCGCCTGCTCTGCCTCCCGCTTGGAACTGCCGAGGCCTTCGGCGCTGCGGCCTTCCGCCGTCACCCGCACCACGAAGACCGGCGCATGCGCCGGGCCGGCGGAGGACACCAGCGCGTAATCCGGCAATCCCTTGGCGCGGCCGAGCGTCCATTCCTGCAGCCGGTTCTTGGCCGAGACCGGCGGCTTCAGCGCCGCTTCCAGATGCACCGCGAAGACGCGCTTCACGACGCCCCGCGCCGCTTCCAGCCCGGCATCGAGATAGATGGCGCCGAGCAGCGCTTCCATCGCATCGGCCAGCACGCTGGCGCGGTCCAGCAAGCCGGCGCGCCCTTCGGAAGGCGGCACGCGCAGCGCGCCGCGCAGCCCGATCTCCTCGGCGACGCGGGCCAGCATCTCCCACGCGACCAGCTGCGACAGGCGGCGCGTCAGCGCGCCTTCCCGCTCCTCCGGGAAGCGTTCGGCCAGCCATTCGGCCATGACGAGGCCGAGCACCCGGTCCCCCAGGAACTCCAGCCTTTCGTTGGAATCGAGCTGCGCGCGGCGCGGGTCGGCGGCCGAACGATGGGTCAGCGCCTGCTCCAGCAGCGCGGGCTGCGTGAAGGCGTGGCCGATCCGTGTTTCCAGTGGTGTCATCGGATGGGGGTGAAGATCCGGCCCCAGCGGATGGCAAAGGGCCAGTTCCACACCTCCCAGAGCGGGGAGGAGCCGTCGACCGAGAACCAGATGAACTCCGCCCGGCCAACCAGGTTCTCGACCGGGATGAAGCCGACCGCGCTCATCGCCCGGCTGTCCAGGCTGTTGTCACGATTGTCGCCCATGGCGAAGACATGCCCGGCCGGCACCACGAATTCCGGCGTATTGTCGAAAGGCATGTCGTCGGAGATTTCCAGGATCTGGTGCGGCTGCTGGCCGGCGCCCGGGAAGGTCTCCCGGTACCAGCGCACCACCAGGCGCGGCCCGTCGCCTTCGACGGTATAGGGGCCGAGCGGCTCCCGCCGCGCCGCGGCACCGTTCACGTAGAGGATGCCCTGGCGCACCTGGATGCGGTCGCCGGGCAGACCGACGATGCGCTTGATGTAGTCGGTGGTGCCGTCGCGCGGCAGCTTGAACACCGCGACATCGCCCCGGTCCGGCAGGCGCCCGAAGATGCGGCCGGAGAAGATGTTCGGGCTGAATGGGATCGAATGCCGCGAATAGCCGTAGCTGTACTTGGAGACGAAGAGGTAATCGCCCACCAGCAGCGTGGGGATCATCGAGCCCGAGGGGATGTTGAAAGGCTCGAAGGCGATGGTGCGCACGCCGATCGCGATGAGGCCCGCATAGAGCACCGTCCGGATGCTCTCGCCCCAGCCGCCCGATTTCTTCGCCATGGAAGGGGATTTCGCCCGCATGAAAGGTTTCGTCCGTGTTTCAGCCGCGCTGCGCGGGCCAGATGCCGCCGCGGCCACGGGCTGGCGGAGGGAAGCGCCGCGAACCCGGGTATGTCAAGGAATGGCCGAGCATTCTTACGGCAGCTTCACGGCGGTGATCATGACCATCGCCTGGGCGTAAGGGTATTCGTCGGTCATGGTGAGCGCCACCTGCGCGGCATGCCCGGGCGGCGTGATGGCGGCCAGCCGGGCCGCGGCACCGCCGGTCATCCGCAAGGTCGGCGCCCCGCTGGACAGGTTCACCACCCCGAGATCGCGCCAGAACACGCCGGCGCGGAAGCCGGTGCCGAGCGCCTTGGAAGCAGCTTCCTTCGCCGCGAAGCGCTTGGCGAAGGTGGCGGCCCGGATCTTCTCCGTCCGCCTGGCCGCCTTGGCGCGCTCCAGCGGCGTGAAGATGCGCTCGATGAACCGGTCGCCATGCCGTTCGATGACCCGTTCGATGCGACGGATATCCACCATGTCGCTGCCAAGGCCGATGATCATGGGGTCAGCTCCGCGCCCGCTCCACGCCGGTGACGCCGGGGCAGGCACGCAGCGCCGCGATGATGGTGGACAGGTGCTTCAGGTCGCGGACCTCCACATCCACCAGCAATTCGCAATACTCCGCGGCACGGTTGGTGATCTTGAGGCTGCTGACCGCGCCTTCCTGCTTGGCGATCGCGGTGGTGACGCCGGCCAGCGCGTTCGAGCCGCCGCCCTCGGTCACCACCTCGATGCGGCCGACATGCACGCCGCGCGGCGTGGTGTCGTATTCCCAATCCACATCGATGAAGCGCTCTGGCGTCGCCGAGAAGCTTTCCAGCGAATGGCAGTCGTTCTTGTGGATGGTGACGCCGCGGCCGGTGGTCACGATGCCGACGATGCGGTCGCCCGGCAGCGGATGGCAGCAGCCGGCGAAATGTACCGCCATGCCGGTCACCAGGCCGCTGATGCCCATCGCGGAATCGCGCCGCGCCGGTGCCGATTTGTCGCCCTTCCCCGGTGGCGTCAGCGTCTGCCCGGCGCCGAGCCGGCCGCGCGGCCGCGCCAGCGGCAGGGTGTCGACGGCGCGCGGCGGCCCCTTCAGCTCCGGCACCGCCGCATGCACCACTTCGCGCGCCGAGAGATTGCCGGCGCCGACCGCGACGCAGAGCGTGGCGAAGTCCGGCTGCTTCAGCACCTTCACCGCCGGCTCGATCAGCTTCTCCGAATAGTCGAGCCCTTCCGCCCGCACCGCCTTGGCGATCGCGGCGCGGCCGGCTTCCTGATGCTCGCTGCGCTGCTGGGCGTGCACGAAGCGGCGGATGCGCGCGCGCGCCTTGCCAGTCGCGACGAAGCGTTCCCATTGCGGATTGGGGGAGCCGCCGCGTGCGGTGATGATCTCGACCTGGTCACCATTCTCCAGCTGGTGGCGCAGCGGCACGATCTTGCCGTTCACCTTGGCGCCGACGCAGGCATCGCCGACCTGGCTGTGCACCTGGTAGGCGAAGTCGACGGGCGTCGCGCCGCGCGGCAATTCGATCAGGTCGCCCTTCGGCGTGAAGCAGAAGACCTGGTCGCGATGCAGCTCCAGCTTGGTGTGGTCCAGGAAATCCTGCGGGTCGCTGGCCGCGTCCAGGATCTCCAGCAGGTCGCGCACCCAGGGGAAGCGCTTGCGGTCCTTGGCGACACTGTCGCCCTGCTTGTAGATCCAGTGCGCCGCGACGCCGAATTCCGCGACCTCGTGCATTTCGCGGGTGCGGATCTGCACCTCGATCTTCGCGTTGCGCCGCTCCGGCACCGTCACGCCGGTGTGCAGGCTCTGGTAGCCATTGGTCTTGGGCGTCGAGATGTAGTCCTTGAAGCGCCCGGGCACCACGCGATAGGCGGAATGGATGGCGCCGAGCGCGGCGTAGCAATCCGCCTTGTCGGTCACGATCACGCGGAAGGCCATGATGTCCGAGAGCTGCTCGAACGCCACGTTCTTCTTCTGCATCTTGAGCCAGATGGAATAGGGCGACTTCTCCCGCCCCATCACATCCGCGACGGTGACGCCGGCATCGGCCAGCACCCGCTTCACATCCGCCTCGATCGCCTCGATCAGGTCGGCGCCCTGGCCGCGCAGGAAGGTCAGGCGCGCGGCGATCGTGGCCCAGGCATCGGCATCGATCTCGCGGAAGGCGAGGGTCTCGATCTCGGTCTTCAGCGCGTCCATGCCGATGCGCTCGGCCAGCGGCGCGTAGATCTCGAGCGTCTCGCGCGCCGTCTTGCGCCGCTTCTCCGGCTTCGGCACCGCGCCCAGGGTGCGCATGTTGTGCAGCCGGTCCGCGAGCTTCACCAGCAGCACGCGGATATCCTCGCTCATCGCCAGGACCAGCTTGCGGAAATTCTCGGCCTGCTTGGTGCGCTCCGACTGCAGCTCCAGCCGGGTCAGCTTGGTCACGCCGTCGACGAGGCGCGCGACTTCCTTGCCGAACCGCTTCTCGATCTCGGGCAGGCCGATCGGCGTGTCCTCGACCACGTCATGCAGCAGGGCGGTGACGATGCTGCCCTGGTCCAGCCGATAGCCGGCCAGGATCTCGGCCACCGCCAGCGGATGGACGATATAGGGCTCGCCATTCTCGCGCTTCTGCGGGGCATGGGCCTTCTCGGCCAGCGCATAGGCCGCCTCGATCAGCGCCAGGTCGGCGCGCGCGTCATAGGCGCCGACGATGCGGGCCAGGGCCGCGCCGGGGGATGGCACCGTGCCGGCGGCCAGCCCTTCGGGCGCGCGGACGGGCGGAGCAGATCCACCGGCCATCGCGTCACCCGTTCTCAAGGATCACCTCATCGGCCCGCGCGGCGGGCCATGCCTCCGTCAGTCGAGCGGCCGATTCAGACCTCCGGGCCATTCGGCCCTCCGGTCATCGGACGCTGCGTCAGCGCTTGCCGCCGAGTTCGGCCGCGATCGCCGCTTCGATATCATCGGCGGAAAGGTCCTCGGCGCCCGCCTCGGGCAGCTGCTCCTCGTTGACGTCCATCACGCCGAAGATGTTCTCGTCGGTCGCGATGAGGTCGAGCACCTCTTCCTCGGCCGGCTCCGGCTCCGGGGCGCGCTGCAGCGACTTGATCAGGTCGGCCTCCAGCGGCGGCAGCTCGATCGTCTCCTCGGCGATCTCGCGCAGCGCGATGACCGGGTTCTTGTCGTCGTCCCGCTCCAGGGTCGGCTCCTCGCCACGGCTGATATTGCGGGCGCGCTGCGCCGCCAGCAGGACGAGGTCGAACCGGTTGGGGATCTTGACGATGCAGTCTTCGACCGTGACGCGTGCCATGGTGGCTCCGGAATGCAATGGGTGGGCGGGGGCCGCCGAACCCTCCAGATAGCCATCACGGCCCCGCAGTGCAAGCGCAGCAACGGGATGCGGCCATGCATCCGGGCAGATCGCCGAAGCCAACCCCGCGGCCACAGGCCGCCGCCCATTCCGGCGGAGCGAGGCGAAGCCGATGCTCCGGGGCCGCGAATGCGGCCCCGCGCACGACCATCATCTGCCGCCAATGCACCCTCACAGCGCGGAAGCCAAGCGCGCGCATGCGCGCGCCGGCGTTTGAGGCCCGATTTAGCGCGCCGCCCGCTCGAGCATCAGCTCGAAACGGCCGCCGGTGCCGTCGCCGAAGACCCCGGCGCGGATGAACAGCGGCCGCTTGCGCTCGGCATCGATGGCAAGGCGGGACGCCAGGCCGCCGCCGCCATCATCATCCTCGCTCAGCATCGTGCCGTTCTCGTCGAGCAGCGCCAGCACCGTGTCGGTATTGCCCTCGAGGTTGCGGGTCAGCGCCACCAGCGCCCCCTCCGGCACCCGGAAATAGGCCTGCTGGCCGCGCCGCAGCCGGATCGATATCGGCTCCCCGAGCCCGAGCGGCGGCGCCACCGCGGCCGCGGCGAGGGAGGTCGGGAAGGCCGGGCCACCCGCCGCCTGCGGCGCATCCGCCTGCAGCACCAGTTCGAAGCCACCGGCCCGGCCATCCAGGGTGCCGGCGCGGAGGATCAGCGGCCGATGCTCGCTGGCCGCGATTTCGAGGCGGGAGGCGAGACCGCCACCGCCATCATCATCCTCGGCCACCACATTGCCCTGCGCATCGAGCACCGCCAGCACCGTGTCGGTATTGCCCGTCAGCGCCCGGGTCAGCGCGACCAGGTCGCCCTCCGGCAGGCGGAAGAAGGCGGATTGGCCATTGGCCAGCCGGATCGGCGTCGCCTGCCCGACGGCGAGCGGGGCCGCCGCATTGGCCGCCTCGATGCTGGTCGGGAAGTTCGGCGGCGGCGGCGGCACATAGGCTTCCAGCGCCAGGTCGAAGCTGCCGACCGCGGTGCCGAGCAGGCTGGCGCGCAGGAACAGCGGCTGCCGGTGGCTGGCCGAGATCTCGACACGGGAGGCCAGTTGCTCCTCCCCGCCAT
>DASYDR010000173.1:0-17824 GCA_036499545.1 Roseomonas sp. | reverse complement strand
CCAGCAGCAGCCAGGCGGAGACGGGGCGGAGCGGCATCGCGCGTCAGCCCGCCAGCAGCCGGCTGTCTTCGGCACGCCAGCGCAGCGTCACCGCGTCGCCGGGCTGGCACGGCACCGCCCCGGCGGCGTTGGCGGCATCGCAGAGCAGCGTCGCGCCCTCGCCCACCTCCACCAGGTAGCGCACGATGTTGCCGAGGAAGGAGGCGTGCAGCACCCGCCCGGGCAGATGGTTCGGCAGCGCCTCCAGACGTCCCGCGGTGACGCTCACCTTCTCCGGCCGGATGAAGAGCAGCCCTTCCGCGCCGTCGAAGGCTCCGGCGCCCGCCGCCAGGACGACGCCGCCCGGGCCGCGCACCGCCGCCCCGTCGCGCCGTGCGCGCAGCAGGTTCGCTTCCCCCAGGAACGCCGCGACGAAGCTGCTCCCGGGCTGCTCATAGACCTCGCGCGGCGGTCCCATCTGGGCGATCCGGCCGCGATCCATGATCGCGATGCGGTCGGACATGGTCAGTGCCTCCTCCTGGTCATGGGTGACGTAGATCACCGTCATGCCGAGGCGGCGCTGGATCTCCTTGATCTCGACCTGCATGTGGTAGCGCAGGTTCTTGTCGAGCGCGCCGAGCGGTTCGTCCATCAGCACCACCTTCGGATGCGCGACGATGGCGCGCGCCAGCGCGACCCGCTGCTGCTGCCCGCCCGAGAGCTGGCGGGCATAGCGCGCCTCGAAACCGGTGAGCTTCACCATCGCCAGCGCCTCGGCGACCCGCGACGCCGTCTCCGCCTTCGGTGCGCCGCGCACGGTCAGGGGAAAGGCGACGTTCTCGGCGACGGTCAGGTGCGGGAAGATCGCGTAGTTCTGGAACACCATGCCGAGGCCGCGCCCTCGCGGCGGCACCCGGGTCATGTCGCGCCCGCCCATCATCACGCGGCCCGCATCCGGCACCACGAAGCCGGCCAGCATCGACAGGGTCGTGGTCTTGCCGCTGCCGGACGGGCCCAACAGGGTGAAGAATTCGCCTTCGGGGATGGCGAGCGAGGCGCCCGCCACCACCGTCTCCGCCCCGTACCGCTTGGTGACCGCCTCGAGCGCGACCGAACCCGCGCTCACCGCAGGGCCCAGCGCGACCAGGCGCGCGCCACGCGCTCCCGGTTCTGATCCCACCAGGCGATGTTCTGGTAGAAGCCGCTGCGGCGGGAATTCTCGCCGCCCGGCATACGCAGCCGCTCGGCCGGCGTCATCAGGTCGAAAGCGCGCTCATTGGTCGGGCCGTAGATCAGCGCCTTCGAGTAGGCGGCCTGGACCTGCGGCTGCAGCATGAAGTCGGCCAGCCGCTGCGCGCCTTCCACATTGCGCGCATCCTTGAAGATGCCGAGCGCCTGGACCTGGATCATATGCTCGTTCCAGGTATAGGCGAGCGGCGCGTTGCGATCGATCAGCGTCTGCAGCCGGCCATTCCAGATCGAGCCCAGCACCACCTCGCGGTCCGACAGCATCTGTGCCGCCATCGCGCCGCTGTCCCAGAAGCGGCGGATCTGCGGCCGGATCCGCGTCATGACGCGCAGCGCGCGATCGAGGTCGATCGGGTAGAGCTGCTCCTTCGGCACCCCGTCGGCGAGCAGCGCGAATTCGAGGTTCACCGAGGCGGATGCGATATCGGCCAGCATGCGCGGCCCGGCGAAGCGGCCGGCATCCCAGAATTCCGCCCAGGAATTCGGATGGTTATCGCCCGGGAAGCTGTCCTTGTTGTAGGCCAGCACGGTCGCATAGGTGAAGTTGCCGACGCGGTAGGGCAGCTTGACCTCCGCGGTCACATCCTCCGGCTTCGACCATTGCCAGCGATCATAGGCGATCGGCGCCAGCGCCCCCATGCCTTCCAGGGTCATCAGCTGGGCGTCGCCGGTGTCGATCAGGTCGAGTTCGACATTGTTGGCCCGGAACATCGCGATCAGCTTGGCCCCGGTCGCCGCCACGACGGTGACGCGGATGCCGGTCGCCTGGGTGAAGGGGTCGTAGACGAAGCGCCGCATGACGTCGTCATAGGCACCGCCCGGCGTGCGCACGATCACCTCGCCATCGGCGCGCGCCGGCCGCGCGATGATCACCGGCGCGGCGAGCGCGGCGCCGAGCAGCAGCCGGCGCGGCAGTATCAGGTTCCTGGTCATGTCTTGCCCCCCTGTATCGCTTGATCGTGCGCGGGGTTTCCCCGCCGTGGCGCCGGGCTGCGCGCCCGTCACCGGCCCGGCCCCAGGCGCCAGCCATCGAGCCGATCGCGCAACTGGTACGCCATGCCGATGAACGGCATGAACCAGGGCGTGCCGGTGTAGAATGGCGCGGTCGGGAATTTCAGCCGCGCGAAGGCCGAAACCCGGTTCGATCCGCCGAGGATCTGCTGTGCCGCGACCTGGCCGAAATGCGTCATCGTGACGACGCCGCTGCCGTTGCAGGCCATGGCGTAGTGCACGCCTTCCTCCACGCCCACATGCGGCATCATGTCGAAGGCGAAGGCGACATTGCCCTTCCAGGAATGCGTCAGGCGCACGTCCCGCAAGCCGGGGATCAGGTCCACCATGAAGCGATGCAGCGTCGCGGCCGAGCGCCGGGTATCGGCATCGACGAAACTGGCCCGGCCGCCGAACAGGATGCGGCGATGATCCGGGGAAGGCCGGAAATAATAGAGCACCTTCTTGGTGTCGCCATAGACGCGGAGCTTCGGCAGCGCCTGGCGCACCCGCTCCTCCCCGATCGCCTCGGTCGCGATCATGTAGCTGGCGACCGGGACCAGGCGGCGCCGGTGCCAGGGCGTGGCCGGCCCGGTATAGCCGTTGGTCGCCAGCATCAGGTGCCGCGCCCGCACCGGCCCGCGGCTGGTGTCGAGCACGAAGCCGCCATCGGCTTCACGCCGGTAGCCGCGCAGTTCCACGCCGCCCACCAGCGTCGCCCCCTGCCGCGCCGCCGCCTGCGCCAGCGAACGCACGTATTTGCCCGGATGCAGGGAGCCAGCGCGATGCAGCACCATGCCGCCGAAGAAGCGGTCGGTCGCGATTTCTTCCGCCACGCGCTCGCGCGGGATCAGGAAGGCCTGCTCGCTGCCGGTGGCGTTGACCATCTCGGCGCGGCGCTTCAGCGCGTCCATCGCCTTCGGCGCATGCGCACCGACGAAGCGGCCGCAGCGCGCATAGTCGCAATCAAGCGCTTCCCGCGCCACCAGCGCCTCGAAGGTCTCGAAAGCGGCCTCGCCTTCCTCGACCAGTTCGGCCACGAATTTGGCACCGAAGGCTTCCACCAGGTCGGACCGTACCTTGCCGAGCCCACCCGCCCCGCTCAGCGCACCGCCGTTGCGGGACGAAGCGCCCCAGCCGATCGCTTCCCGGTCGATGACCAGGGCCTTCACGCCATTGCGGCCAAGTTCCAGCGCGGTGGAAAGGCCGGCGATGCCGCCGCCGACGATCGCCACCTCGGCGGTGTCGGGCAGCGGTGCGTCCGATGGGGTGGGCGGCGCGGCGTCCCACCAATAGGGGCGCTCGACGAAACCTGGGACGAAGGGGCCGGATATGTCGTTCATGCGACAGTCAGGCTGACACGCGGTGGCCGCGCCAACCCATACCAATCGGTTATGGGGTGCCTCTCCGGCTTATGGCGCCGCCATCCGGGCAGTGACCTGGTCCACCACGGCACGCGCGGCGTTGCGGATGGCCTGGGCCAGGGCGGCGCGGCCGAAGGTATCGCGCACCTCCTCCGGCCAGATCAGGTGGTAATGGAAGCTGACCGCCGGTTCGAAGGGCCGCAGCACCAGGCCCTGGTGCTGATGGACCGAGACCGAAAACGCATCGGCGATGGTGATGCCGAGCCCGGCCGCGACCATGGCGACGGCGCCGGCGGTCATCCGGCATTCCACCGCTTCCACCGGCCGCGCCCCGCTGCCGCGCAGCGCGTCCTCGATCAGCGCCTGGCGCCCTTCCTCGCGGGAGAGCGCGATATAGGCCTCGCCGTCGAAATCCGCGGCCCGCACCACGGGCTTCGCCGCCAGGCGGTGACCGGGCGCCATCACGCACCAGCCGCGGGTTCGGATCAGGGGGGAGGACCGCACGCCGGGAATGTTCGGGACGCTGACACCGATGCCGAGATCGGCCTGGCGGGACGCCACGAGCCCGAGCACGCCGCCGGCGGCGCGGGAATGGATCGACAGCGTTTCCCGCCGCCCGGCCGCGCGCCAGGCGACCACCGCCGCCGGCAGCAGGGCCAGTGTCAGGGTCGGCAGGGAGGCGATGACCACCCGGCGCAGCGACTGCGCGCGCAGCCGCTCCGCCAGGGCCGCCACTTCCTCGATGCCGATGAAGACCCGCTCGGTCTCCTCGTGCAGGGCCTGGGCGGTCGCGGTCGGCACCAGGCGGCCGCGCACCCGTTCGAACAGCAGGAAGCCGGCCAGCGCCTCGGTCTGCGACAGCAGCCGGCTGACCGCCGGCTGGGACATGCCCAGCATGGCGCCAGCACCGGTGACGGTGCCGCTGCGCATGATCGCGCGAAACGCCTCCAGATGCCGGAATTCGAGCGACTTCTTGGCCATCGGCAACCAGCCTCGCGGCTGGCCACCCAGATGGTCAACCCTGGTTCCTCACCCAGACCAGGCGCCGCACGGCCGCGGGCCGCCATTGGCCCCGGCGGCCGCGCATGCGCCCGAGGCCAGAATTACGCCGCGGCGGCGATCTGCCGCGCCGGGATGGTATCGAGCGCGAGCAGGCGGTCGAAAAGAGCCTGGGCGCGCGCCGCCTCGCCACCGACCTCGAGGCAGGCGCGGAACTTCTCGAACAGTTCGCCATCCGACAGCGGGATCGTCGCATGGCCGCGGGCGCGGCGGATCTCCGGCCCGTTGATGACGCGGCCATCCTTCAGCGTGACGACCACCTTGTCGAAGCGCGAGCCGGAGGGGCTTTCCGGGTCGTAGTCCTGGTTCGGCAGCACCTGCACCCTGGTCATCAGCGCCTGCACATCCGGGCGCCGCACGAAGGCATCGGTCAGTTCCGGCAGGCCGACGCGGCGGGCGATGACCGAAGCGGCCATGGCGAACTGCATGCTGAACTTCGCCTCCAGCCCGGTCTGCGGCTTGGCGTTGCGCAGGATGGTCGCGAAGCGGTCGCTGATATGCACCTCGATCTTCGCGACCTCCTCGGCGGCGAAGCTGTTCTCCCGCACCAGCTGCAGCGCGCCGTCGATGGCGCGGTGCGTGCAGTAGCAGGCAGGGAACTTCTTGATGCTGAGGCCTTCGGTCAGGATGCGGAACTGGTGGCCCACGGTCGCAACGCTCTCCCGGTCCGTCTCGCCATGCTGGGAGACCGCGCTGAGAAAGCCCTGCGGATGCTCCATCGCATCCGGGGAGGCGGTGAAGCCGGCCTTGGCCAGCCGCGCCGCCATCAGGCCGGCATGGGCCGAGCGCCCGGCATGGAAGGGCTTGGTCATGGTGCCGAAATTGGCCATCAGGCCGGCACTCTGGGAGCCGCCAAGCGCGATCGCCATGGTCGCGCGTTCCGCGTCCAGCCCGTGCAACTTGGCGCAGGCGGCGGCGGCGGCGACGGCGCCGAGCACGCCGGTCGGGTGCCAGCCCTTGCTGTGCAGCATGCCGCCCTCGCGCCGGATCAGCTCGGCCCAGACCTCATAGCCCGCGACATAGGCGGTCAGGATTTCGGCGCCGGAGGAGCCAAGCGCCTCCGCCTCCGCCATGATCGCCGGCACCAGCACCGTCGAGGGATGGCCGCGCAGCGAGACGTCGTCGAAATCGAGCGCATGCGCCGCGGTGCCGTTGATCCAGGCGGCTTCCGGCGCCGGGGCATGCAGGTCGCTGAAATAGAGCGTCGCCTCGCCGCCGGTGGGCGCCAGGACGCGGCGCAGGATCTGCGGCGCGTCGTCATCGCGACCGGCGATCATCACGCCGACGCAGTCGATCAGGCCCATGCGGGCGATGCGGAAGGCTTCGGCCGGAACCGCCTTCGCATCCAGTCCGGCGACGAAGGCGCCGAGCGCGCGGGTGAGTGCCATGGCGTGATCTCCCTTGTTGAGTGGGGCTTCTGATTAAGGCCTTCGAGCCGTCCGGCCCTGCGGCCACCGGATGCTCAGGCTGAGCCCTGCGACGGGCGCGGATTATCGAGATAGTCGCGCAGCACGGCATCGAGCGCCGCGGGTTGTTCATAGGGCAGCCAATGGCCGCCATCGGGGATGATGGTCACCCGCGCGTCCGGCTGCAGCGCCCGGAACGCCGCGATGCGCTCCGGCAGGCCCCAATAGGCAAGCTGGTCGCGTTCGCCCCAGATCGCGTCGACCGGCAGGGTGAGCGTGCCAAGCACGCGCCGCAGCGCGCCCTGCGCGACATAGGCACGGGTGTCGAGGCGGGAATGCGCCGAGTTCCAGTCCTGCAGGTCGAGCGCCAGGTCATCGATCTTCGCGGGATCGCCGATCATCATCAGGCCGAGATTGGTGCGATGCGCCTCGCGCAGCTCGGTGCCGGTCTTGCCGCGCACCCGCACCAGGTTCATCGGCGCCTTGGCCGGCACCAGCCCGCCGGCGCCGATGATGGTGAGCGATCGCGCGCGAGTGCCGATCGCCTGCGCCACATAGGCGGCGACCGTGCCGCCGAAGGAGAAGCCGATCAGATCGACCTTCTCGTCCGGCCCGAGCTGCGACAGCAGCCCATCGGCCACGATCCCCGCCACGGTCTCGATCGCCGGCGGCTCCGGCGGCGCATCGGATTCGCCGAGCCCGGGGATGTCCGGCACCAGCAGCCGGTGCCCGTCCTTCCAGGCCGGGATGGTACGCAGCCAATGCCGCCAGGAGCCGACGCCGCCATGGAACAGCGCCAGCGGCCGGCCCTGCCCCCATTGATGCCACACCATGCGGCCTTCGCCGCAAGGCGTCTCGATGCGGCGGGCCTCGGCCTGCAGGGCGGCGACCGGGTCCATCAGGCGGCGGGCGGCACGAAGGGATAGGGTACCGGCGCGCGGCCGCGATAGGGCAGCGCCACCACCGCGGAGCCCGGCGTCGATTCCAGCCCCTTCTCGTTGCGGATGCCGACATCGAGGTCGATCAGGCCGTAATCCGCGGCTTCCCGCTTGTTCTTCACCGTCGCCCAGATCGAGAGCGTCTCGCCCACGATGTTCATGGCACGGAACTGGAACTTGATCTGCCAGACCCAGCCGGCGCGCCCCGCCCATTCCTTCAGGAACTGGGCGATGAATTGCTGCTTCAGGGACCCGTTGATGAGCAGGCCCGGCAGCTTGTCATGCTCCATGGCGAAGGGCTTGTCGTAATGGATCTTGTGCCAATTCTCCATGGCGGCCGACCAGCGCATCAGATGCGGCGTGGTCAGCGGCCCCTTGCCCAGCGGGGCCAGCTGGTCGCCGATGGCGACATCCTCGAAATCGATCCGTTCGCGCATGTCGCTCACCGCCGCAGAGTGGTCTTGCGCGCGCGCAGCAGCAGCTGGCCCGCTTCGGTCGTGTACTCGGTCTCGATGATCACGATGATCATCGGGCCGGACTTGGTCTCGCGTTCGTAGATGTCGGCGTAGCGCGACTTCTGCAACACGCGCTCGCCATGCTTGGCATAGGCGTAGAACTCGATCTCGGCGCCGCCGTTCAGCAGCGCGAGGCCATGCAGCGGCAGTTCCGGCAGGCCGTTGCCGGCGCCCATGACGATGCCGTCGTAATCCGGGTCATGCGCGCGGTCGGTCACCACATCGGGCTCGCCGAAGGCGGTGCGGAACATGAAGCTCGGATAGATCGGCGGCGCGACGGCGCCGCCATAGCGCGCCCCGGCCGCCGCATCGGCATAGGCCGGGTCCGGATCCATGATCGCCTGCGCATAACGCCGCACCGCGCCGGCCTCCACCGCGTCGCAGGCGGCGAAGGGCTCACTCTCGGTGCCGATGAATGCGCGCGCCTCTTCGGTCAGCAGCGCCATGCTTGTGCTCTCCTTGCGAAATCCATCTCAGCCGGCACGCTTCGGCTGGTCGCCGGCGCGCCATCCCTCATCGAGCCCGACCGCGCCCTTGGCCGCAAGGGCCGCGATCTCGGCCTCGGCGTAGCCAAGGCCCTGCATCACCTCCGCGGTGTGCTGGCCGAGCCGCGGCGGCGGCAGGTCGATCGAGGCCGGCGTCTCGCTCAGCTTCACCGGCAACCCCGACATCTTCATGGTGCCGAGCCCGGGCAGCACGACCTCCTCCACCATCCGGCGGGCGCGCACCTGTTCTTCCTGCACCACCTTGTCGATCTTGTTGATCGGGCAGCAGGGCACGTCATTGACCTTGAGGCGGGCCTGCCAATCCGCGACCGGGCGCGTCGCCACCGTCTCCCCGATCAGCCGGATCAGCTCCATCCGGTTGGCGATGCGGGCGGTGGCGTCGACGAAGCGCGGATCCTCGATCCAGTCGCCATGGTCGAGCGCGGTGCAGAGGCCGCGCCACATGCGCTGGTTGAAGGCGGAGATGACGATCCAGTCGTCCGACGCCTTGAAGGCGCGATAGGTCGGGCTGGTCAGCGCGCCGCTGCCCGAAGGGCCGGGCACCTCGCCCGAGGCGAAGAAGCGGGTGATGAAATGCGCCAGCATCGCCATCTGGCCCTCGAGCAGCGAGGTGTCGACGCGCTGGCCGCGCCCGGTGCGGTGCCGCGCTTCCACCGCCATCATGACGCCGATGGTCCCGAGCATGCCGGCGCCGATATCGGCGATCGAGATGCCCATCTTGACCGGGCCGCCGCCTTCTTCGCCGGTGATGCTCATGCCGCCGGAATAGGCCTGCATGAACAGGTCATTGGCCGGATCCGCGGCCCGCGGGCCGCTGGCGCCGAAGCCGCTGATCGAGCAGTAGATCAGCCGGGGGTTGAGGCGCTGCAGGCTGTCCCAGTCGAAGCCGGCGCGGGCGAGCGCGCCGATGCGATAATTGTCGACCAGGATATCGGCGCGCGCGATCAGCCGCCGCGCGACCTCGATCCCATCCGGGGATTTCAGGTCGAGCGCGACGCTGCGCTTGTTGCGATTGGCGGCGCCGTAATAATAGCCCATGGCGCCGTCGAAATAAGGTGGCCAGGAGCGGCTGTCGTCGCCGACATCGACGCGCTCGACCTTCACCACCTCCGCGCCGAAATCGCCGAGCGTCATCGCGCAGAAGGGCCCGGCCATCGCCACGCCCACTTCCACCACGCGCAACCCTTCGAGCGGCCCGCCCATACGCTTCCTCCTGCCCGCCAATGGCGCTCTGAATTCACCAGGCGAATTTATTACTTGCTTTCTGAAAGGCTACACGGGCCCTGCCCGGCTGTAAACCGCGGGCGGAGCGGTCTATCCTGCCTCCGTGAACCTGCTGTCCCCTCCCCGCGCCCGCACCACCGTCGAGATCGTCTTCGACCTGGTCTGCCCCTGGTGCTTCCTCGGCACGCGGCGCCTGATGCGCGCGTTGCGCGCCCGTCCGGACGTGCTGGCCGAGTTGCAATGGCGCCCCTTCCTGCTGAACCCGGACATCGCGCCGGACGGCATCGCCCGGCAGGACTACCTCGTGCGGAAATTCGGCGGTGAGGACCGGGCCCGCCGCCTGCACGCCGCCATCGCCGATGTCGGCCGGCAGGAAGGCATCGATTTCCGCTTCGACCGGATCCGCCGCATCCCCTCCTCCATCGACGCGCATCGCCTGGTGCGCTTCGCCGCGCAGCACGGGCTGGCGGAGCCGATGGTGGACCGGATCTTCGAAGCCTATTTCCTGGAAGGCGCCGATATCGGCGCGACCGAGACCCTGGCCGCGCTCGGCGCCGCGGTCGGGCTGGAATTCCGCGCCACGCGACAATTCCTCTATGGCCATGCCGAGACCGAGGCGGTGCATGCGGATAATCTTCGCGCCCATCGCCTGGGCATCAACGGCGTGCCCTGCTTCGTGATCGGCGGCCGCCACGCCATCGCCGGCGCGCAGGAGCCGGAGGTGCTGGAGCGGCTGCTGGAAGTCGCGCTGGTGGACGGGATCTAAGGCCACGGGACGGCCGCAGGACGAGGTGGATCATCGATGACGGACACGCCGGCCAAGGGGCCCGCTTCCTATTTCCCTTCGATCGAAAAGAAGTACGGCCGCCCCATCAGCGCGTGGCAGGAGCTGGTCCGCAGGCATCTGCCGGCGAAGCACATGGACCTCGTCGCCATGCTGAAGAATGAGCATGGCATGGGGCATGGCCATGCCAATGCGGTCGTCGCGCACACATTGGCGGCGGACAAGACATAGCCGGAAGATCTGCTCTAAGCTCCGGCCAAAGCCGAACAACGACACTGGGGAAGAAGCCATGTCCGCTGCCGCCAAGACCGACGCCATCGGCATGACCGCCGCGGAATGGCAGGCGCGCTGCGACTTGGCCGCGCTGTACCGCATCGTCGAGCATCTCGGCTGGACCGACCTGCTGGAGACGCACATGTCGCTGCGCGTCCCGGGCGAGCCCGGCAGCTTCCTGATCAACAACTACGGCGACATGTTCGACGAGATCACCGCGTCGAGCCTGGTGAAGATGAATCTGGAGGGCGAGGTGCTCGGCGGCGGCGGCCGCTACAACGCCGCCGGCTTCACCATCCACAGCGGCGTCTACAAGGCCTGCCCGGACATCGCCTGCATCATGCATTCGCACACCCGCGCCGGCGCCGGCATTTCCGTGCTGCGCCAGGGCCTGCGGCCGATCAGCCAGGACGCGCTGCATGTGCTGGATGACGTGGTCTACCACGAATACGGCATCCCGACCTCGGCCGAGGAATGCGCCGCGCTCGGCGACAGCGCCCGGCGCGGCGGTAGCCTGGTGCTGCTGAACCACGGCCTGCTGACCGCCGGCCCGACCATCCCCGGCACGCTCTACCGCCTCTACATGCTGGAACGCGCCTGCGAGGTGGAGATGATCGCGCGGACCCTGGACGAGCCGCCGGTCTTCATCGCGCCGCATATCGTCGAACGCGCCGCGAAGCGCATGGGCGCGCTGCGCAAGACGCCGGAATACGGCGTACGGCAATGGGAAGCGCTGCTGCGCCGCATCGACCGCCAGGGCACCGACTACCGGCGCTGAACAAGCCCCAGACGGCGGACGACCGGCGGCCTCCATTCGGGGCCGGTCGCCAATTGGCTCAGCCGGCTTCCGGATCGGCTCCGGGATCCTGAACGCGCGCTGCAGTCAGGATCAGCCACATCAGGTGCCCCATCTGCCGCTCGGTGACGCGCGTGCCGTCGGTCTGGTGAACGACCACCAGCTGATGCGCGGGATCGACGACGACGAACTGCCCCCGCGAGCCATCCGCCCAGAAGCCGCCCGGCGCCAGGTTCATGATCGCAACGCGGCGATCCGGAAAGCCGGTCCACCAGAGATAGCCATAGCCGGAACCGAGATAGGTCTCCGACCAGCCCGTCGTGCTCTCCCGCACCCAGGCCGCCGGGACCACCTGCCGGTCGCGCCAGCGGCCCCCGCGCAGATACAGCAGTCCGAAGCGTGCCAGGTCGCGAGCGCTCATCCGGAAGGGGTAGGCCGCATGCTCCGAAGCTGCGCCACGCAGGTGCCAACCATCGGAAGGGCGGTAATCCTGCATGCCGAGCGGCGTCGCGATCTGCCGCTGGAACGCATCGAAGATGGAAACGCCCGTCGCGCGCTCATAGATCGTGCCGAGCACGTTGAAGTCCCAGTTGTTGTAGTACCAGAAGCTGCCCGGCGGGTGGCTGCCGCGCGCCGGGCGGCGGCGGCGCATGCCCTCGGTCTCGGCGAGCGCCAGATGGTAGACGCCCGAGCGGGCCTGCAGCAGCTGCCGCACCGTCGCCTGCTTCTCGACCGCGCTCAGGGACGGCGCCACGTCATCGATGCCGAGCCCGGCCATGGTGGCGTCGAGATCGATACGGCCATCCCGGACCGCGATGCCGATCAGCGCGCTCAGCAGGCTCTTCCTGACCGAGTAGAGCTGCAATCGGCGCGTGACGTCGCCCCAGCTGGCGATCACCCGCCCCTGGTGCAGGATCATGCAACTCGCGGTGCCCGCGCGCCGCGCATAGGCGCGCGCTTCGGCCAAAGGGGCCGGTGCCCAGCCGGCGGCTTCGGGGGTCAGGTCATCCCAGGCCGCCGCGGGCCAGGCCTCGTCCGCCGCCAGCGCCGTCCGGCCGCCGGCGATCAGCAGGCCAGCCAGGACGCCGCGGCGATGGAGGGACATGTCAGGCCGCCCTGGCCTGCCGCGCCAGCTTGGCCAGGTTCAGCATCAGGTCGCGCGCCACCTTCACCCGCTGCGGCAGGTCCATGTCGCGCAACAGCGCCAGCTTGTGGTCGGGCCGCAGCTTCACCGCATTCTTCTGCGCCTGCACCCAGGTGACCAGCCCGGCCGGATTGCCGAAGCGGTTGTGCCGGAAGGTGACGACCACGCCCTTCGGCCCGGCATCCAGCTTCTCCACCCCCGCTTCCCGGCAGAGCCGCTTGATGGAGACGACCTGCAGCAGGTTCTCCACCTCCGGCGGCAGGGCGCCGAAGCGATCGGCAAGCTCGGCACCCATCGCATCGATCTCGCGGTCGGAGGCGAGGCCGCCGATGCGGCGATAGAGGCCGAGCCGCACCGGCAGGTCGCGCACATACTCTTCCGGGATCAGCACCGGCAGGCCGAGGCCGATATTGGGCGTGAAGTCCCGCCCCTCATCCTCGCGCTTCTTGCCGGCCCCGGCGCGCAGATCGGCCACCGCATCCTCCAGCATCTGCTGATACAGCTCGATGCCGACTTCGCGGATATGGCCGCTCTGCTCGTCGCCCAGCAGGTTGCCGGCGCCGCGGATGTCGAGATCGTGCGAGGCGAGCGTGAAGCCGGCGCCGAGATTGTCGAGCGTCTGCATCACTTCCAGCCGCTTCTGTGCGGCAGGCGACAGGCGATGCGCCGCCGGCCAGGTCAGGAAGGCATAGCCGCGCAGCTTGCCGCGCCCGACCCGGCCGCGCAGCTGATAGAGCTGCGCCAGCCCGAACAGGTCGGCGCGGTGGATGATCAGCGTGTTCACCGCCGGCATGTCGAGCCCGCTTTCGACGATATTGGTCGAGAGCAGGATGTCGTGCTTGCCGTCGCCGAATTCGGTCATCACCCGTTCGAGCTCGGTCGGTGACAGCCTGCCATGCGCTTCGACGATGCGCGCTTCCGGCACGATCTCCCGCAGGCGATCGGCGACGCGCGGCATGTCCTCCAGCCGCGGCGTCACGCAGAAGATCTGGCCGCCGCGGAACCGCTCACGCTGGATCGCTTCGCGCAGCACCACCGTGTCCCAGGGCATGATGAAGGTGCGCACCGCCAGCCGGTCGACCGGCGGCGTCGCGATCACGCTCATCTCGCGCACGCCGGTCAGCGCGAGTTGCAGGGTGCGCGGGATCGGCGTCGCGGTCAGGGTCAGCACATGCACATCGGCCTTGAGCTGCTTCAGCTTCTCCTTGTGGGCGACGCCGAAATGCTGCTCCTCGTCGACGATGACCAGGCCGAGATCGGCGAACTCCACGGCCTTGGCCAGCAGCGCATGGGTGCCGACCACGATGTTGACGGTGCCATCCTTCAGCCCGGCGCGCACCGCCGCCGCATCCTTCGCGGTGACCATGCGGGACAGCTGCCCGACCTTCACCGGAAAGCCGTCGAAGCGCGCGGAGAAGGTCCGGAAATGCTGGCGGGACAGCAGCGTCGTCGGCACCACGACGGCGACCTGGGCGCCGGTCATCGCGACCGCGAAGGCCGCGCGCAGCGCGACCTCGGTCTTGCCGAAGCCGACATCGCCGCAGATCAGCCGGTCCATCGGCCGTCCGCTCGCCATGTCCTCCAGCAGGTCGGCGATCGCGCGGCTCTGGTCCTCGGTCTCGGCGAAGGGGAAGCGGGCGCAGAACTCGTCCCAGAGGCCTTCCGGCGGCGTCACCGGCACGCCTTCCCGGGTCTGCCGCTCGGCCGCGATGCGGATCAGGGCGCCGGCCATGTCCTGGATGCGCTGCCTGGCCTTGGCCTTGCGGTTCTGCCAGGAGATGCCGCCGAGCTTGTCGAGTGCCACGCCCGCGGTCTCGGTGCCGAAGCGGGACAGCACCTCGATATTCTCGACCGGGACGAACAGCTTGTCGCCGCCGTCATAGAGCAGCCGCAGGCAATCATGCGGCGCGCCGGTGACCTCGATGGTCTCCAGGCCATCGTAGCGGCCGATGCCATGGTCCTGGTGCACCACCAGATCGCCTTCGGCGATCTCGGTCGCGTCGGCGATGAACTGGTCGGCCCGCTTGCGCCGCCGCGGCGGCCGCGCGATGCGCTCGCCGAGCAGGTCCTGTTCGCCGGTGACTGTCAGCCCGGGGGCGGCGAAGCCACGCTCCACCCCCATCACCACCAGCGCGACCACGCCCTCGGCCAGCCCGCGCACCGCCTTCCAGTCGGCCGCCGCCTCGGCGGCGACGCCATTCTCCCGCAGCAGGTTGCCCAGGCGGTCGCGGCTGCCGCGGGTCCAGGCGGCCAGCACGGGGCGGCGCTTCAGCTTCACCTGGGCATTGGCATGCTCGGCATAGGCGGCGAAGACGTTCTGGCCGGCGGCGCGCGCTTCGCTGAACAGCAGCCCGGGCCGGCCCTCGGCATCGATCCCCTGCTCGCCCGGCGGCTTGGTGAAAGGCGAGAAGCGCAGCACCTGCAGGTCGTGCAGCATGTCGCCCCAGCCGGCGCTGTCGAGGTAAAGCCGGTCCGGCGGCACCGGGCGGTAGGGCACCTCGCCTTCCGCGATCCGCACCGGCGTGCGCCGGGCTTCATAATGGTCGGCGATCATCTCGAACCGCGCGGCCAGCACATCCTCGCCCTGGTGGTCGAGCGAGAGGCTGGCGCCGGGCGCGTAGTCGAGCAGGGTTTCCATATGCTCATGGAACAGCCCGGCCCAATGCTCCATGCCCGGATGCTTGCGGCCGGCGCTCAGCGAGACATAGAGCGGATCCTCCGCGGCGGCATTGCCGAACAGGTCCCGGTAACCGGCGCGGAAGCGGGCGATGCTCTCCTCGTCGAGCAGCACCTCGCCGGAGGGACGCAGCACCAGCCGTTCCGCCTTGGCGCCGCTACGCTGGGTGCCGGTGTCGAAGCGGCGCAGGCTCTCCACCTCGTCGCCGAAGAAATCGATGCGGACCGGATCCGGCTGCCCGGCCGGGAAGACATCGAAGATGCCGCCCCGCATGGCATATTCGCCATGTTCCATCACCGTCCCGGTGCGGCCATAGCCATTCGCTTCGAGGAAGCGGGCCAGCGCCTCCGGCTGCAGCCGGCTGCCGGGCGCCAGGCTCATCGTCGCGCCGGCGAAGGCGGCGCGCGGCGGTACCTTCTGCACCAGCGCATTGATCGTGGTCAGCAGGATGCGCGGGCCGGGCGCCGGCTCCAGCAGCCGGGTCAGGGTCGCGACGCGCTCGGCGACCAGTTCCGGATTGGGCGAGACGCGGTCATAGGGCAGGCAGTCCCAGGCCGGGAAGCGCAGCACCTCGATCTCCGGCGCGAAGAAAGCGAGCGCGTCGGCCATCCGCGCCATGCGCGCATCGTCGCGGCAGGCATGGATGACGGGCCCGTCCAGCTCCGCCCGGCGGCGCGCCAGCAGCAGCGCGTCATATCCCTCCGGCGCGCCATGGACGGTGAGGACCGGCATCAGCGGGTGGTGCCCGGCGGAACGCCCGCGCCCGATCGCATGCTTTCTTCCGCCATGCGCAGCAGCATCGGCGTCGCGACCTCCTCCGGGATCGGCCGCCGGCCCGAAAGCCAGTCGGTCAGGTCGACGTCGAGCAGTTCCAGCACCGCCTCCAACTCGTCGAGCTCGGCCTCGGTGAAGGCGGCGATATGGCGCGCGACGAAGCCACCGACCAGAAGGTCGGTCTCCTTGGTGCCGCGATGGTGGGCGCGGAACAGCAGACGGCGGCGGCGGGGATCGGTGAGTTCGGTCATCTCGGCGAAATCGTCAGCCGCTGGCATATAGGCCCGCATGGAATGGCTGTCAGCCCGATGACGGACCCCCTCGCCCCGTTGCTGGCGCCGATCGCCATGCTGCCAGGCGTGAAAAAGCCCGACCTGCTGGCTAAGGCCGCGGGGGGCGAGCGCGTGCTCGACCTGTTGCTGCACCTGCCGGAGCGCATCCAGCGCCGCCCGCTGCTGACCCGACTCGGGGACGCGGCCGAGGGCCAGGAGGTGACGCTGGTCCTGATCGCCGAGGACGAACCGAAACGCAGCCGCAGCGGCCCCTGGCGCATCGCTGCCCGCTGCGGCGATGACATGCTGGACATCATCTCCTTCTCCCGCGCCGTCTGGGCCGGCAGCGCGCTCGCCCGCCGCCTGCCGATCGGGGAGGAACGCCGGGTGGCGGGCCGGCTGCGCGCCTATGGCGGCCGCTGGAACCTGGAGGTCGATGCCGATCCGCTGATCGAACCGCCCGCCATGATTCCGGAATGGCAACCGATCTGGCCGCTGACCGCCGGCCTGCTCTGGCCGCAGATGGCGCGCGCCCAGGCGGCGGCGCTGGCCGCGCTGCCGGCGCTGCCCGAATGGCAGGACCCGGCGCTGCTGCGGCGGGAGGACTGGCCCGGCTTTGGTGCCGCGCTGCACGCCCTGCATGCGCCGGAGGCGCCGCCGGGCAAGCTGCCGCAGCGGCGGCTGGCCTATGACGAGCTGCTGGCGCATCAGCTCGCCATCGGCCTGGTGCGGACGCGGGTGCGGGACCGGCCCGGCCGGGCGCTTGCCGGCGACGGCCGGCTGCGCGCGGCGGCGCTGACCGCCTTCGGCCACGCCCCCACCGAGTCCCAGCGCAGGGCGATCGCGGAGATCGATGCCGACCTGACGGCGGCGCGCCGCATGCTGCGGCTGCTGCAGGGCGATGTCGGCGCCGGCAAGACGCTGGTCGCCGCGATGGCGATGCTGCGCGCGGTGGAGGCCGGTGGCCAGGCGGCGCTGATGGCGCCGACCGAGTTGCTGGCGCGCCAGCACCTGCGCACCTTCGAACGGCTCTGCGCCGCCGCCGGCGTGCCGGTCGCGCTGCTGGCCGGTTCGGTGAAGGGGCGCGAACGCAAGCGGGTGCTGGCGGGCCTCGCCGATGGCAGCATCCCGATCGTGATCGGCACCCATGCGCTGTTCCAGGACGCCGTCGGCTTTCGCGACCTGGCCCTGGCGGTGGTGGACGAGCAGCACCGCTTCGGCGTGGCGCAGCGGCTGATGCTGGCCGGCAAGGGCAGCGAAGCCGACCTGCTGGTGATGACCGCGACGCCGATCCCGCGCACCCTGTTGCTGACGCAATGGGGCGAGATGGATGTGACGCGGCTGACCGGCAAGCCGGCCGGTCGCCAGCCGATCGCGACCCGCATCGCCAGCCAGGCGCTGCTGCCGGAGATCCAGGACCGGCTGGGCGCGGCGATGGCGCGGGGCGAGCGCGCCTATTGGGTGGTGCGCGCCGTCACCGGCAGCGACAAGGATGACAGCGTCGCCGCGGAGACCCGCTTCGCCGAGCTGGCGGAGCGCTTCCCCGGCCAGGTCGGCATGGCGCATGGCGCGCTCGACATCGCGGTGCGCGAGAAGGCGCTGGCCGATTTCGCCGCCGGCCGCACCCGGCTGCTGGTCGCCACCACGGTGGTCGAAGTGGGCGTGGACGTGCCGGACGCCACCATCATGCTGATCGAGCAGGCGGAGCGCTTCGGCCTGGCGCAGCTTCACCAGTTGCGCGGGCGTGTAGGTCGCGGGGCGGCGCAGAGTTACTGCGTGCTGGCAACGGAGAAGGTGAACGACGCGGCGCGCGAGCGTATCCGTACGATGGTGGAATCGACCGACGGCTTTTACATTTCGGAAATGGATCTAAAG
>DASYDR010000172.1:0-13650 GCA_036499545.1 Roseomonas sp. | reverse complement strand
TCGTCTCGGCACCGCGGCCGCCTTCCTCGGCAGGCTGGAACACCAGGTGGACGGTGCCGGACCAGCCCTGATCGGCCTGCAGCAGCGCGGCGGCGCCAAGCAGCGCCGTGGTGTGGCCATCATGGCCGCAGGCATGCATCACGCCGGGATTGGTGGAGCGCCAGGGCAGCGCCTCGGCGACTTCCTGGATCGGCAGCGCATCCATGTCGCCGCGCAGCCCGACCGCGCGATTGCCGCCGGTGCCGCCGCGCCGCAAGGTCGCGACCACGCCATGACCGCCGAACCCTTCCACGATCTCGGTGACGCCCAGCTCCCGCAGCTTCCGCACGACGAAGGCGGCGGTCTCCGCTTCATGCAGGGTCAGGCCGGGATGGGCGTGCAGATGCCGGCGCCACGCGGTCAGGTTGTCGGCAAGCGAAGTTTCCATGATGCCGTCTTACGCGTCCGATCAGTCTTCACCAAGAGGTGGGGTGGCATCAGGGCACCGCTTCGGGGTTGAATGCGGAATGGTCCGGGGCAGAGTTCAGATTCTCGTCGTGTGCCTTGCCCTGCTCGCCGGTTCGAGCCACGGGCAGGAGCCGCGCGACATCGTCTATCGCGTCGAGTTCGCGCCGAGCGGCGACGAAGCGCTGGATGCCGCGGCGCGCGCGGTGTCGCAGCTCGAACGGCTGCGCGAAAGCTCGCCCACCAATGACGCCGGCCTCGTGGCCCGTGCCGAGGGCGATGCGGACCGCCTGATCACCGCGCTGCGTTCCGAAGGCTACTGGGCCGGCACCGCCCGGGTGACGCTGCTCGGCGAAACCCCCGATTCGCCCACCCTGCCCGACCGGGTCGAACAGAGCAGCGGCGAACTGGCGGTCACCATCACCCTCACGCCCGGGCCGCGCTACACCCTCGGCAGCATCCGGGTGACCGGCCCCGGGGCCGACATCGCGACCGCCACCCCCTTCGGCATCGCGGAAGGCGACCCGGCCCGCGCCGCGCCGGTGCTGGATGCCGGCGACACGCTGCGCGGCCGCCTGCGCGACGCCGGGTATCCGCTGGCCCGCCTCGTCTCGCGCGACACGGTGGTCGACCATGACCGCCACAGCATGGACGTGACCTATGTGGTCGATGCCGGCCCGCTCGCCCATTTCGCCCAGCCGCGGGTGACCGGCGCCGAGACGGTGAACACGGCGCTGCTGGAACGCGTCGCCGAACGCCGGCTGCGCGGCGAGACCTATGGCCCGGCCCGCCTCGAAAGCGCGCGGACTGCGATCAATGCCCTTGGCCCCTTCTCGACGGTGCGGGCGCGGGAGGGGGCGGAGCTGGACGGCGATGGCCGTCTGCCGGTGACCTTCGAGGTCTCCGAACGGCCATTGCGGCTGATCGGCGGCAGCCTGGGCTATGAGACCAATTACGGCCCGACCGCGCGCCTCTACTGGGAGCACCGCAACATCTTCGGCTCGGCCGAACGGCTGCGGCTGGAGGGCGAGGTCGCCCGGCTCGGCGATGCCGGCGGTTTCCAGGACGCGACCTATCGCCTGTCCGCCACGCTGCGGACACCGGAAGTGCTGCGGCGCGACATCCAGAGCGTCTCCACCATCCAGGCGGTGCGGGAGCAGCTGGACGCCTATGATCGCAACGCGATCGTCGTCTCGACCCTGTTCGAGCACCGGCTCGGCCCGCATCTGGTCGGCCAGGCCGGACCGTCCTTCGAAACCGGGGAAGTCGGCCGCGATGGCGACATGCTGTCCTTCTCCCTGCTCGGCTTCACCGTCGGCGCGCGCTGGGACTACACGACAAGCCTGCTCGACCCGCGCAGCGGCTGGCGGGCGGCGATCACCGCGACGCCCTATCTGTCGCTCGGCGAAGGCCGCAGCTTCACGCGCGTCCTGGCCACCGGCAGCACCTATTTCGACCTGAGCGGCAATGGCGGCACGGTGCTGGCGTTGCGCGCCGCACTCGGCTCCGCCTTCGGCGCCGGCCGCGACGAGATCACCCTCGACAAGCGCTTCTACGCCGGCGGCGGCGGCTCCGTGCGCGGCTACAGCTACCAGGCGATCGGGCCGCGCGATGCGGGCAACCGGCCGCTCGGCGGCGCCAGCCTGGTCGAGGGCAGCATCGAGCTGCGGCAGCGGATCAGCGGCAATCTGGGCATGGTGGCCTTCCTTGATGCCGGCAGCGTCGGCGACAGCGCGACGCCGAATTTCTCGGATGTGCATGTCGGCGTCGGTATCGGCGTGCGCTACGCGACCGCGATCGGGCCGATCCGCGTCGACATCGCCACGCCGCTGACGCGCATCCGCGGCGAGAGTTCCTACGGGCTCTATGTCGGCATCGGGCAGGCCTTCTGATGCGGGTCTTGCGCTGGATCCTGGGCACGATCGTCGTGGTGCTGCTGCTCGCCGTGCTCGGCGTGGTGGGTGGGCTGTTCTGGGCCAATACCGCCGGCGGCCGCGCGGTGATCGAGCGCCTGGCGCGGGAGAACGTGCCGGGCCTGACCATTGAAGGCCTGCAGGGGCCGCTGCCCGGCAGGCTCTCGGTCGCCAGGCTCGGCATGGCCGATGCGCAGGGGAACTGGCTGGAACTGGAGCAGGCGGAGATCGCGATCGACTTCGCCGCCCTGCTGCACCGCGAGGTGCATATCACCCGCATCGCCGCCACCCGCATCGCGGTGGCGCGGGCCCCGGTCAACGAAGCGCCGCCGGAGCCGCCGGCCGAGAGCGGCGGTGGCGGCATTCCCGAACTGCCAGTCTCGATCCGGCTCGATGAGTTGCGGATCGGCAGCCTGGAACTGGGGGAAAGCCTGGCCGGCGTCGGGCTGCGCGCCGCGATCACCGGCGCGGCCGATGTCAGCAACCGCCGGATCGTGGCGCGGCTCGATATCCAGCGCCAGGACGCGCCGGGGCAGCTTGCGCTCCGCGCCGAGCTCGATCCGCAGGCCCAGCGCCTGGCCCTGACGCTCGATGCCCAGGAACCGCCGGGCGGCGTGGTAGCGACCCTGCTCGGGCGGCAAGGCGAGGCCTTCTCCGCCCAGGTCAAGCTGGACGGGCCGGCGACCGGCGCCACCCTGGCGCTGCGGGCGGCGATCGGCGCCGATATCGCCTTCGATGCCCATGGCACGGTCAGCGCTGGCACTGATGGCGCCGCGGCACTGGCCCTGCAAGGCGAGGCACGCGCGGCGCCGCTGCTGCCGCCCGATGCCGCGCCCCTGGCGACCCCGGTGCAATTCGCGATCGATGCCGCCCGCGCCGCCGATGGCGCGATGACCCTGCGCAGCGCCACGGTGACGACGCCGGCCGCCGAGGTGCGGGCGCAAGGCGGGCTGGATGCCGCCGGCCGGGTTTCCGCCAGCGGCAGCCTCGCCGTCCGCGACAGTGCCCGCTTCGGCGCGCTGGTGCCGGACGGCTTCGGCTGGGACGCGATCCAGGCGCAGTTCTCGGCCGAAGGACCGGTCGCCGGGCCCTCGGTCCGGCTGGAGCTGACGCCTGCGGCACTGCGCACCGCGCCGGCGCAGCTCACCGCCGCACTCGGCGCCACGCCGAAGCTGACCTTGGCGACGGAGGGCCTCGACCGGATCCGGAGCCTGGTGCTGGAAGGAGCCGCGATCCGCATCAGCGCCGCCGGCCGGGTGCAGGATCCGCTCGACCTCGGCGTCCAGGTGGCGGCGCCCGACGTCGCGCGCATCCTGCCGGGCAGTGAGGGTGGGCTGGAAGCCGGGCTTCAGGTCACCGGCACGATGGCCGACCCGGCCCTGGCCTTGACCGCCCGCGCCGCGCGCCTCGCCTTCGGGGCGCAGGCGGTCGAGGGGCTGGAGCTTTCCGCCCAGGTGGCGACCCCGCTGACCGCCCCGCGCGTGCAGGCGCGGCTCGGCGCGCGCTATGGTGGGCTGCCGGTAACGCTGGACGTCGACGGCAATCCGGAGGGCAGCAGCCTGCGCCTCGCCAAGGCCGAGGCCGGCTTCGGCCCGGCGCGGCTGTCCGCCAGCGGCGTCTTCGATCCGGGCGCCACCATCTTCGAAGGGGAGGCCAGGCTCGATGTGCCGGATGCCGCGCCCTTCTCGCGGCTGGCCGGCCAGCCGCTCTCGGGCAGCGCCCGGCTGGCGGCGCGGCTGACCCGCGCGGATGCGCTGCAGGGTTTCGATGCGACGCTCGAGATCCCGGGCTTCCGCTTCGGCGCGACGCCGGTCGCCGGCCGGCTGACCGCGCGCGGCACGCCGGACGACGCGCAGATCGGCCTGGATGTCCGCAGCGCGGAGAATGGCGCCACCGCCCAGGCACGCATCACCAATGGGCCGGATGGGCGGCGCATCACCCTGCCCGAACTGCGCGCGCGCGGCGGCGGCGAGACCATCGCCCTCGCCGCGCCGGCCCGCATCCTGCTGGCGCCGGACGGCGCGGTCGTGGTGGAAAGCCTGGCGCTGGCGCCGGGCCGCGGCGGCCGGCTGGAGGTCAGCGGCCGCCATGGCCCGGCCCAGACCGCGCTGGAAGCGCGGCTGACCGGGCTGTCCCTGGCCGGGCTGGCGCCCGGCGTGCCGATCGATGGCCGGGTCGAGGCGCTGTTGCGCCTGACCGGCGCCGCCGCGACGCCGGACGCGAAGCTGACGCTGGATGCGCGCGGGCTGCGCAACACCGAAGCCGCCTTCCGCGGCATGCCGCCGCTCGACATCCATGCCGAGGCGGAGCTGCCGCGGCTGCAGAGCCTGCGGGCGACGGCGGAAGCGCGGGCCGGCAATGCGCTGCGCCTCAACCTCGATGCCCGGGCGCCCCAGGGTTTCGGAGCCAACGCACCGATCCAGGCCACGGTGACCGGCCAGGGTGATGTCGCGGCGCTGGCTTCGCCCTTCGTCGCGGGCAGTGCCAACCAGGTGCGCGGGCGGGCCGCCATCGACCTTCGCGCCGACGGCACGGTCGGCGCGCCACGCGCCGGCGGCACCATCCGGCTGTCGGAAGGCCAGTTCCGCAACACCGAATTCGGCGCCACCCTGACCAACATGGCGGCGTTGATCCGCGCCGATGGCAACCGCGTGGTGCTGGACAATTTCAGCGCCCGCACGCCGGGCAATGGCAGCCTGACCATCGCCGGCAACATCGATGCCGGCGCGCCGGGCATGCCGGTGCAGGTCACCGTCACCGCGCGCAATGCCCGGCCGGTGCAGTCCGACGCCTATACCGTGCAGATGGATGCCGATGTGACGGTGGAGGGCCGCGCGACCGAGGCGCTGAACGCCGCC
The DNA here is from genome assembly GCA_036499545.1 of Roseomonas sp. GTDB lineage: Bacteria > Pseudomonadota > Alphaproteobacteria > Acetobacterales > Acetobacteraceae > Plastoroseomonas. The sequence continues at coordinate 8,435 of DASYDR010000172.1, read as the reverse complement.
GGCCGCGTCGTGATCGGCCGCGCCGAGATCCGCATTCCCGAACGCATGCCGGCCAGCGTGCGCACCATCCCCGACGTGCGGGAGCGCGGCCGCGGCGCACCGCCGCCGCGCCCGGCGCCGCCGCCGGCCCAGGCCGGGCAGCAGGGCGGGTTGCAGGTGGCGCTGGCAATCGATGTCGCGGCGCCACGGCAGATCTTCATCCGCGGCCAGGGCGTCGATGCCGAATTCGGCGGCAACCTGCGCGTCCGCGGCACCGCCGCGGCGCCCCAGGTGGAAGGCGCGCTGACCGTGCGACGCGGCGAGCTGTCCTTCTTCGACCGGCGTTTCACCTTCACCCGTGGCAACATCACCTTCGATTCCGGCACGTTGGTCCCCTCGCTCGACTTCCTGGCCGCGGTGCGGGCACGGGAAGTGCAGGCGCAGATCGCCTTGACCGGCCGGCCGGAATCGCCCCGCATCGCCTTCACCTCCAGCCCCGAACTGCCGCAGGACGAGGTGCTGTCGCGCATCCTGTTCGACCGCACGGCGCGGGAGCTGTCGCCCTTCCAGCTCGCCCAGCTGGCCCAGGTGGTAGCCGGCGCGGCCGGCGTGAACACGCCGAGCGCCGGCGGCTTCTTCGAGCGCATCCGCCGCACCCTCGCGCTCGACCGGCTCGGCGTCGGCGAGGAAGAGCGCAGCCAGCAGCAGCCGGCGAACAGCGGCTCCAGCGCGCCGACCCTGGAAGCCGGGCGCTATGTCGCGGATGGCGTCTATGTCGGCGTCAACCAGGGGACCAGCGGCGGTTCGCCGCGGATCGGCGTGCAGATCGACCTGCTGCCGCGGCTGCGGCTGGAAGGTGCGACCGGCGGCAATACCCAGGCCGGCGACCGGATCGGGCTCGGCTACGAGTTGGAGTATTAGAAGCGGGCGCCAGAGGGCCGCGGCCGGCACGGACGATTGCCGATGCCGCCATCCGGGCGCAGCATCCCCGCCAACAACACGGGGGGAGGCTGCGATGACGGGCGCGACGCTGATCCGGAATGCCGATTGGGCGGTGCTGTGGGACCCTTCGGCCAAACGCCACGCCTATGCGCGCGGCATCGACATGCTGATCCGGGACGGCGCCATCGCCGCGATCGGGCCGCATGATCCCGAAGCCCGCGGCGACGCCGCCGTGGTCGATGGAACCGGCATGCTGCTGATGCCGGGGCTGGTCAATGTCCATACCCATCCGACCACCGAGCCCGGCCTCCGCGGCGTGCGGGAGGATCACGGCGTCCCCGAGCAGCAGATGAGCGGCTTGTTCGAGCGCAGCCAGTCCATGCGCCTGGACGCGGCGGGCCGGGAAGCGGCGATGCGCCTGGCCTATGCCGAGCTGATGTCGGCCGGCGTCACCAGCGTGGTCGACCTGTCCGCCCCCTTCGAGGGTTGGATGGATGTGATGCGCGAAAGCGGGCTCAGGGTCTGGGTCGGCCCCGGCTATGCCTCCGCCCGCTGGGGCATGAGCGCGCCGCAGACCGTCGAATGGAACTGGGACCCGGCCGGCGGCAGGCGCGGCTTCCAGGCGGCGCAGGCGATCATGGAGGAAGCGGAACGCGATGCGTCCGGCCGGCTCTCCGGCATCGTCTTCCCGGCCCAGATCGACACGGTGGAGGAGGATCTGCTGCGCGATTCCATCGCGCTGGCGGAGGCGACCGGACGCCCCTTCACGACCCATATCGCGCAGGCGGTGGTCGAGGTTCGGGAGATGATCCGCCGCCACGGCACCACGCCCATCCAATGGGCGGGCGAACTCGGGCTGCTGACGCCGCGCAGCATCCTGGGCCATGCGATCTTCACCGACGACCATCCTGCGATCGGCTGGCACGGCAGCCGCGACGTGGCGCTGATGGCCGAACGCGGCGCGGCGGTGGCGCATTGCCCCTCCCCCTTCGCGCGCTATGGCGAGCACATGCAGCATTTCGGCCGCTATGGCAGCGCCGGCGTGCGCATGGCGCTCGGCACCGATGTCGCGCCGCATAACCTGATCGAGGAGATGCGGCTGGCGCTGGTCATGGCGCGAAATTCTGCGCACGACCTCACCGCCGCCGATACCGCCGGCGTTTTCCACGCCGGCACGGTGGGCGGGGCGGAAGCACTGGGCAGGGCCGATCTCGGGCGGCTCGCGGTCGGTGCCAAGGCCGATTGCGTGCTGGTCGATCTCGGCCATCCCTTGATGACACCACCGCGCGATCCGCTGCGCAGCCTGGTCTTCCACGCCGCCGATCGCGCGGTGCGGCATGTCTTCGTCGGTGGCGGCGCGATCTATGCCGATGGCAAGCCAGTCGGGCTCGATGTCCGCGAGGCCGCCGGCATCCTGGCGCAGAGCCAGGCGAAGATGCTGCGCGACGCGGCCATCCATGACTACCGCGGGCGCGACGGCGATGTGATCGCACCGCTGTCGCTGGGGTTCCTGTAGCGCGGAGCCGAGTAGACAGCACATTCTAAAACACATATTCTAATTCATATGGTCAGGACCGCACGCTTCTCCGAAGAGGACTTCATCGAGGCCGCGATGGCGCTGGTGGCGGACGGCGGCCCCGGTGCCGCCACCATGCAGGCGATCGCCCGGCGGGTGGGCGCGCCCACCGGTTCGATCTACCACCGCTTCGAATCCCGCGCGGCGGTCCTCGGCGTCGCCTGGAACACGGCCTACGCCACCTTCATCGAAGCGGTGGCGCCTCTGCTGCGCCAGGGTCGCGCCTGTGAGGCGGCCCTGGCCATCCTGCCCTGGTGCAGGGAAAATGAGCGCCGCGCCCGCTTCCTGCTGCTGCACGAGCCCGTCGCCCTTTTCGAGGACACGCCACCGCCGGCACCGCTGCGGCAGGCGCTCGAGGCGCTGGAAGACGCGTTCGACGCCGCCTTCCGGGCCTGCGTCGCCGCGCATGGCGACGGCCTCACCCGGGAGGAGGATCTGGCACGGGCCAGGTTCCTGATCTTCGATGCGCCCATCGCCATCCTCCGCCCGCATCTCACGCGGGGCGGCCCGCTGCCGCCCTTCGCGGAGCGCATGATCGCCGAACTCCATGCCGGCATGCCGCTCACCGTCGCACCCGATGGCGGCGTGCGGCGCGCGGTGGCGGCCTGAGGGCACGGCCATGGATGAGCTTGCCGTTCGCCGCAGCGTGAAGCTGCACGCTCCCGAGGATTTCGGCGGCATGCGCGCCGCGGGACGGCTTGCCGCGGCCGCGCTGGACATGATCGCCGCCCATATCCGGGAAGGCGTCACGACCGCCGCGCTCGATCGTCTCTGCCGTGAATTCGTGCTGGACCACAGGGCGACGCCCGCCTCGCTGGGCTATCGCGGCTACGCCCACGCGACCTGCATTTCGCCCAATCACGTCGTCTGCCACGGCATACCCGGTGAGCGGCGGCTGGCGGAGGGCGATATCGTCAATATCGACCTGGCGGTGATCCTCGACGGCTGGCATGGCGACAGCAGCCGGATGTACGGGGTCGGCAGGATCGCCACGCGCGCCGCGCGCCTTATGGACGTGGCTTATGCTGCGATGATGCGTGGCATCGCGGCGATCCGCCCCGGCGCGACCTTGGGCGACATCGGCTTCGCCATCCAGCACCATGTGGAGGCGGAACGCTTCAGCGTCGTCCGTGACTTCTGCGGCCACGGCCTGGGGCGCATCTATCATGACGCGCCGGATGTGCCGAACTACGGCCGCCCGGGCGAAGGGCCGGCGCTGCGGCCAGGGATGTTCCTGACGGTCGAGCCGATGGTGAATGCCGGACGCCCGGACGTGAAGATCCTGGCCGACGGATGGACGGCCGTGACCCGCGACCGGAGCCTCTCCGCGCAGTTCGAGCACAGCGTCGGGGTCACGGAGACCGGCTGCGAGATTTTCACCCTCTCCCCCACGGAGCGAGCCCATTCCGCTTATCCGCCCATCGCGTAGCGGGTTCCTGGATGCGCGCTCAGCTCTGCCACAGGAACTTGGCGCTGCCGCCCGGGCAATCGCATTCGAACACATAGCCGCAACCGCCGGCGAAGTTCATCTCGGTGCGGTGATCCGGGCCGGTTTCGAGCTGGGCGAGAAACCGCATCGGCTTCTTGCAGTGATCGCAGGATGGCGTTGCATCGCCTTGCAGCCACTCCGCCTCGCCACCGATCTGGCCGAGCACCTCGCGCCGGCGCCCCGAATGCCGCTGCGCCCAATCCTCGCGCGCCGCGCCATAGCCTGACGCCTGGACCTGTTCGATGCGGGCGCCATGGCGTGTTGCCCGGACCACATCGCCTTCACCCGGCGGATCCGCGAGCACGAGATCGCTGGTGCCTGCGCAAAGGACGGCGTTGCCGCCGTCATCCGCTGCCCATTCCGAGCACAGGCCGGGATCGTTCTGGCACATGAAAACCAGATGCAGCCTGGCTGACCCCGGGCGGCGAAGCTGACCCAGGAATTGCATGTTCCCGCCGCACGCCTTGCAGGCGGGCCAGGAGAAGCCACTGCCGACCGACGGCACGCCGCCGAACCTGGTTTCCGGGGAGGGTCCGTCAACGGCATCGCGATCCAGAAGAAGAAGCTCGATTTCGGCCATGACTGGTCTCCCGCGCGGGTATCCGGCGATCGCGCATGCCGCAATTGAATGACCCGGCAGGGCGGCCGCAAATTAATCCCGCATCATGCAGCCGCGGCCTTCACTGGCGGCGGCGAGCGAGGCCACGCGCCCCTGCCACAGGCAGAGCAGCGGCGTGACGAGAAGTTCCATCGCGAGGCCGAAGAGCATCGGCGCATCCGGCGCGCCGCGCAGGACCAGGCCCGCCAGCCGCGCGAGACCGCCGAGGACGACGATGCCGGTCAGCAGCCGGAAGCGGGCGCCATGCGCCTCGATGTGCCAAAGGGTGGAGGCGAAGCCGATGCCGATGCCGAACAGCAGCCCCGACAGATAGCGGATATGGCTGTCGGCCGAGATGCCGGCGGGCGATCCGTCGCCCAGGAAGGCAGCGCCGGCCAGCATGCCGGCGAGGCCGGCCGCAAGCGGGACCAGGCAGGCGAGCGCCACCGCGATGCGGAGCGCCCGCGCTTCGTTCACCCGGCCACGGGCCGCAGGCCACAGGCGGCGAGCCGGTCCGGCGTGCAGGCGGCCGCGAGCGCCGCCAGCAGGGCGCGCCCGGCTTGCGGCGCGTCGCTGCCGGTCATCACGGCGCCGGTGAAGACCAGCTTCTCCTGCACCGCATCCGGCAGCGGGCCGACGATGTCGACGCCATCCACCGCCATCAGCTCGCTGAGCTGCTGCACCGCCAGCACCGCCTCGCCCTTCGCCACCACGGCGGCGGTGAAGCCCTGCGGGATGATGGTCGCCTTGGCGTTGACGGCATCGGCGATGCCAAGCCGTTCGATCAGGCCGGCGAAGAAGATGCCGCTGGCGCCCTGCCGCGAATAGACGATCGACGGCACCGCGCGCAGCGTCGCCACCAGCGCTTCGACCGTGGCGATATCGGGCCGCGGCGCGCCGGCCTTCACCGCCAGCCCGACAGCGGAGCGGGCGAAATCGGTCCGGGTCGCGGCGTCGACCTTGCCCTGCCCAGCCAGGCTCGCGATGCCGGCCTCGGTGACGATGACCACATCGGCCTCAGCCCCCTCCGCCAGGCGCTGCAGCTGCACCTGGGTCGGGCCGAAGCTGAGCTCCAGCGGCCGGCCGGCGGCGGCTTCGAGCTGCGCCACCGCGCCCTCGATCACCTTCTGCAGGCCGAGCGTGGTCAGGACGCGAAGCGGTGCCGCCATCACGCGGCGGGCTTCAACACATGGATGACGCGGCTTTCGATCAGCGGCCGGCTCTTCGCGGCATAGGCCGCCATGTGCGGCGCCGCGCCATGCGCCTTCAGCGCCGCCTCGCTGGCCCATTTCTCGATGACGACGAAGGTGTCGGGGCCCATCGCGGTCTGGATGGCGCCGAACTCCGGCACGTCGATCGCCGGGCCATATTCGATGCAGCCGTCTTCCGCATGCACGGCCGGCATGTTGGCGCGGAAATACCCGAGGATCTCCTCGCGCTTGCCCGGCTTGGCGGTGATGATGGCGAGGACATGGATCATCGCGGCGTTTCCCTTTTCCGTGGCGCGATCCTGCGCCAGGGCTGCGGGCGGGACAAGACGGCGGCGCGTCGCGCGGCCGCCGTCGGGGGCCGGCCTAGTCGGCCTGGGCGCCGCTGATCTCCACCAGTTCGCGCCAGTTATTCTCCTCCGCGCGCCAGAAGGCGCCGAAGGCGGCCGGGCTATCGTCCAGCACCGGCTGGAAGCCGAGCGGCGACAGGCGGCCGCCGAAATCCGGCGCCCGCGCCACCCGCGTGACAGTGTCGAACAGCACCTGCGTCACGGCCGGCGGCAGGCCGGCGGGGGTCACCACGGCGTACCAGACCTGGGCGTCCATGCCCTTGCCCGGCATCACGTCATCCATCGAAGGCACCGCCTCCAGACCCGGCACATAGGTGACGCGCCGCGCGGAGCCGACCGCGAGCGCCCGGAACCGCCCTTCCCGCACATGCGGCATCAGCGCCGGCATCACGTCGAACATCATGTCGATATTGCCGGCCAGCAGGTCCTGGATGGCCGGGCCGCCGCCGCGATACGGCACATGGGTGATGTCGATATCGAGCAGCTTCTTCAGCTTCTCGATATAGAGGTGGCTGGTGGTGCCGGTGCCGCTGCTGCCCATGGTGACGCGGCCGGGATTGGCGCGGGCGAAGGCGACCAGGGCCGCGAAATCCTGCCAGGGGCGCTGCGCGTTGACGGTCAGCAGGATGGTGCCGGAGCAGACCCGGGTGATCGGCGCCAGGTCCCGCAACGGGTCGAAGCCCATGCGGGTGCCGTAGAGGAACTTGTTCGCGGCCAGCGTATTGGCCGCGGCCAGCATGATGGTGTGACCATCCTTCTCCGACCGGGCCACGAATTCGGCGCCGATATTGCCGCCGGCGCCGGCGCGGTTCTCCACCACCACCGGCTGGCCGAGCACCGGCTGCAGCCGCTCCGCCAGCATGCGGGCGGTGATGTCGAGCGCGCCGCCGGCCGCGATCGGAACGACCAGGCGGACCGGGCGGGACGGTGCCCAGCCCTGGGCACGGGCGGCGACGGGTACCGCCAGGGCGGCGGCGAGCAACAGGCGGCGTGATGGCATCATGGCGTTCCGGGCAAGGTTTCTATTGCGGCTCCAACCCGACTTCGCGGGCGCGGGCGCCGAGGGTTTCGATCTGGCCGCGCAGGAAATTCTCGAACTCCTGCGGCGTGCTGCCGCGTGGGGTATAGCCGAGGCGGCCGAGACGCTCCTGCAGGTCCGGCTGGGCCAACACTGTGTTCAGCGCCGCATTGGCGCGGGCGATCACCGGCGCCGGCGTCGCGGCCGGGGCGGCGAGGCCGAACCAGACGATCAGCTCGAAGCCGCGCACCGTGGCGCCGATCGGCGGGATGTCCGGTGCCAGCGGGAAAGGCCGCGGCGTGGTGACGCCCAGCGCGCGCACCCGGCCTTCGCGCACCTGCGCCAGGCCATTGGCGAAGTCGGTCAGCGTGCTGTCGACGCGCCCGGCCATGACATCGGTCAATGCCTCCGGCCCGCCGCGATAGGGGATCGGCGTCATCTGCACGCCGGCCAGGCGGTTGATGGATTCGCTGCCGATCAGCGCGCTGGCATTGCCGTGGCTGAAGGTGAGCGCCCCGGGCCGCGCCTTGGCGAGCGCGATCAGGTCGGCGACGCTCTGCGCCGGGGAGCTGTTCGGCACCACCAGCAGGTAGGGCGCTTCGGCCAGGAAGCCGATCTGCGCGAAGTCGCGGATCGGATCATAGGAGAGGCGGCGGATCAGATAGGCGTTCAGCGCGCCATTGGTGACCGAGAGCACCGCCATGGTGTGGCCATCCGGCGCGCTGCGGGCGACATGATCGGTGCCGACCACGCCATTGCCGCCCGGCCGGTTGTCGACCACCACCGCCTGGCCGAGCTCGCGCGACAGCGCCTCCGCCACCAGCCGCATCAGGCTGTCGGTCACGCTGCCGGCAGGAAAGGCGACGACGACGCGGATCGGCCGTTCCGGCCAGGCCGCCCGCGCGCCGGTCGCGGCGAGCAGCAGCGGCGCCGCCAGCATGCCGCGGCGGCCTAACATCCGCTGACCAGAGGGCCGAATGGCCAGGAGGTCTGAATCGGATGGTCCGCTTTCAGGGATCATGCGCCCGGTTTCTCTCCCTTGCCCGCCAGGAAGCGGTGCAGTTCCGTATTGTCGGCCTTGGGGCCGAGTTCGCCGAGGGCAGCGTCCCAGATGCGGCGGCAGAGCGCCAGCGCTTCGGCATCGGCCCCGGTTTCGGCGGCGATGGCGCCTGCCGTTTCCAGGTCCTTGCGCATCAGGCCGAGCTGGAAGCCGCCGGCATAGCGGCCCGAGATGATCTCCTGCCGCAGCTTGGTCTCGGTCGCGACGTTGCGGCC
>DASYDR010000171.1:0-3216 GCA_036499545.1 Roseomonas sp. | reverse complement strand
GACCGATCGCCGCGCATCCGCGAGCAGGTCCGCCGGCGCTTCCCCAGTCACCATGATCCCGGGATCGCCGCAGCGCAGGATCGCGGCGGTCGCGGCATCCGGCGCCATCAGGCTCACCAGCCCCGCTCCCGCCCGCCGGGCGGCCGCGGCGGCCAGCCGGGCCGCCCCGGTCATGGTGGCGCCGGCCGCCACGGTCACATGGCCGCGCTGGTACTTGTGGTCCTCCGCCCGTGCCGCCGGCAGCCGCCATAGCCCCGGGGCATTGGCGAAGCAGCGCGGCGCGATTCCGGCCAGCACCGCCGCGGGCAGACCGATTTCGGCGCAGACCAGCGCGCCGCAGAGCTCCCGCCCCGGCAGCAGCAGATGGCCCGGCTTGCGGCGGAAGAAGGTGACGGTCAGCGCCGCCTGCGGCGCATAGCCACGCACCTGGCCGGTGGCGCCATCGACGCCCGACGGCACATCGACCGCCAGGATCGGCGCCTGCGCCGCGCGCAGTGCCGCGGCGGCTTCGCCATCGACATCCCGCGTCAGCCCGGCGCCGAAGATCGCGTCGATCACCAGCCCGGCCCGCGCCACGCGCCCGGCTTCGACCCGCACCAATGGCCCGCGCCAGCGCGCTGCCGCGAGCGCCGCATCGCTGCCTTCCCGCGGCGCGCCGAGGGGCGCCACCGCCACGTCCCACCCCGCCTGCTCCAGCAGGCGGGCCACGACATAGCCGTCGCCGCCATTATTGCCGGGCCCCGCCAGCACCAGGGTCGGCACCGGCCGGAAGCGTCGCATCGCCGCCCGTGCCACGGCGCGGCCCGCCGCCTCCATCAGCATCGGGCCGGCAATACCGCCGGCGATCGCCGCGGCATCGGCGGCGCCCATTTCCGCCGGGGTCAGCAGGGAGAGCCTGTCCATCGCAGGGAAGCTTCGCTCCTTCCCGCCGTGCCTGCTAGCTTTGTATCGAATCGGCGGAGCGGCGCATGGCCTTCATTCTCGCTGTGGCGCAGCGCAAGGGCGGCGCCGGCAAATCCACCGTCGCCGCCAATCTCGCCGCGGCGCTCGCCGGCGGCGGCCATGCGGTCGCGCTGATCGACATCGATCCACAGCAGACCCTGGCTTACTGGCACAAGGAACGCGCCAGGCAGGGCAGCCGCGCCGCGCCGATCACCTTCGAAGCGCCGTCCGGCTGGGGCCTGACCGGCGTGGTCGAGCGGCTGCGCCGCGCGCCTGGCTATGTCATCCTCGATACGCCGCCGCATAACGAGGCCGACGCCAAGCTCGCGATCCGCGCCGCCGATCTGGTGCTGGTGCCGCTGCAACCCTCCCGCGCCGATCTCTGGGCCATGGACGGCACGCTCGGGCTTGCGGCATCGGAGCGACGGCCCTATCGCCTCGTGCTCAATCGCCTGCCCGCGTCGGGCAAGCTGCGCGAAGCCGTGCTGGCGGAGCTCAGGGAGCGGAAGCTGCCGGTCCTGGCACAGAGCCTCGGCAACCGCACCGCTTTCGGCGAGGCGCTCGGGCGCGGCCTCGGCGTTACCGAAGCCGCGCCGAAGGGCCTCGCCGCGGCCGAGATCCGGGCGCTGGCCGAGGCGATCACCACATTGTCGAGGACCTGATGGGGAAGCTGATCTACGCCGCGCATGTGCTGGGCGCGGTTCTTTGGGTGGGCGGCATGGCTTTCGCCCTGCTGGCGTTGCGCCCGGCCGCGCATGCGGTATTGGAAGGCCCGCAGCGGCTGGCCTTGATGGAGCAGGTGTTCCGTCGCTTCTTCCTGATCGTCTGGCACGCCATGCCGATCGTGCTGCTGTCCGGCTGGGCCATCCTGTTCGGCTGGTATGGCGGCTTCGCGGGCGCCGGCGTGCATGTGCACATCATGAACCTGTTCGGCATCATCATGGCCGCGATCTACCTGGCGATCACGCTCGGGCCCTGGAAGCGCATGCGCACGGCACTCGCCGCCGGCGACCGCCCGAATGCGGCGGGTGCGATGGACGCGATCCGCAAGCTGGTGCTGCTGAACCTGGTGCTGGGCCTGGCGACCGTCGCCATCGCCGCCTGGGGGCGCTTTCCGGGATGAGCGAGGAAATCCTGCCCGGCATCCGCATCGTCGAGGACGCGCAACCGGAATTCGAAGCGGTCGGCGCCATCCAGCGCGGGCTGCACGCCTTCAACCAGGAGATGGGCGGCGACTACGACCGCGAGCCCGTCACCCTGCTGGTGCAGGACGCGGAGGGCCGCACCCTGGGCGGCCTGCTCGGCCTCACCTTCTGGGGCTGGCTGTTCATCGACTGGCTCTGGCTGGCGCGCGAACAGCGCGGCCAGCGCCTCGGCGAGGAATTGCTCAAGCGCGCCGAGGCGATCGCGCGCGGGCGCGGCTGCCGCAACGTCTATACCGATACCTTCAGCTTCCAGGCGCCCGGCTTCTGGCAGCGCAATGGCTATGCGGAATTCGGCCGCCTCGACGACATGCCGGCCGGCCATGCCCGCATCTGGTTCCGCAAGCCGCTGTGACGCCACGGATCGAGATCACCGAAACCCCGGCGGAGGCCGATCGCGCCGCGATCCATGGCGGGTTGCTCGGCCACAACACCGCGGCCTATGGCCGGCTCAACGAGGGTACGCGCTGGATCATCGCCCGCGATGCGGCAGGCGGGGTCGCCGGCGGCGCGCGCTGCGACATCGCCTCGGGCTGGCTCTATCTCGACTGGCTCTGGGTCGCGGCGCCGGCGCGCGGCAGCGGCCTCGGCGCCCGGCTGCTGCTGGCGGCCGAGACGCTGGCGCGCGAGCGGCGCCTGCTCGGTGTGCACCTCTACACCTTCAGCTTCCAGGCGCCCGGCTTCTACCGCAAGCAGGGCTATGCCGAATTCGCGCGCATGGACGACATGCCGCCCGGCGCGACCCGCTTCTGGTTCGTCAAACGATTTTAACAATGCCCTTGTAAGTCTCGCGTAGGCGGAAGGGCTGGCGATAAGCTGGTTTCCGCGGTGGCGGAGGAGAGGCCGGTTTGGCCTGGGGCGTCCGAGCCCGTGCCTGAGCTTGAGCCCTCCTCTGTCGTTCCTGTGAACCCGAACAGTCGCTTGGGCCGCTTCCGAAGCCCGCTTGCGCAAGGACGGGTCGCCATGGAACCCACTGTGGTTGCTACTTTCGTTGGCATCGATGTGTCCAAGGAGCGCCTGGATGTGGCGCTGCATCCTGACGGCGAGGCTTTCGCCGTCAGCCGTGACGCGA
>DASYDR010000170.1:0-12069 GCA_036499545.1 Roseomonas sp. | reverse complement strand
GATCAGCCTTCGACTATGAGGGGTGGTTCGGGCATTCTCATGGCTGTCCATCCGGGGCTCCGGCTGAAGGGGTGTTGGCCTCGCAACCACAGCCAATCAGCACAGCCCCGGAGGGACAACCTCCATAGCAACGACAGCTAGCCGCAGCCTACAGCATGATCCCTTCGCCGCCGGCGGCCCGCAGGATGCGGTTGATCGCTTCACCGCGCCCGAGCACCGCAAGCACCGCGTCGATCGGCGGGCTCGTCGTGCTGCCGGTCAGGGCCGCCCGCAGCGGCTGCGCCACCGCACCGAGCTTCAGCCCCTTCACATCGGCATAGTCGCGCAGCCAGCGATCCAGTTCCTGCCGCTCCCACGGCGCGTCGGACAGGAACTGCGCGAGATCGGCGAGGCGTGCCTTGGTCTCCTCGGTCATCAGCGCCGCCGCCTTCGCATCCATCGGCGGCGCCCCGTCCTGCAGCGCGAAGCCGCAGGCGGCGTCGAGTTCGGCCAGCGTCTTCGCCCGCTCCTTCAGGTCCGGCATCAGGGCGCGGACGCGCTCGGCGCCGATGGTGCCGAAGCCCGTGCCAGCCTTCGCGAGGCGCTCGAGCACCATGCGGGTCAGGCGCTCGTCATCCGCCTGGCGCAGGTACTGCCCGTTCAGATGCGTCAGCTTCGCGTAGTCCATGCGCGAGGCGCTGCGGCCGACATCGGCGAGGTCGAACAGCGCGACCGCCCGGTCGCGCGGGACGAATTCCTCATCGCCATGGCCCCAGCCGAGGCGCAGCAGGTAGTTGCACACAGCCTCCGGCAGGAAGCCCTGGGCGTCGAATTCCATCACGCCGACCGCGCCGTGGCGCTTCGACAGCTTGGCGCCATCGGCCCCGTGAATCAGCGGGATATGCGCGAAATCCGGCCGGCTCCAGCCCATCGCGTCATAGACCATGCACTGGCGGAAGGTGTTGGTGAGATGGTCGTCGCCACGGATCACATGGGTGATGCGCATGTCATGGTCATCCACCACCACCGCGTGCAGATAGGTGGGGCTGCCATCCGAGCGCAGGATGATCATGTCGTCGAGTTCGGTATTGGCGACGCGCACCTCGCCCTGCACCAGGTCCTGCACCACCGTCTCGCCCTCGCGCGGGGCCTTGATGCGGATGACCGGGGCGATGCCGGCGGGCGGCGTGGCGCCGTCGATCCAGCGCGTGCCGTCGTATTTGAAGGCCCGCTTCCCGGCCTCGGCAGCGGCGCGCATGGCGGCCAGCTCTTCCGGCGTGTCATAGGCGTGGTAGGCGCGGCCTGCGGCCAGCAATTCGCGCGCGACCTCGGCATGGCGGGCCTCGCGCCGGCTCTGGAAGACCGGCGCCTCGTCCGGGGCCAGGTCGAGCCAGGCGAGACTGTCGATGATCTGCTGCACCGCTTCCGGGGTGCTGCGCTGCTTGTCGGTGTCTTCGATGCGCAGCAGGTATTGGCCGCCATGATGGCGGGCGAACAGGTAGTTGAAGAGCGCCGTGCGGGCGCCGCCGATGTGCAGGAAGCCGGTCGGCGAGGGGGCGAAGCGGGTGCGGACGGTCATGATGGGGAAATAGCGCATCGCCATCCGTCCGGCGAGGCATTGCCCTTCCGCCCATCCCGCCGGGCCGTCAGATTGCGCGCGGAGATCGCATCCCCTGTCGTTCAGCCACCTCCGCCGCCATCGCATCGCGCTGCCCGCCTGGCCGGGTGCGGCGGCGCGCGCCCTGGCCGATGTCTTCGAGCGGCAGGGCGAAGCGCTGGCGCCCTGGCTCGCGGTGGCGCTCGGCGCCGGCATTCTGGTTTATTTCGCGGCGGCGACGGAACCCGATCCGGCCTGGCGCTGGCTGGTGCCGCCGCTTGTGCTGGGCGCCTTGCTGGCGCTGCGGCGGAGCGCCCTGGCCGCCTGGACGATCGGGCTCGCCGCGGCGGCGGCGCTCGGCTTTGCCGCCGCGTCCTGGCAAGCGGGGCAGGTGGCCCCGGCGCTGGAGCCGCCGCGCACCGCGACCATGGTGTCGGGCGTGGTGCAGGCGGTGGAATTGCTGCCGGAAGGACGCCGCATAACCCTGGCCGCGGCGCACGCCGGTGAGGCAGGGCCCTATGCCAGGCTGGTCCGTGTCCGGCTGCGCGCCAATGACCCGGCGCGGCCCCAGCCCGGCGATCGGCTGGAGGTCCGTGCCCTGCTGCGTGCCCCGTCCGCGCCCACCCATCCGGGCGCCTGGGATTTCCAGCGGGCCGCCTGGTTCAGCGGCCTCGGCGCGTCCGGCTTCGCGCTGGGGCCGGCGCTCGTCGTGCCCGGTACCGGGGAGGCGCCGCCTTTCGCCGCAACCCGGACGGCGATCGAAGCACGGGTGACGACGGCGATCCCGGGTGCCGCGGGCGCCATCGCGGCGGCGTTGCTGACCGGCGGCCAGGGCGCCATTCCGCCGCGCGACCTGACGGCGATGCGCGATTCCGGCCTGGCGCACCTGCTCTCCGTCTCCGGATTGCACATCGCGATCGTGATGGGGGTCAGCTTCGGCCTGCTGCGCTTCCTCATCGCCTGCATCCCGGCGCTGGCGCTGCGTGGCGATGGCCGGCTCTGGCCCTCCTTCGGCGGTCTGCTGGCGGGCGGCACCTATATGCTGCTCACCGGGCTGCAGGTGCCGATGCTGCGGAGCTTCGCGATGGCGGCGCTGGTGACGCTGGGGCTCATGCTCGGACGGCGGGCCTTGTCGCCGCGCGTCCTGGCCTTCGCGGCCGCGGTGGTGCTGCTGGCGCAGCCGGATGCGCTGCTCGGCCCCAGTTTCCAGATGAGCTTCGCCGCGGTGCTCGCGCTGATCGCGGGCTATGAGGCGCTGCGGCGCATCCTGCCGGCACCGCGCGCCGGGCAGGGCGTGCTGGCCGGGCTGGCCCGCCGGGCCGGCCTGCTGCTGCTCGGGCTGGTGCTGACCAGCGTCCTGGCCGGAGCGGCGACCGCGCCCTACGGGCTGCATCATTTCGGCCGGGTACAGCTCTATGGCGTCGCGGCAAATGCGGTGGCGGTGCCGCTGACCTCCTTCCTGGTGATGCCGGCCGGCATGCTGGCGCTGGCCCTGATGCCGTTCGGGCTGGAAGCCTGGCCGGTCGCGGTGATGGGCTGGGGCTGCGAGGCTGTGCTGGCCATCGCCCGGCTGGTCGCCGCCTGGCCTGGCGCCGCGCTGCCGCTGCGCCCGATTCCGGCCGAAGGGTTGCTGGTCGCGAGCTTCGGCTTCCTGCTGCTCTGCCTGTGGCGAGGCTGGGGACGGCTGCTCGGTGTGCCGGTGATGGCAGCGGGGCTGGCCGCCGGCCTCGTCATCCGGCCGCCCGACCTGCTGATCGCCGGGGATGGCCGGGTGATCCTGCTGCATGCCGGGGACCAGGCTTTCCTGCTGCGCGGCTCCGGCGGCAGCGCCTTCGTGCGTGATGCCTATCTGCGCGCCTACGGCCTGGCCGAGGCGGCCCCCTTGCCGACAAGCGGGGACGGGCCGGCGCTCACCTGCGGCCCCGATGCCTGCCGCTACGCACCCTATCCCGGCGTGGCGCTGGCGCTGATCCGCAGCGGCGCCACGGCGGGCTATTGCGGGCAGGCGGCGGTGCTGGTCTCGCCGGAACCGCTGCGCCCGCGCTGCCATGCCGGCCAGGCGGTGGACCGCTTCAGTGTCTGGCGCGAGGGCCCGCATGCGGTGTGGCTGCGCCCGGACGGCGCGGTGGTGCTCTCCGACCGCGGCTATCGCGGCGATCGTCCCTGGGTGCCGCCGCCGCCCTTGCCGCGCCAGCGCGGCGAGGTGCTGCCGCCGGCGCCGGTGGAGTGATGCCGTCGCGTCTCATCGCCGCCCTCTCCGCCGCGGTGCCGGGGCGGTATCGCGTGCGGGGTGGTGAGGCAAGGCGAGCGGAAAACGCGCTAGCGAAGCGGTAAGGCGAATGGGTGTTGATTGGGTGACACCGCGCCTGATTCGGGTTCTCGGTCGGACCGACCTTCCAGTCATCGCGCTCTGACGCCGGAGGCCCAGTATGACCCTGCCGCCCGACCTCGCCGAGCAACTGCGCGCCATTATCCGTGCCGAGATCGCGGGCCCGGTCGCCGAGCTTCGGACGTTCGTCGACAGGCGGCTGGCCGAGGTCAGCGCCGAGCTCAGCGCCACCTCCGAGCTGATGGACATGAGCGAGGCCAAGCTCGCCGGCATGATCGGGGATATCCACGGGCAGGTCTGTTCGCTGATCGCCGCCCCCGATGGCGGTACCCGCAACAGCGGGCTGGAACTGGAGGCGGTGGTGCAGGCGACCGAAGCGGCGGCCGACCGCATCCTGGGCGCGGCCGAATCCATCTCCGACAGTCTGCGGGAAGCGCAGCACGGCAGCCGCGACAGCATCGGCCGCATCGAGGATCAGGTGAACGTCATCTTCGAAGCCTGCAGCTTCCAGGACATCACCGGCCAGCGCATCCGTCGTGCGATCCGCCATCTGCGGCAGGTGGAGGAGGAGTTGCGTGGCCTGGGTGAGGTGCGGCCGATCACCGTGAACAGCTTCGCACCCGCGGCCGCGCCGCATCCCGGTGGCACCGGCCACGACCTGGCCCAGGCGGACATCGACAGACTGTTGAACAGGCTATAAGGCCTCGGACGCCTGCGGCCGCCCGGCGTCAGTACTTGCGCAGCAATCCGATCAGGCGGCCCTGCACCCTGACGCGATCCGGGCCGAAGATGCGCGTCTCGTAGCGCGGGTTGGCCGCTTCCAGCGCGATCGAGTTGCCGCGGCGCCGCAGCCGCTTCAGCGTCACCTCGTTCTCATCCACCAGGGCCACGACGATGCTGCCATTCTCCGCGGTGTCGCCGCGGCGGATGATGACGGTATCGCCATCCAGGATGCCGGCATCGACCATCGAATCGCCGGCGACCTCCAGCGCGTAGTGTTCGCCACTGCCAAGCAGCGCGGCCGGCACCTCGACCGAACTGCCCTGGTCGCGCAGCGCCTCGATCGGCAGGCCGGCGGCGATCCGGCCATAGAGCGGCAGATGCAGCGCCGCCGCCTCGTTGGCGGATTTCTGCACGCCCGAGAGGTTGGGCGCGAAATTGCCGCGAATGACGTTCGGCGCGAAAGCGGGCGCTTCCGGCTCCGGCAGGCGAGGCGTCGCCTCGGCCCGCTTCGGGGACAGGCTTTCCGGCAGGCGGATGACTTCCAGCGCGCGGGCGCGATGCGCGCGGCGGCGCAGGAAGCCCCGCTCCTCGAGCGCGGTGATCAGGCGATGGATGCCGGATTTGGACTTCAGCTTCAGTGCCTCCTTCATTTCTTCGAAGGAAGGGGAGAAGCCGGTCGAGCGCAGGTGCCGGTCGATGAAGATCAGCAACTCGTGCTGCTTGCGGGTCAGCATGGGACGGCCCTCTCGGCACCTGCCGGTGGCACCGGACCCCCGCGAATCGGGGCGAACAAACCGGCAACCAGTCCCGATGTTCTAGGAAGGTTCCAGAGTCGCAGTCAAACGAAAATCAAAGGTCAGAGACCCAGCTCCGCCAACAGGATCGCGTCCACGATGCTGCCGGCCGGCAGCGGCGGCGCGAAGGGCGCACGCAGGATCAGCGCCTCGGCGCGCGCCAGGGTGGCCAGCATGGAACTGTCCTGCTGCCGGAAAGGCGTCGCCACCAGCCGCCCTTCGGCATCGGTCGACAGGGTCGCGCGCAGGTGGTCGAAGCGCTTGTCGTTCTCCGCCAGCGTGGCGCCGGCCACGACCCGCGCGGTCGGCGGCGCACTGGCCGGCAGGCCGGAGAGCACCGCGAGCGCGGGTAACAGGAACTGCACCGCGCAGACCAGCGCGCTGACCGGGTTGCCGGGCAGGCCAAGCACCGGCGTGGCGCCGAGCCGGCCCCAGATGAGCGGTTTTCCCGGGCGCATGGCGATCTGCCAGAAATCCAGCGCGAAGCCTGCCGGCCCCAGCGCCTGCTGCACGAGGTCATGATCGCCGACGCTGGCGCCGCCGGTGGTGACCAGCATGTCGCAGGCCCGCGCCGCCCGCGCCGCCTCGGCGATGGCATGGGTGTCGTCCGGCGCGATCGGCAGCACCAGCGGCTCCCCGCCGCCGGCGCGCACCAGCGCCGCCAGGGCATGCGCATTGGAGGAGACGATGCCGCCCGCCGGAATCGGCTCCCCGGGCAGGGTGATCTCGTCGCCGGTCGCCAGGATGCCGATGCGCGGTCGCCGCCGCACGGTGAGCCAGGGATGGTTCGCCGCCGCGGCCAGGCCGATATCGCGCGCGGTCAGCCGGCGCCCTTCGGTGATGAGCGTCTCGCCTTCGGCGAAATCGAGGCCGCGCGGCCGGACCCAGCGGCCGGGCAGCACCGTTTCGGTGACCGCCACCTGGTCGCCCTCGGCCCGCGCATCCTCCTGCAGCAGGATGGCGTCGGCGCCCGGCGGGATGAAACCGCCGGTGAAGATGCGCACCGCTTCGCCAGGGCCGACGCTGCCGGCATAGGGATGCCCGGCCGGCGCCTGCCCGGTCCGCCGCAGCACCGCGCCGGCCACGGCATCCGTGGCCCTGACCGCATAGCCATCCATCGCCGAGACGTCGGCGGGCGGCTGGGTGAGGCGCGCGACGACGGGCCGCGCGGTGACCCGGCCCCAGCCGTCCGGCAGCGCGACCGTCTCGGCCGGCGTTGGCGCCAGGGCCGCCAGGATACGGGCGCGGGCTTCCTCGACCGAAATCATGGCGCCGAGAAGGCCCCCGACTTGCCGCCGGATTTGTGCACCAGGCGCACCGCTTCGATGTGCATGCCGCGATCGGCTGCCTTGCACATGTCGTAGACCGCCAGTGCTGCCACCGTGACCGCGGTCAGCGCTTCCATCTCGACGCCGGTCTGGCCGGTCAGCGTCACCGTGGCCTCGATTTCGACCGCGTCGGGCTCCGTGGGCGTCAGCGCCACCGCGACCTTGGACAGCATCAGCGGATGGCAGAGCGGAATCAGGTCCGCCGTGCGCTTCGCCGCCATGATGCCGGCGATGCGCGCGACGCCCAGCACATCGCCCTTGCCGAGCTGTCCCGCGATGATCTTCGCCAGCGTCGCCGGCGCCATCACGATCCGCCCCCGCGCCACGGCGGTGCGGGCCGTGACCTCCTTCTCCGAGACATCCACCATCGCGGCGCGGCCGGCCGCGTCGAAATGGGTGAATTCGGTCATCGGCGCGTACTCTCCTAGCCGGCCTGGACCATCGCCCGCGCCGCGCTTTCCACATCCGCCTGGCGCAGCAGATGCTCGCCCACCAGGATGCAGCGCGCGCCGGCCATGGCCATGCGGCGCACATCCTCGGGCGTGCGGATGCCGCTCTCGGCGACCGGGATGCGGTCCGCCGGCACCAGCGGGGCCAGGCGCTCGGTCGTCGAGATATCCGTCACCAGCCGCTTCAGGCAGCGGTTGTTGACGCCGATCAGCCTGGTCCGCAGCCCCAGCGCGCGCTGCAGCTCACGCTCGTCATGCACCTCGGCGAGCACCGCCATGTCGAGCGAGCGCGCCACTTCCTCCAGCTCGTCCGCCTGCGCGTCGGACAGGGCCGCCATGATCAGCAGGATGGCGTCGGCGCCCATCGCGCGCGCCTCGAAGACCTGCCAGGGGTGGATCATGAAGTCCTTGCGCAGCACCGGCAGCTTGCAGGCGGCGCGGGCCTCGATCAGATGCTCCGGCGCGCCATGGAACCAGGGCGCGTCGGTCAGCACCGACAGGCAGGCGGCCCCC
The DNA here is from genome assembly GCA_036499545.1 of Roseomonas sp. Lineage (GTDB taxonomy): Bacteria > Pseudomonadota > Alphaproteobacteria > Acetobacterales > Acetobacteraceae > Plastoroseomonas. The sequence continues at coordinate 4,357 of DASYDR010000170.1, read as the reverse complement.
GCCGCCTCATAGCTGCGGGCCAGCTCGGCCGGGGCGAACGGTTCGCGGATCACCCCGCCGGACGGGGAAGCGTGCTTGATCTCCGCGATCAGGCCGATGCGGCCCTCGGCGACGGCGTGGCAGAGCGCGCCGGTGAAGTCGCGCAGCGGGCCGGCATCGGCGGCGCGCTTCTCCATCTCCGCCAGAGGCGCCGCGGCGGAGCGTTCACGCACTTCCACCCACTTGTTCTCGATGATGCGGGCGAGCGTGTCCGACAGGACCGGCGCGATCGCGTCGGGAGCAACAACATTCATGGGTTCGCGTCCTTGGGGGGGCAGGCTTGGCGAAGGCGTTCCAACACACCTAGGGCCGCGCCACTGTCGATGGCGCGGGCGGCGAGGGCTGCACCCTCGCGCAGATCGGCGGCGCGGCCGGCGACGACAAGGCCGGCGCCGGCATTCAGCCGCACCACGTCGCGATAGGCGCCATGCGTGCCCTGCAGGAGGGCAACCAGCGCCGCGGCATTGTGCGCGGCGTCGCCGCCCTTGATGGCGGCCAGGTCGGTGCGCGGCAGGCCGGCATCCTCGGGCGCCACCCGGAATTCCCGGATATCGCCGTGCTCCAGCGCCACGACATGGCTCTCGCCGGTCAGCGTCAGCTCGTCCAGGCCCTGGCCATGCACCAGCCAGGCGCGTTCGGTGCCGAGCTGGGCCAGGGTCTCCGCCATCGGGCGCAGCCATTGCGGCGCATAGGCGCCGGTCATCTGCCGCTTCACCCGTGCCGGGTTCGCCAGCGGGCCGAGCAGGTTGAAGATCGTCCGGGTGCCGAGTTCCACCCGCGGGCCCGCGGCATGGCGCAGCGCCGCGTGATGGCGGGGCGCCATCAGGAAGACCATGCCGGTGTCCCGCAGGATGCCGGGCAGCGCCTCGATCGGCGCATCCAGCCCGATGCCGAGGGCGGCGATCGCATCCGCCGCGCCGGAGCGCGACGACAGGGCCCGGTTGCCGTGCTTCGCGACCGGCACCCCGGCGCCCGCCAGCACGAAAGCCGATGCGGTCGAGATGTTCAGCGTCCCCGCCGCATCCCCGCCGGTGCCGACGATATCGATCGCATCCGCCGGCGCCTCGATCGCGATCATGCGGGTGAGCATCGCGCGTATGGCGCCGACCATCTCCGGCACGGTCTCGCCCCGCACCCGCATCGCCATCAGCAGGCCGGCGATCTGCGCGGGCGTCGCCTCGCCCTGCATGATGATGCCGAACGCCGCCTCGGCTTCCTCAGCGGTCATGCTCTCGCCGGCGGCGAGGCGGGCCAGCACGGGTTTCAGGCTGGGATCGGCCATCGATGCGGCTCAGGCCGGAGCCAGCGCCTTGACGCCGGCCAGCGTCAGGAAGTTGCGCAGGATGTCATGCCCATGCGCGGAAGCGATGCTTTCCGGATGGAACTGCACGCCGTAGATCGGCAGGTGCCGGTGCGCCAGGCCCATCACCACCCCATCCTCGGTCCAGGCGGTGGCCACCAGCTCCGCTGGCAGGCTTTCGCGCCGCACCGCCAGCGAATGGTACCGCGTGGCCCGGAACGGCGATGGCAGGCCCGCGAAGACGTCGGTGCCGGCATGGTGGATGTCCCACACCTTGCCATGCACCGGCTCGGGCGCCCGCACCACCTCGCCCCCCAGCGCCTGGCCGATCGCCTGGTGCCCGAGGCAGACGCCCAACACCGGCAGCCCGGCTTCCGCCGCCAGCCCGATCAGCGGCAGGCAGATGCCCGCCTGGTCCGGCGTGCAGGGCCCCGGCGACAACACCACCGCCTGCGGCCGCATCGCCAGCACTGACTGGGGGTCGATCGCATCATTGCGCTTCACCACCACCTCTGCCCCCAGGTCGCCCAGGAAGTGCCAGAGGTTGAACGTGAAGCTATCGTAGTTGTCGATCAGCAGGATCATGGTGCGATGCATGAACCGCCCGGGCGCGGGAATCAAGCCGGGGGTGCGCGATGTCCCGGAAAGGGCTCCGCCCTCTCCGGACGGAGCCTCACCCCCGCCGCCTGGCCGCGAAGCGGACGGCTTCTTCCGCCGCGCGGAACAGGGCGCGGGCTTTCTGGCGGGTTTCCTCGTATTCCGCCTGGGGGTCGCTGTCGGCGACCACGCCGGCGCCCGCCTGGACATGCATGACGCCATCCTTCAGCAGCGCCGTGCGCAACCCGATGCAGGTATCCATGCTGCCATCGGCCGCGAAATAGCCGAAGCCGCCCGCGTAGATGCCGCGGCGGGATGGTTCCAGTTCCTCGATCACTTCCATGGCGCGGATCTTGGGGGCGCCGGTCAGGGTCCCGGCGGGGAAGCCGGCCTCGAAGGCGTCCAGCGCGTCCAGGCCATCGCGCAGCCGGCCCTGCACTTCGCTGCCGATATGCATGACCTGGGAGTAGCGCTCGATCTGGAACTGGGCGGGGACGCGGACGCTGCCGATCGCGGCGACCCGGCCGACATCGTTGCGGCCGAGATCGAGCAGCATCAGGTGCTCGGCGCGTTCCTTGGGATCGGCGAGCAGTTCGACTTCCAGCGCGCGGTCCTCTTCCGGCGTCGCGCCGCGGCGTCGGGTGCCGGCGAGGGGACGGACGGTGACGATGCCGTCGCGCAACCGCACCAGGATCTCGGGCGAAGCGCCGACGGCGGCGAAGCCGCCGAAGTCGAAATGGAACAGGAAGGGCGCGGGATTGATCCGCCGCAGGGCGCGGTAGAGCGCGAAGGAGGGCAGGCCGAAGGGCACGGAGAAGCGCTGCGACGGCACCACCTGGAAGCAGTCGCCGGCGCGGATGTAGTCCTTGGCGCGCTCCACCGCCGCGATGAAGCCGGCTTCGGTGAAGTTGGAGCTCGGCTCCGGCAGGGCGGGCAGGTCGGCCGGGGGCGCGGCGCGCGGCACCGGCCGGTCCAGCGCGGCTTCCGCTTCGTCCAGGCGGCCATGGGCGGCTTCCCAGGCGGCGGCGGGGTCGGCCGCGGCTTCCGGCCAGACCGGCGCGCAGAGGCTCAGCGTATCGCGAACATGGTCGAAGACCGCGATGATGGTGGGACGCATCAGCACCGCGTCGGGAACGCCGAGCACGTCCGGATTGGTCGCCGGCAGCCGTTCCATCAGCCGCACCATGTCGTAGCCGAGATAGCCGTAGAACCCGGCGCCGATCGGCGGCAGGCCGGCCGGCAGCGCCATGCGGCCGAGCGCGATGGCGTCGCGCAGGCTCTCCATCGCCGGCTTGTCGATCGGCGTGAAGGCCTGCGGCGCGGACAGGGCGTGGCGGTTGATCTCGGCGCGGCCGTCGCGGCAGCGCCAGACGATGTCGGGGGCGAAGCCGATCGCGGAATAGCGGCCGCGGGCGGAGCCGCCTTCCACACTTTCGAGCAGGAAGGCGTTGGCGCGGCCATCGGCCAGCTTCAGGTAGGCCCCGACCGGGGTCTCGAGGTCCGCGACCCGTTCGCGCACCAGCACATGCCCGCGCCCGGCGGCCAGCGCAGCGGCGAAGGGGGCGTAGCCTTCGCTCGTCATCGCGACAGGCCCTCGAGCATCTGCTGGTTGATCCGGATCGTGCTGCGGGCCCGCACCGCGGCCTGGAACTGGAATTCCAGGTCGTCGCCGATCGAGCGGGTCACCTCCGTTCGCATCCGTGCCAGGGCATCGGCTTCGGCGGTGAGGTCGGGGATGCTGATCTCGGTGAGCTGGCCGACCGCGAAGCCGGTGCGGGTCGCGACCATCGTCGCCTCATTGCGCGCCAGTTCGAAAAGCGGGGAGACCAGCTCGGGCGGGATCGGCGTCTGTGCATCGGGCTGGCGGCCGAAGGGGCCGGCGCGGCCGATGGAGGCGTTGGCCGCCGCCGCCGCTTCGGCGAAGGGCGTGCCGGCGCGCACCGCCGTCAGCATGGCGGTCGCCGCTTCTTCCTGGTGGTGGCGCTTGGCATCCTCGATGAAGGCGGCGCGCACGGCATCCTGCACGCCCTCGAAGGGCCGCAGCGCGGGCGGGATGACCTGGCGCAGCTCGATGCCGATGAAGCCGTCCACCGCTTCATTGAGGCGCGCGGCGTCGCCCTGGTTGGCGGCGAAGATCAGGCGCAGGGTCTCGGGCCGCTGCGCCGGGCGGACCGGCAGTTCCACCTCGTTGCCGCTCGCGTCGCGGCCCTGGGCATCGATCCGCACGGTGGCGAAGCGCAGGCCGTTGTTGCGCGACACTTCTTCCAGCGTGGCGCCGCCGGCGAGCTGGTCCTCGATCTGGGTGGACCGCTGGAAGACGACGTCGAGCGCCTTCTCGGTCGCGACGTCATGCCGCACCTCCTCGCGCACATCCGCCAGCGTCCGGGTGACGCCGGGCGTGATCCGCTCGGCGCGCAGGAC
>DASYDR010000169.1:0-9272 GCA_036499545.1 Roseomonas sp. | reverse complement strand
CAAGTCGGACGACAGCCTGCTGCCCTTCTTCGAACGGCCGGTCTCCGCCGTGCTGGCCTTCATGACCGGCGCCGCGCTGCTCTGGCCGCTGGCCCTGCTGTTCCGCAAGCGCCGGCCGCAGCCGGCGTGATCGGCGGCCGGCGGGCTCCCCGGGGACGGGGGCCCGCCGCGCGCTTCACTGATGCGTCGTCCTTTGCCAATTCCGGATGGATTCGGTCAGCACCACCCGTTCATGCGCGATCTTGGCCGCGAATTCGGCCGGCGTGGTCGGGTCCGGCTCGAAGCCCGTGGTATTCAGCCGGGCCCGCGCGGTCTCGTCGTGCAGCGCCACGCCCATCGCCGCATTCACCTTGCCGATGATCTCGGCCGACATGCCGGCCGGTCCGAACAGGCCGACCCAGCTGGTCACGTCGAAGCCCGGAAAGCCGCTCTCCGCGATGGTCGGCAGTTCCGGCACCGCGACGGAGCGTCGCGCGCCGGTGCTGGCGATGTAGCGCGCCTTGCCCAGGCTGACGGCCGGCAGCGCGGAGGAGACGGTGATGCAGGCCACCTGCAGATTGCCGCCGGCGATGTCGTTGGCCGCTTCCGCGCCGCTGCGATAGGGCACGTGTTCCATCGGCAGGCCGCTGCGCTGGCCCAGCAGCTCGCCGGCGAGATGGCCGGCGCTGCCGATGCCGGAGGAGCCGAAGATCACCGTGCCGCCGCGCTCCCGCGATTCGGCGATGAAGCCCTGCAGGTCCGTCGCGCGATAGCTGCTGGTGACGATCCACACCCAGGGCTGGATGGTGACGCCGGAGATGTAGCTGAAGCTGGTCTCGTAGTTGATCGGGATGTTCGGCTGCAGCAGCGGGTTGATGATGTGGTTCGGGCTGTCGAACATCAGCGTGTAGCCATCCGGTTCCGCGCGCGCGACCGAAACCGCGCCGATGGTGCCGCCGGCGCCGGTGCGGTTCTCGACGATCACCTGCTGGCCCAGCGCTTCGCTCATCTTGGGCTGGATCAGCCGCGCGACGGTGTCGGCGGCACCGCCGGCGCCGAAATTCACCACCAGCCGCACCGGCCGGGTGGGGTATCTCTGCGCCAGGGCGGGCGCCGCCAGGGTCGTGGACGCCGCCAGCCCGAGCAGCGCCTGGCGCCGCGAAACCCGTATCATGATCCGTTTCCTTGCTTGTTCTGTACGTCAGCGGCCGGCTTCGAAGGCCGCGATCCTGTCCTCGAAACCGAGGGTGAAGGTGATCTCGTCCGAGCCGGCCAGCAGCAGCCGCTTGCGGAAGGGGTCGATCTCGAAGTGGCGGGCCACGCCATCGACGCCCGTCACGGTCTGGGCGGCGAGATCGACGGCGAAGGGCGCGCCCTGCATCGTGCCCGCCTGCGCCCGCAACTCGGCGACCTCCGCCTCCGGCAGCCGGATCGGCAGCAGCCCGTTCTTGAAGCAGTTGTTGTGGAAGATGTCGCCGAAGCTCGGCGCGATCACGCAGCGGATGCCGTGGTCGTGCAGCGCGAAGACCGCCGCTTCCCGCGACGAGCCGCAGGCGAAATTCTCGTTCGCCACGATGATGCGGGCGTCGCGCCAGGCCGGCTGGTTGAGCACGAAGCCGTCATTCTCCGACCCGTCCGCATGGAAGCGCAGATCATGGAACAGGCAGTCGCCATAGCCCTCCTCACGCTTGCGGCGCAGGAAGCGGCCGGGGATGATGGCGTCGGTGTTGATGTCCCGCTGCTCCATCGGGGCGGCGGTGGCGATCAGCGTCTCGAACTTCGCCATTCTACTCTCCCAGCTGCCGGTGATCGGCGAAGCGGCCGGCGATGGCGGTCGCGGCGGCGGTGGCCGGGCTCACCAGATGGGTGCGCGATTCCGGCCCCTGCCGCCCGACGAAATTGCGGTTCGAGGTGGAGGCGCTGCGCTTGCCGGGCGGCATCATGTCGCCATTGACCGCCAGGCACATGGAACAGCCGGAATAGCGCCACTCGAAGCCCGCCTCGACGAAGATGCGATCCAGCCCCTCCGTCTCCGCCTGGCGGCGCACGAGGCCGGAGCCGGGGACGGCGATGGCCTTCACGCCCGGCGCCACGCGGCGGCCGCGCAGGACCTGGGCCGCCGCGCGCAGATCCTCGATGCGGCCATTGGTGCAGGAGCCGATGAAGACATAATCCACCGGCACCTCGGACAGCGGCGTCCCGGGCGTCAGCCCCATGTAGTCGAGTGCCGCCTGCAGCACGCGGCGCTGCGCCGGATCCTCGACCGCCTGCACCAGGGGAATGCTGGCGGTGACCGGCACCGCCTCGGACGGCCGGTTGCCCCAGGTCACCATCGGCTCGATGGCGCTGGCATCCAGGACCACCTCCCGGTCGAAGACCGCGCCCGGGTCCGTCGCCAGGCCGCGCCAGCCTGCCACCGCCGCCTGCCAGGCTTCGGCCTGCGGCGCATGCGGCCGGCCTTCGAGATAGGCGAAGGTCGTCTCGTCGGGCGCCACCATGCCGGCCCGCGCGCCGGCTTCGATCGACATGTTGCAGACCGTCAGCCGGCCTTCGATCGACAGCGCGCTTATGGCCGGCCCCGCATATTCGATGGCATGGCCGGTGGCGCCATTCACCCCGATCGCGGCGATCAGCGCTAGCACCAGGTCCTTGCCCGAGACCCCGGGCGCGAGCTCGCCTTCCAGCGTGACGCGCATGGTCTTCGGCTTGCGCTGCCACAGCGTCTGGGTCGCCAGCACATGCGCCACTTCGGAAGCGCCGATGCCGAAGGCCAGCGCCCCCATCGCGCCATGGGTCGAGGTGTGGCTGTCGCCGCAGAGGATCAGCATGCCCGGCAGGCTCAGCCCCTGCTCCGGCCCGATGACGTGCAGGATGCCGTGCCGCTCGTCGCCGATGCCGAACTGCGTCACGCCGGACGCGGCGGCGTTGCGCTCCAGCGAGGCGACCATGTCCTTGCGGTCCTCGCCATCCACATCCGCGAAATCGCGGCTGGTGGTGGGGACATAGTGGTCGGGGCTGCCGAAGGTCAGCTCCGGCCGCCGCACCGTCAGCCCGCGCGCGGCGAGCTGGCCATAGGCGGTGCGGGATCCGTCATGGATGAAGTGGCGGTCCACGTAGAGGAGGCTCATGCCATCCTCGTCGCGGAACACCTCATGCGCCGACCAGATCTTCTCGAACAGGGTGGCGGGACGCGCCATCGGCGTCACGCCCCCGCCGCGATGGCCTCGGCGACGGCATCGCCCATCTCGCGCGTGCCGACGCGCTTCGCGCCCGGCTCCATGATGTCGCCGGTGCGGTAGCCCGCCGCGAGGACCTTGCGCACCCCGTCCTCGATGCGGCGCGCCTCCTCCTCCAGGTCGAAGCTGAAGCGGAACATCAGCGCGGCGGAGAGGATGGCGGCGAGCGGATTGGCGATGTCCTTGCCGGCGATGTCGGGCGCCGAGCCGTGGATCGGCTCGAACAGGCCCTTCTGGTCGCCGCCGAGCGAGGCCGAGGGCAGCATGCCGAGGGAGCCGGTCAGCATCGCCGCCTCGTCCGAGAGGATGTCGCCGAACATGTTGCCGGTGACGATCACGTCGAATTCGGTCGGGTGCCGCACCAGGCCCATCGCCGCCGCGTCGACGAAGAGATGGCTGAGCTCGACATCCGGGTATTCGCGGCCGACCTCGATCATGACGTCGCGCCAGAGGCCCATCGTCTCCAGCACATTGGCCTTGTCGACGGAGCAGAGCTTCTTGCGCCGCTTCTGCGCCGCCTTGAAGCCGGCATGCGCCACCTGGCGGATCTGCGCCTCGGTGTAGCGCATGGTGTTGATGCTCTCGCGCTCACCCGGCTTGTCCGAGACCATGCCGCGCGGCTCACCGAAATAGATGTCGCCGTTCAGCTCGCGGATGATGAGCAGGTCGAGGCCGCGGATCACCTCGGGCTTCAGCGTCGAGGCATTCTCCAGCTCCGGGAACAGCGTGATCGGCCGGTAATTGGCGAACAGCTTCATGTCCTGGCGCAGCCGCAGCAGCGGCGACCCGCGCGGGTTGCTGCGCTTCCAGGCCTCGTATTCCGGGCCGCCGACCGCGCCGAACAGGATCGCGTCGGAATTGTCGATGAGGTCGAGCGTCGCCTGCGGCAGCGGCTCCCCGGTCTTTTCGATCGCGCTCCAGCCGATCTCGCCCTGACCCATCTCGAGGGCGAGCGCGCCGCCCGCGGCGCGCACGGCCTTCACGGCCTGGGGGATGATTTCCTGGCCGATGCCGTCACCCGGCAGGACGGCGATCTTGACCTTGCGATTGCTGAGCGACACGCGCGATTTCCTCCGGAATGGTTGCGCGGAACTTGGGCCGCCGGCCGGGTTCCGGCAAATGCCGAGAAGCCAAGGGGGGTTCTCCGTTGGAGAAAGCGGACCGCCTTGGCCAGCGCCCATGGACAAGGGGACATGCTTCGCGGGAGCCTGCGCCATGGACCTGAAGACGCTTCGCCTCTTTGTCGCCGTCATGGAAACCGGGTCGATCACCCGGGCCGCCCAGCGGGAGCACATCGCGGTTTCCGCGATCAGCAAGCGGCTGGCGATGCTCGAGGCGCGGCTTGGCAGCAAGCTCTTCCACCGCCAGCCGGAGGGGCTGGAGCCCTTGCCCGCGGCCTCCATCCTGCTCCGCCACGCGCATAACGTGCTGCGCAACCTGTCGCAGATGCAGATCGAGATGGCGGAATTCGGCGAAGGGGTGCGGGGCACCGTCATCATCGCCGCCAGCACCTCGGTCGCCGCCTGCTACCTGCCGGAGGAGCTGCGCGCTTTCTCCCTGCTGCATCCCGGCATCACCATCGCGGTCCGCGACGCGCTGAGCCGCGAGGCGGTGCAGATGGCGGCGGAGGGCACGGCCGACTTCTCCATCTTCGCCGAGCCCTATTCCGCCGGCGCGCTCCGCACCTTGCCCTACAAGACCGAGAAGCTGGTGGCCGTGCTGCCGGCGGGCCATCCGCTGGCCGCCCGCCGGTCCCTGACGCTGAGCGAGATGCTGCCCTTCGACTTCGTGCTGGGGCGGTCGGGCAGTTCGCTCAATACGATCCTGGATCGCGCCGCCGAGGCCGCGCAGCTCGAGATCCGCTCGCGCGTGCAGGTGGTGGGCAATGAGGCGATCGCCCGCATGGTGGAGGCCGGGCATGGGCTTTCCATCCTGCCGGCCGCACTCGCGCGCCCGCGCCATTCCGGCGGCATGGTGGCGCGGCCGCTGCACGAGGCCTGGGCGGCGCGGCAACTGCGCCTCTGCTTCCAGCCGCGCGAGAACCTGACCCGGCCGGCGCGGCTGCTGGTGGAGCATCTGACGGCGCAGGACCGGATCGTGGACCTGTGACGCCGGCCGGACCCGGGGATCCATCCCGCGTGGTCCGGCGCGTCAGGGCGTCAGCCGGCGGTGGAGGAAATCGGCGACGGCGTCGATGCCGATCGCCTGGATCAAATCGGCATGGCCGCCTTCGGGCGCGATGCGGCGTTCGACCGGGGCGCGGGCGGCGGCGGCGAGATGATCGCTCATCCAGGGCGGGATCACCGGATCGCGGCCGCCGGTCATGATCAGGATCGGTGCGGTGACGGCGCCGATCCGCGCCAGGCTGTCATAACGGTCACGTAGCAGCCAGTTGACCGGCAGCAGGGGAAATGCCCGCCGGCTACCGCAGCGATGCTGGTATAGGGCGATTCCAGTACCAGGGCGCCGATCGCGCCGGGCCGTTCGGCGGCAAGCGCCACGGCGATGCCGGTGCCGAGGGATTCGCCCCAAACCACGATGCGCCCGGGCGGCAGGCCATGGGCCGCGACCGCGGCCAGCGCGGCGCGCGCGTCGCGCTGGAAGCCGGCTTCGCCTGGGCTGCCGGGATTGCCGCCATAGCCGCGCCATTCCAGCAGCATCGCACCCCAGCCGAAGGAGGCGAATTGCGCCATCCGATGCCGAAGGCCGAACAGGTTGCCACTGTTGCCGTGCAGGTAGAGCACGATCGGCTTCGTCGCGTCCGCCGGCGGCAGCGTCCAGGCCAGCAGGCGCAGGCCGTCCTCGGTGGTGACCTGGGTTTCGCTGACGCCGGTAAGGCCGCTGGCCGCCAGGTCGGATCGGGCAAGGTCCGGCAGGTAGATGAAGCGATCCTGGAACAGGGTCAGCGCCAGGACGCAGACCAGCAGCAATCCCGCCGCGCCAAAGACCAGCCCCATGGCGAGGCGCTTCGCGATCCGCATCCAGTTTTCCTTCGATTCCCGTCGGCCCGACGATGGCCGCCTGCCGGCCGCTGATTCAAGCGGTCTGCAGATCGGTGGTGAAGCGCCGCAGGGTCGTCGGATCTGGGGCGGCGGCGACGCCGAAGCCGCCGTCATGGCCGAGGCCGAACAGGAGGCGGGCGCCGGGGGGCAGCCCGTGCCGCCGCCAGTCACGGACTTCCTGCAGCGCCGCGGTGATCGGCAGCGGGTCGGTGATGGCCGGGTCATAGGCGATGACCGCCTGCTGCGAGACGGTCCAGCCGTCATGGATGGCGAGCAGGCGGGCAATGGCCGGATGGCTGGTGGTCAGGACGCTGTGGGGTGCCCAGCCCGGCAGCCACAGGTCGCGCAACCGGAAGGCGTCGAGCAACCGGCCCAGCCAGGATCGCGGCGGCCGCCACGGCGTCGGTGCCGGGAAATAGCGGGTGCCATCCTCGGATGGCGGCGGCGCCGTATCATCCCAGCGGAAGGCGAGGCTGCCTGCGCGCAGCAGGGCGGCGCAGAGGATATCGGCGGATGCCGCCGGGATGCCATTGGCATCCGCCTCGTCTGGCGGCATCGGCCATTCGATCACCGCGCAACGCGCCCCGATCGGTACCAGCGCCTCGGCCTCGACGCCCATGCCGGAAGGCGGGCCGGGGATGATGGTGATCGGCGGTTCCGCCATCGTGGCGCTCAGTGGATGTGGAATTTTCCGCCAGCGTAACGGAATTCCGCGGGCCTGACGAGGCCGGCGGACGCGACCCGCACCGAATGCAGCGGGCCTTCGATCTCGCGTTTCCAGAAGTCCAGGAAGCGCAGCAGTTCGGGGAATTCCGGCGCCCGGTCCAGCTTCTGCCAGAGGAAGCTCTGCAGCACGGCCGGATGGTCGGGCAGGTGATAGAGGATCTCGGCCGTGGTCAGCCGCCAGTCGGGGATACGCACCAGGCCATCGAGCGTCCGCAGCACCTCTGGGCACCTCATCGCCTCTGCGGCCCCGCCCATCGGGGCCGTGACACGCCGCAGCATGGCATGGCGGCGGCCAGCGAATCCAAGAAAAATCGTTTGGATTCAATATACTAGCACTCGCACTCCTAGAGTGCTGCGAGCGCTTGACGCTGCGCGTCAGCCGCTCTACCTGTCTGGCACTCCTCCGGGGGGAGTGCTAGCGGGCCGGGCCATGGTGGCCGGAGGCGCAGGCGCCCACCCCAAGCCGGAGCGAGACGTGCTTCATTTTGAGGCGTCAGGAGAGGATCACATGAGCTTCCGCCCCCTGCATGACCGCGTTCTGGTTCGCCGCGTTACCGCGGAAGAGAAGAGCGCCGGCGGCATCATCATTCCCGACACGGCGAAGGAAAAGCCGCAGGAAGGTGAAGTCGTTTCCGTCGGCTCCGGCACCCTGAACGACAAGGGCGACCTCCGCCCGCTGGACGTGAAGGCCGGTGACCGCATCCTGTTCGGCAAGTGGTCCGGCACCGAGGTGAAGATCGGCGGCGAAGAGCTGCTGATCATGAAGGAATCGGACATCCTCGGCATCGTGGCCTGAGCCGCGTCCGACCGGACCGTTCCTGAACCCGTACCGAATTAGAGAAGGATACCGCACATGGCTGCGAAGGACGTGAAGTTCGGCGCCAACGCGCGCGACAAGATGCTGCGCGGCGTCGACATCCTGGCCGACGCCGTGAAGGTCACGCTGGGCCCGAAGGGCCGCAACGTCGTGATCGACAAGTCGTTCGGCGCGCCGCGGATCACCAAGGACGGCGTGACCGTCGCCAAGGAGATCGAGCTGGCCGACAAGTTCGAGAACATGGGCGCCCAGATGGTGCGCGAAGTGGCCTCGAAGACCAACGACACCGCCGGTGACGGCACCACCACCGCGACCGTGCTGGCCCAGGCCATCGTGCGCGAGGGTGCGAAGGCTGTCGCCGCCGGCATGAACCCGATGGACCTGAAGCGCGGCATCGACAAGGCCGTCGCGGTGGTCGTCGAGGAGCTGAAGGCCCGCACCCGCAAGATCACCACCTCCGCCGAAGTCGCGCAGGTCGGCTCGCTCTCCGCCAATGGCGAGACCGAGATCGGCGAGATGATCGCGCAGGCGATGGAGCGCGTGGGCAACGAGGGCGTGATCACGGTCGAGGAAGCGAAGAGCATCCAGACCGAGCTCGACGTCGTCGAGGGCATGCAGTTCGACCGCGGCTACGTCTCCCCGTATTTCATCACGAATGCGGAGAAGATGATCGCGGACATGGACAACCCCTATGTCCTGATCTTCGAGAAGAAGCTCTCCCAGCTGCAGCCGATGCTGCCGCTGCTCGAAGCCGTGGTGCAGTCGGGCCGTCCGCTGGTGATCGTGGCCGAGGACGTCGAGGGTGAGGCGCTGGCGACGCTGGTCGTCAACAAGCTCCGCGGCGGGCTCAAGGTGTGCGCGGTCAAGGCGCCGGGCTTCGGCGACCGTCGCAAGGCGATGCTCGAGGACATCGCGATCCTGACCGGCGGCCAGGTCATCAGCGAAGACCTCGGCATCAAGCTCGAGAGCGTCACGCTCGACATGCTCGGCCAGTCCAAGAAGCTGCGCGTCGAAAAGGAAAACACCACCATCATCGACGGCGCCGGCAAGAAGGACGACATCGAGGGCCGCTGCACCCAGATCCGTCAGCAGATCGAGGAGACGACCTCCGACTACGATCGCGAAAAGCTGCAGGAGCGGCTGGCGAAGCTCGCCGGCGGCGTCGCGGTGATCCGCGTCGGCGGCTCGACCGAGATCGAGGTGAAGGAAAAGAAGGATCGCGTCGACGACGCGATGCACGCGACCCGCGCCGCGGTCGAGGAGGGTGTCGTCGCCGGTGGCGGCTCGGCCCTGCTCTATGCCTCGCGCGCGCTCGACACGCTGACCCCGAGCAACAACGACCAGAAGGTCGGCATCGACATCGTCCGCCGCGCGCTGCAGGCGCCGGTGCGGCAGATCGCCGAGAACGCTGGTTCCGACGGCGCAGTTGTCGCCGGCAAGCTGCTCGATCAGACGAACGAGAACTTCGGCTTCAACGCGCAGACCGACACTTACGAAGACCTGGTCAAGGCC
>DASYDR010000168.1:0-26068 GCA_036499545.1 Roseomonas sp. | reverse complement strand
GATGCCGAGGAACGCCGGATCGCCGAGGAGAAGGCCGCCGCCGCCGCCCTCGAGCGCGCCCGGCAGGTGCAGGAATCGCTCCGCGCCGCCGAGGAGGCCAAGCGCCGGGCGGAGGAAGCGGCCAAGGCCGTCGCCGCCGCGATGGACAAGGAGCAGCTGGCCGCGGCGCTCGACGAGCAGAAGAAGGCCCGGGCACTGGCCCAGATCGCGGAGCAGCGCGCCAAGCGCGAAGCCCGCGACGCCGCCCGCAAGGGCAAGAAGAAGAACGAGAACGAAGCCGCCCGCGTTTAGGGCTCTTTCATCGTCCTCAGACGCCGGCGCACGCATCCGCGTGCCTGGCTTTCGCGCCGTAGGGTTGCACCTGGCGCGGCTGATGGTCGCGCGCGGGGCCGCATTCGCGGCCCCGGAGCATCGCTACGCTCGCTCCGCAGGAACTGATGGCAGCCTGCGGCTGCTTTTCACTTGGTAACGAAGGCCTTTTCGACGACGAAGCTGGCCGGGCGGTTATTGGCGCCCTCCTCGAAGCCGCGAGCTTCCAGCAGTGCCTTCATGTCGGCATTCATCGCTTCCGACCCGCAGAGCATGACCCGGTCATGCGCGGGGTCCAGCGGCGGCAGGCCGAGATCGGCGAAGATGCGCCCGCTTTCGATCAGCGCCGTGATACGGCCCTGCACCGGGAAGGCTTCCCGCGTGACGGAGGGGTAATAGATCAGCTTCCCCGCCACCAGCTCGCCCAGCAACGCGTCCTCCGCCAGTTCCCTGCCGATGAAGTCGCGATAGGCGAGTTCGGCCACGTCGCGCACCGTGTGGCTGACGACGATGCGCTCGAAGCGGTCATAGGCCTCGGGCTCGCGGATCAGGCTGAGGAACGGGGCCAGGCCGGTGCCGGTCGCGACCAGCCACAAGGTCTTGCCCGGCGCCAGGTTGTCGAGCACCAGGGTGCCGACCGGCTTCTTCCCGATCAGCACCGTATCGCCGGGCTGGATATGCTGCAGGCGGGAGGTGAGGGGGCCGTCCTGGACCTTGATCGACAGGAACTCCAGCTCCTCCTGCCAGGGGGCGCTGGCCAGGGAATAGGCGCGCACCAGCGGCTTGCCGTTCACCATCAGGCCGATCATGGCGAATTCACCGGCGCGGAAACGCAGCGTCGGGTCGCGGCTGGTGCGGAAGGAGAACAGCCGGTCGGTCCAATGGTGCACCGACAGCACGCGTTCACCGAAATAGGCGGCGGGGATGGCGGGCTTTTCCGGGGCGATCTGGTTCATGCTTCTGAAATACCGGCTGGCGGGGAGCCATGGGGTTAGCGCTGCTCGGTTGTTGGTGCAACAACGCTGGGCGGGGGTGGGAAGCGCTCTCGCGGCAGGGCTCGCCCGGCGATCAACATCCTCCCCAGCCGCGCCGAAGGAGCAGGAATTGTCCATCGAGACCGAAGCCCCCCGCGACCCCGCCACCGATCCGCCGGTCGGCCCGCTGGTCGACGCGGCACCGCGCCCGCTGCCGGCCCGCATTCCGCACCGCGGCGCGTCGGTGACGCTGGAGCCGCTCCATGCCCGCCATGCGCCGGAACTCTGGCGGGCGGCGCAGGGGGCGGAGGCCAGCTGGGCCTATCTGGGCTATGGCCCCTTCGCCTCCGAGATGGCGCTCACCGGCTTCGTCGCGGATTTCGCGGCCCAGCATGATCCACTGGCCTGGGCGGTGCGCCCGCATCTCTCCGGTGCCGCGGAGGGCTGGCTGACCCTGATGGATATCCAGCCGAAGCATGCGGCGATCGAGATCGGCCATGTCTGGTTCGCGCCCCGCATGCAGCGCAGCCGCGCCGCGACCGAAGCGATGTTCCTGTTGATGCGCCACGCCATGGACGATCTCGGCTATCGGCGGCTGGTGTGGAAGTGCAACGCGCTGAACGCGCCTTCCCGCCGCGCCGCGATGCGCCTCGGCTTCACCTGGGAAGGGGAGCTGCGCGACAACCTCGTGATCAAGGGCCGCGCGCGCAGCACCACCTTCTTCTCCATCCTCGCCGATGAATGGCCGGCCCGGCGCGATGCCATCCTGGCCTGGCTCGCGGACGCCAATTGGGACGCGATGGGGCGGCCGAAGGCGAGCCTGGCGCGCTGAACCTCAGTCCGGGGTCAAGGCGAGCGGGGCCGCCGCGGGTTGCCCGGCGAGCCAGGCTTCCAGCGCCGGCGCCGCCAGGGCCGGCGCGAACAGCAGCCCCTGCGCGGCCTCGCAGCGGAGCGCCTTCAGCATCTGCCATTGCGCCGCGGTCTCGACGCCTTCCGCCACCACGGTCATGCCGAGGCTGCGGCCGATCCGGATCACCGCCCGCGCCACCGCTTCGGCCTGTTCGTCCTGGCCGAGGTCGCGGACGAAGCTGCGGTCGATCTTGAGCTCGGTCACCGGCAGGCGCGTCAGGCTGCCAAGGCTCGAATAGCCGGTCCCGAAATCATCCATCGACAGGCCGACGCCGAGCGCGCGCACCGCGCGCACGGTGTCGAGCACGGCCGCGCGCTCATCCATCATCACGCTTTCGGTCACTTCGATCGTCAGCATCCCCGGGGCGACGCCATGCGCCTTGAGCTCCGCCGCGATCAGTCCGGGCAAGCCGGCGCTGCGGAAATGCAGCGACGACAGGTTGACCGAGACGGTGCCGATGGCGAGCCCGGCGCGATGCCAGGCGGCGGCCTGGCGGCAGGCCTCTCGCAGGCACCATTCGCCGACCGCCTCGATCATCCCGTTCTCCTCCGCCAGCGGGATGAAGCGGCTGGGCGCGATGCTGCCGAGCGTCGGATGCGTCCAGCGCAGCAGCGCCTCGACGCCATGCAGGCGGCCATCCTGCAGCCGCAGCTGCGGCTGGTAGTGCAGTTCCAGCCCGCCTTGCAGCAGCGCTTCCCGCAGCGCGGCGGTGACGACCAGGCGTTCCTGCGCAGGCTGGTTCATCTCCGGGCTGAAGAAGCGGTAGGTGCCGCGGCCGGCGCCCTTCGCCTCATACATCGCGGCATCGGCGTGCTTCAGCAGGGTCTCTTTGTCGCGGCCATTGTCCGGATAGAGGCTGATGCCGATGCTCACCGAGATCGACAGCGGCATGGCGCCGAGGGTGAAGGGCTCGGACAGCGATTCGATCGCGCGCTTCGCGACCAGGGCGGCGCCTTCGGCATCGCAATGCGGCAGGATGAACACGAACTCATCGCCGCCGAGCCGGCTGACGACATCGGTCGGCCGCAGCTGCGTCTGCAGGCGCTGCGCGACCTCGACCAGCAGCAGGTCGCCCACCGAATGCCCGAGCGTGTCGTTGACGTCCTTGAAGTGGTCGATATCCAGGAACAGGAAGGCGACCGGCGCGCTGCCCGCGTCCGGTGTCCCGATCAGGCTGTCGACATATTGGTGCAGCCTGGCCCGGTTCGGCAGGCCGGTCAGCGTATCGAAATAGGCGAGGTGGGCGATATGCGTCTTCGCCTCATGCCGCTCGATCGCCAGCGCGCAGAGATGGGTGCAGGCATTCACGACGTGTTCGTGCCAGGGGCTCGGCCCGCGCTTCTCCCGGAAATAGAAGGCGAAGGTGCCGGCGACGCGGCCATCGCGCAGCCGGATCGGGCTCGACCAGCAGGCGGCGAGGCCGAGCGGCAGCACCAGGTCCCGGTACCGCCGCCAGAGCGGATCGGTCGCGATATCCTCGACGACGACGGGGATGCCGAAATAGGCGGCGGTGCCGCAGGATCCGCCCTCCGGCCCGATCTCGAGCCCGTCCAGCGCCGAGGAATAGGGCTCGGGCAGGCTGGGGCCCGCCAAAGGATGCAGCCGGCGATCCTGGTCGACCAGCAGGATGGTGCAGATGACCCCGGAGGCGATCGCCTCCACCTTGAGGCAGATCATGTCCATGATCGCCTGCAGCGGCGTGTCCTTGGCCAGGGCTTCCAGCACGTCGCGCTGCAGCGCCTCGATCTGCTTGTTCTCCGTGATGTCGGCAAGCACGGCGACGATGTTCTTCAGCGTGCCGTCGGTATTGAGCACGGTGTTGACGGTGGTCGAGACCCAGATCTCCTCGCCGGACTTGGCATAAGTGAGGAGTTCCACATGGAAGCCGCGCTCGACGCCGGCGCGACGCCGCAGATGGCCGAGCACCTTGGGATCGGTGCGCTTGCCGGCCAGCAGCTCGGTCGGCAGCTGGCCGCGGACTTCGGCCAGGGCGTAGCCGAACATCTCGGTGAAGGCGCGGTTGACGTAGACGATGCGCCGGTCGGCGCCGGTGACGATGACCACGCGATCGGTCTCGTTGGCGACCAGCGACAGGAGATACAGCTCCTCCCGACGCGCCACCTCTCCGGTCACGTCGCGGATGAAGCCGACATGGATGGTCCGGCCGCCCGCCGCGGCGCGCGACAGGGATACGGCGCCCCAGCGCACGGAATCATCCTGGCGGATGATGCGCAGTTCCCGGCTGCCATCGGCGGCGTCGACCGGCAGCAGGTGCAACTGCGCGGCATCCTGGCCAAGGATCCCGTCGCGGTCGCGACCCCAGAGCCGCTCGGCGGCGGCGTTGAAGAAGATGACCCTGCCCGCCTCGTCGATGATGACGACCGCATCCATCACCTGCTCGAGCGCAGGCAGGAATATCGTCCCTGGGTCGAGGGTTAGGGAGGAAATCATGGAAGGATCTTCCGCGGATAAGGCGGTGGACCGATGGCGTTCGGCGCGCGGCCAATCCTTCATCTCAACCTTCATGAACCCCTTAACGTCGTCAACTGTCAGTCGTTTGTTGGACGACCGCCCAGTGACCGCACGCACACACCCGGCCGGGACCAGGCTTGCGGCGGGAAACCCCATGGGGAAGGACAAACGCGGCATGCCGGCGCTGGCATCGATCCGCGACGGGCATCGGCCGATGACGCCACGGTGATGGCGCGGCAGGAACCGGCACCGGATTCCGGCCACCCACCCGGATGGGCGGTTTCGCTTCCTTCCGGCTCGTGGATTACGGTATGATTACATACTATCAATCATAGCGCGGGAGGGCGCCATGCCGGTTTCTGGCATCGAATTCGGCGAGATCCTTGCCTGGGGCTTGATCGTCGGTTGCCTGGTCTTCGCGGCGGCCCGTCGCTGCGGGCTGCAGACCGGCATCGTGCTGGGCACGCTGGCCGCCGTGCTGACCAAGGCCCTGCTCCTGAACGTCGCCTGAATCAGCGGCCGAAGGCGGCTGGAATAGGATGCTTCGGGCCTCACGCGCCGGCGCGCGCATCCACGTGCCTGGCTGACGCGCTGCCGGGTTGGGCATTGGCTGTGGCTGATGGTCGCGCGCGGGGCCGCATGCGCGGCCCCGGAGCATCGCGGCACTCGCTCCGCAGCGATGGGTAGCGGCCCGCGGCCGCATATGCGGGGTCGTTGCGTTTTTCCGGCGCTGGGCCGCAGGATGGCCCGTCTCGGTGCGGGGGTTGGCATGCTGCGACGACGTGGCGTCGTGCTGGCGGGGGCGGGGATGCTCGCGGCGCCGGCGGTGCTCGGTCAGGGTGTTTTCCCCAACCGCCCGATCCGCATGATCGTGCCCTATACGCCGGGGGCCGCGACCGATGCCATGGCCCGGCTCGCCGCGCAGAAATTGTCGGAAAACCTCGGCGTCGCGGTGGTGGTCGACAATCGCGCCGGTGCCAATGGCGCGATCGGCAGCCAGGCGGTGCTGGCCGCGCCCGCCGATGGCTACACGATCATGGGGTCCGCCAGCATCCATGTGATGGCACGCCATGTGATGCGCGCCGCGCCCTATGACCCGGTGGAGGATTTCGCGCCCGTCGCCCGCACCGCCCGCGGGCCGCTGGTGCTGGTGATGGATCCGCGCCGGCCGCAGACGACGATCCCGGCCGTGGTCGATGCCGCGCGGCGCGACCCGCCGCATTGGACCTTCGCCACCTCCTCCCTCGGTGCCGCCGGACATCTCGGCACCATCGAGTTCAACCGGATGACGGGTGCCGCGATCGAGATCGTCGGCTATCGCGGCTCCGCCCCGGCGCTGACCGACGTCGCCGCCGGCAATGCGCAGCTCATGTTCGACCCGGCGCTCGCCACCTTGCCGATGATCCGCGGCGGCCAGGTGCGCGGCCTCGGCATCGCGTCCCCGCGCCGCAGCCCGCTGGCGCCCGATTTGCCGACCATGAGCGAAGCCGGGCTGCCGGGTTTCGAATTCTATTCCTGGTATGGCGTCTGGGCGCCACGCCATGTGCCGCCCGACATCATCGCCCGGCTGAACGCGGCGATCGTCACCGGGCTGCGCGAACCCGCGACCGCCGAGCGCCTGACCGGCCTCGGCTTCGAGCCGGTGGCGGAAAGCCCGGCCGAATTCGCCGCCTTCATCCGGGACGACGTGGCCCGCAACGCCGAACTGTTGCGGATCGCTAACTACCAGCCGGACTGAGCTTGCCCAGCCGCCGCAGCATCGCCATCTGCGGGGCGGGTGCCGCGAACCCGCCGGCCGCGACGCCCTCACCGACAGAGAGGCACGCGATGCATATGCTCCGTTCCCTGGTCTTCGGTGGTGCCGCGCTGCTGATCGCCGGTTCCGCCCGCGCCGAGGTCACCGTCACCTTCACCAATCCTGAGCGCTATACGGACGCGAATATCAGCACCGACCGCCCGGTCAGGGCCGATGCGCCGGCGCTGCAGGCCCTGCGACGGGAATTCGAACGCCTCGGCCGGCGCCTGCCGCCGGGCCGCGACCTGCGCATCGAGGTGCTGGACGTCGACCTGGCCGGCCGCTTCGATGCGCGCCGCGCGCTGTCGCCCAACACCCGGGTGCTGGAACCCACCACCTGGCCGCGGCTTCGCCTGCGCTATGCGCTGATGCAACAGGGCCGCGTGCTGGCGCAGGGGGAGGAGGATGTGGCCGACCGGCTCTACCTTTCCCGCCCCGGCCTGGTCCGGTCCGGCGACGTGATGCAATACGAGACGCCGATGCTGGAGGACTGGTTCGCCCGCCTGATGGCGGCGCCGGCCGGGGGCACCTAGCGGTTGGCGCCCGCCAGGCCTAGTCTTCCGAGTATACCAGAGAAGAAGACAGGCATGGCGGACACGTCCCATTCCCCGCTGCCATTGGCGGGCATCAAGGTCCTCGACCTCACCCTCGCCCGCGCCGGACCCACGGCGGTGCGGCACCTCGCCGATTGGGGCGCGGACATCATCCGCGTCGAGCCGCCGGGCGATGGCGACGGGCTGGCCGGCGCGCGCAACGGCTATGACAGCGCCAACCTGCACCGGAACAAGCGCGGCATCGCGCTGAACCTGAAGGATGACGAGGCGCGCGCCGCTTTCTTCAAGCTGGTCGAGACCGCCGATGTGCTGGTCGAGAACATGCGTGTGCAGGTCAAGCACCGGCTGAAGGTGGCGCCCGAGGATCTGCGAGCCATCAACCCGCGCCTGGTCTATGCCTCGATCTCCGGCTTCGGCCAGACCGGGCCCTATTCCACCCGCGGCGGCGTCGACCAGATCGCCCAGGGCATGGCCGGGCTGATGTCGATCACCGGCCTGCCCGGCCAGGGCCCGGTGCGCGTCGGCATCCCGATCTGCGACCTGACCGCCGGCAACCTGCTGGCGCTCGGCATCATGATGGCACTGTTCGAGCGGGAGAAGACCGGCCGCGGCAAGCACGTCACGACATCGCTGCTGGAGAGCATGGTCTTCATGCTCGACTTCCAGGCCAGCCGCTACCTGATGGCGGGCGAAGTCGCGGGCCAGGCCGGCAACGACCATCCGGTGAACACGCCGATGGGCGTCTTCCCGGCTTCCGACAAGCTGATCAACATCGCCGCCTCCTCGGCCCGGCTCTGGACCAATTTCTGCAAGGCGGCGGGGCGCGAGGACTGGCTGGAACGGCCGGAATGGAAGACGCCGAAGCAGCGCACCGCCGACCGCCCGGCGCTGAACGCCGAGATCGCGGCGGTGACGCGCCAGCACAGCGCCGAATGGTGGATCGCGAAGCTGGAAGAAGCGGGCATCCCCTGCGGCCCGGTCAACGACATCGCGCAGGTCTTTGCCGACCCGCAGGTGCAGCACCTGCGCATGGCGCTGCCGATGGGCGACACCCATGTCGTCGACAGCGCCATCAACATCGAAGGGCATGAGACCAGCGTGCGGCGCCTGCCGCCCGAACTCGGCCAGCATTCGGACGAGATCCTGCTCGAAGCGGGCATCTCGCGCGAAGCCATCGCCGCGCTGCGCGCCCGCAACGCGGTCCAGTAACGCTACGCAGGAAAGAAGGACGCTCATGGTGGAATATGCGGACGGCAAGATCATCGCCGAGGTGAAGGACGGCGTCGGCCGCGTCACCTTCAATCAGCCCGAGAAGCGCAACGCGATGTCGATCGCGATGTGGGACGGCATGTCGCACGCCCTCGAAGCCTTCGAGGCGGATGACGCCGTGCGCTGCGTCGTGCTGACCGGCGCCGGCGACAAGGCCTTCGTCTCGGGCGCCGATATCAGCCAGTTCGAGAAGAGCCGCTCGGATGCGGAAGCGCAGAAGGAATACGCGAACAAGACCGGCAGCGGCCGCAAGCGGCTGCTGAACTATCCGAAGCCGGTGATCGCGGAGATCCGCGGCTTCTGCATGGGCGGCGGCCTCGGCATCGCCATGTCCTGCGACATCCGCATCGCCTCCTCCGACAGCCAGTTCGGCATTCCGGCGGCGAAGCTCGGCATCGCCTATGGCTTCGACATGGTGACCACGCTGGTCCACCTCGTCGGCCCCGCCAATGCGAACATGATCCTGATGTCCGGCGACCGCTTCACGGCGGAAGAGGCGCTGCATTTCGGCCTGATCAACAAGGTGGTGGCGCCCGAGATGCTGGCCGCCACCGTGGCGAAGCTGACCGCGACGCTCGCGGTCAATGCGCCGCTGTCGCTGCGCGCCAACAAGCGCACGGTGAAGGCGGTGGGCCAGGATCCGGCCGATCGCGACATGGCGGCGATCGCCGCCGCGGGCGATGCCTGCTTCGACAGCGCCGACTACGCCGAAGGCCGCCGCGCCTTCATGGAGAAGCGCAAGCCCGTCTTCACCGGGCGCTGAGCTCCTGGACGAGCCGGACAATCACGAGGCGCCGATCTCGCGCCTCGTGGCGGAGGTGGTGGCGCGTTTCCCCGGGGAACGCGTCACGCTCGGCGAATTGGCCGAGCTGTTCGGCGACCGTGCCTTCGGGCTGCTGATCCTGCTGCTCTGCCTGCCGGCGATGCTGCCGGGGGTCGCGGCGGTGTTCGGTGTGCCCATCCTGATCCTCGGCGTGCAGATGGGCTTCGGGCTGCGGCGGCCGAAGCTGCCAGGCTTCCTGGCGCGGCGCAGCCTGAAGCGCGCCGATATCCTGCGCCTGACCCAGGCCTCCTCCCGCTGGCTGTCGCGGGTCGAACGCCTGGTGAAGCCGCGGCCCGGACCGTTCCTCGGCCCGCTCGGCGATCGCGCGGTCGGCTGGCTGACCGCCTATGCCGCGATCATGCTGATCCTGCCCGGCCCCGGGACCAATGGTCCGCCGGCCTTCGGCACCATCGTCATGGCGCTCGGCGTGGTGGAGGCGGATAACCGCACCGTCGGCATCGGCATCGCGTTGACCGCGCTCGGCAACATCTTCGCGACGGTGATGCTGGCGCTGCTCGGCTGGGCCGGCATCGCCGCCTTCCACTGGATATTCTGAGCCGGTTGTCGTCTCGATGGCGATTCTGCTACACGCCGTCACATGCGACGGTGGCCCGCAAGGGCTGAAACGGGAACGCGCGGCGCCGGTGACGGCTGACCCGCGGCTGCCCCCGCAACTGTAGGCGGCGCCTGCGCCCCAACGCCATTGCGCCCGACGGGCGCGAGAAGGCGGGGCGCGCGGCGGGGCGAAGCCGCCCTGCCAGCGCCCCGAGCCAGGAGACCGGCCGGCGCAGAGTTGTCTCGCGCGTGTCGGGCGGGGTGCACCGATGCCACGGATCCCAGGGGAGGGCCGCGTCTGGCCCGAGCCTCCGAATGCGGGAACGACGCCCACCGTCCGGGCGCCTTGGCGTCCGGGCATGTCGTTTGACCGCATCGCCGGAGGATCCCCGGATGCGCCGCCTCGTACTGCTTCTCTCCACCGCCATCGCCGCGCCGGCCTTGGCCCAGACCTCTCCGCCGCCGCAGGCCCGGCCACAGCCGATCACCTTGCCGGAGACCATCGTCACCGCGACCGGCGCCCAGACCGATGCCGAGCGCCTGCCGGCCGGCGTCACCGTCATCACCCGCCGCGACATCCAGGAACGCGGCTACCAGACGCTGGCCGAAGCGCTCTTCGCGATTCCCGGGATCAATGTCGCGGCCACCGGCGGCCCCGGCCAGCAGGCCAGCCTTTTCACCCGCGGCACCAACTCCAACCACACGCTGGTGATGATCGACGGCGTGCCGGTGAACGACGCCTCGACCCCGGCCGGCGCCTTCGATTTCGGCCAGGACCTGCTCGGCGACATCGAGCGGATCGAGGTGGTGCGCGGCCCCTTCGCCTCCCTCTACGGCTCTGGCGCGCTCGGCGGCGCCATCAACCTGGTGACGCGCCGCGCGCCGGCCGATCGCCAGGTCACCGCCTTCGGCGAAGTGGCCGGCGGCAGCAACCGCACGGTTCGCACCAATGCCGGCCTCGCCGGCACCGTCGGCGCCTTCGACTACCTGGCCGTCGCCCAGGCCTTTTCCACCCGCGGCACCGATGCTTCCGCCCCGCGCCTGGCCGGCCATACCGGCGAACGCGACGGCTATCGCGCCAGCGCCGGCACGCTCCGCCTCGGCTGGCAGGCGCTGGAGAATCTCCGCTTCGAAGGCCTGCTGCGCTGGCGCGAGACCAATTACGCCTTCGACGCGGCCGGCGCGGAGGATCCCAATGCCACCGGCAATGACCGGTCCTGGCTCGGCGTGCTGCGCAGCGAGGCGCGGCTGCTCGGCGGCGCCTGGACCACCGGCCTGCGCCTGACCCGCAGCGAATACCGCCGCCGGTCGAGCGACCAGCCCGATGACGTCAACCCCTTCCCCTTCGCGCCCTACAGCCTCTATCGCGGCACCCGCACCGCGATCGACTGGGGCAACCGCATCGCGCTGCCGGATGCGCCTGGCATCACCCAGGCCGTGGTCTCCTTCGGCACCGGCTTCGAGCGGCAGTCGAGCCGCACGCGCGGCGATGGCATCACGACGACCGATGCCAGCGCCGGCGCCTATTCCGCGACCGCCGGCCTCGAGGCGCGGCTGTTCCACCTGCTCGATGTCTCGGCGGCGCTCCGCTACGAAAGCGCGGAGGATTACGGCAGCGCCACCACCTGGCGGCTCGGCGCGGTGCTGCCGCTGGAAAGCCTCGGCCTGCGCGCCCATGCCGCGGTCGGCACCGCCTTCCGCGCGCCGAGCCTGGAGGAGCGTTTCGGCCGGTCCGCCTTCGTCGTCGGCAATCCCGCCCTGCGGGAGGAGCGGGGGACGAGCTGGGAAGCCGGCCTCGCCTGGCGCCCGATCCGCCAGGTGGAGCTGAGCGCCACCTATTTCGGCAGCGAGATCAAGGATCTGATCGTCTACGACTTCTCGACCATGCCGGGCACGTCGCGGAATATCGGCCGCGCGCGCATCGATGGCGTCGAGGTCGGGCTGGAGGTGACGCCGATCGAGACGCTGTCGCTGCGCCTCGGCTGGACGGTGACCAATGCCTTCGACGACGACACCAATCTGCGGCTGCTGCGGCGCCCGTCCAACACCATCACCGCGGGCTTCCGCTGGCAGCCGATCGAGCCGGTGGTGGTCACGGGCGAATTGCGCTTCACCGGCGCGCAGAACGACATCGTCTATCCGGGCGCCAGCGGCTTCGGCGATCGCGGCGTCAACCCGTCCGGCACCATCGCCAACCTGACCGCGACCTGGCGCGTGCAGGAGAACGTCACCCTCTTCACCGAAGGCCGCAACCTCGGCAATTCGCGTTGGGAGCCGGTGAACGGCTACGTCCTGCCGGGCCGCAGCGTGCTGGCCGGCGTCCGGCTGGCGCTCTGACCATGATGGCCTGGATCGCGATGCGATCCAGGCCATCAATCAGGCATCCGCCAGGGTGTCCATCAGGCCGAGCTGGCGGATGTCGCCCAGGGTCACGGTGCGGCGGGCACCGCTTCTGAGCCAGGTGATGGCGCGGGCGCGGGCGGTTTCGACGCGGATGCGGGTGCGGCCGGCGGTCGCGCGCCGCACCGGCAGGGTCAGCACGCCGGTGCCGGTCCAGCGCAGCGTGGTGCCGAATTCCTCGCGCCAGGTGGCGACGCCGCCATGCCGCGGCGGGCAGGAACTGCCGAAGCCGCGCGCGAAGACGTCGTAGCGCAGCCCGGTGCCGTCCGGCTGCGCGCCGAGGCGCCCGGTCAGCAGGTTCACCGCGTCGCAGGTGCCGGTGCGGCGATAGCGGATCGTCTCCAGCCCGATGATGCGCAGCAGCCCGCTATCCTCGCGCCCGATCACCGCGGCGATCTCCTGGTACTCGCCGGTGCCGGTATTCCCCTCGAAGGCGGCCAGCACCAGGTCGCGCCCGCGCACCGGCTGCAGCCCGATGACGCGCGCATAGCCGAGGCGGGAGGGCAGGGTGATGCGCTCGGCGGGCGCGCCATCGCCATCGAAGCCGATGACCAGATTGCCGCCGTCGATGCGGGAACTGAGCGTGACCGGGGCGGCGTTCGCCGTCAGGCGGACCGGGCAGGGATTGGCGATCGCCGGGGGATCGCGGCGCTCGGTCTCGTCCTCGGTGTCGGGCGGCGGCGCTTCGTTGGTCTCCGGCACCAGATCCTGCGCGCGCGCGGCCGTGCCCAGCAGCAATGCCGGCAGGCCGAACAACAGGCGCCGCGGGAATGGCGGGGATTCACGCATGATCAGGGGACCGGCAAGCTGTCAGACGAAGCCTGCCAGCCGGGCCGTGATCGCCGCAATGGTGGAAACCTCGGCATTGGCGAAGGCGAGGCGGATGTGCCGGGCCTGGCCGGGACCGAAGAAGCTGCCGGGCAGGCAGAGCAGCCCGCGCTCCACCGCCAGGCGCTCGGCCGCCGCTTCCGCATCGGGCGCGGCATCCGGCAGGCGCAGATAGCCGAAATAGGTGCCCATGCTCTCGATGCGCCAGTCCGGCAGCGGCGCCAGCGCGGCGCGGAAGGCCGCGGCGCGTTCGGCCATCACCGCGCGGTTGCCGGCGCGCCAAGTGGTGAGCGCGGGCACCCCCCAGGCG
This sequence comes from Roseomonas sp., assembly GCA_036499545.1. Classification (GTDB taxonomy): domain Bacteria; phylum Pseudomonadota; class Alphaproteobacteria; order Acetobacterales; family Acetobacteraceae; genus Plastoroseomonas. The sequence goes on along the minus strand of DASYDR010000168.1, from coordinate 12,869 downwards.
AGCGCGGCCTGGGCGGCGCGCGGCGGGCAGATCTGGAAGCTGTCGACCGCCTTGGCGAGCTGGGCGCGGAAATCCGCCCCGGCCAGGATGGCGCCGACCCGGTGCCCCGGCACGCAATAGGATTTGGAGAAGGAATAGAGCTGCACCACGCCGTCCCGCCAGGCGGCGTCCTGGAACAGGCCATGCGCGACGGCGCCTTCGGGCAGGAAGTCGCGATAGGTCTCGTCCAGCACCAGCCAGAGCCCGTGCCGGCGGCAGAGCGCGGCGAAGGCCGCGATGGTGGCGGCCGGGTAGATGGCGCCGGTCGGGTTGTTCGGCGTCACCAGCACGATGGCGCGGGTCGCGGGGCCGATCAGCGCGGCGGCGGCGGCCGGATCCGGCACGAAGCCGTCCGCGGCGCGGGCCGGCAGCGGCACCGCCTCGATCCCCAGCATTTCCAGCGTCATGCGGTGGTTGAAGTACCAGGGCGTTGGCAGCAGCACGGCGTCGCCGGTGCCGGCGACGGTTTCCATCGCCATGGCGAAGGCGAGGTTGCAGCCGGCGGTGATCACCACCTCCTCGGCGGCGATGGCGGCGCCATAGGTCGCGGCGATATCGGCGGCCAGCGCGGCGCGCAGGGGCATGTCGCCTTCGATCGCGCCATAGCCGGCCACGCCGGGATCGGCCGCGGCGGCGCCGAGGCGGGCCAGCAGCTCCGGATGCGCGGGGTAGCCGGGCACCGCCTGGGTCATGTCCAGCAGCGGCCCGGCGGCGCCGGCATAGCGCGCCGCCCAGGCGCGCACCGCCGGGATCGGCGGCGCGGCGGTGCGGCCGATGCGGGCGGCGAAGCGCGGTGCTGCCACGCGGCTCAGACCTTGGCTTCCTCGCGGCCGACGCCGTCCGGCGGTGCCGGCTCACGCTCGCCGAAGCGGGCCAGGGTGATCGGGCTGTCCGGCGCATAGGCCAGGCAGGTGCCGATCAGCGGGTTGGTGCGGGGCGGCGCCTTCTCCGGCGCCAGCCCCTGGGCCCGCAGCTCCTCCGCCCGCTTCGCCGCCGCTTCGCGTTCCCGCTTGCGGCGCACCGGGTAGAGGGTCTGGAAGGCGACGGTCGCGACCTGGCCCAGCACTTCGCGCAGATGGGTGCAGCCCAGCACGCCGCCGACCCGCTCCTTCACCGCCTTGTTGAAGCCCGGCCCGATCTTCAGCCCGGCCAGGCGGGCGAAGTTCGGCGCCGCCTGGGGGCAGATGTCGTAGGGGGTGAAATCGGAGGAGGCTTCGCAGGCATGGATCAGCATGTCGTCATCGACGGTGAGGCGGATCCACATGCCGTGCAGCGCCTCCCCCTTCTCGATCCAGCCACGGCCTTCACCGGGAAAGCCGTAGTCCTTGGTGTCGGTCAGATGCGCTTCGATGTCGAACAGGCCATCGCCGCGCTGATAACCGCGCAGCTGGATGTCGCGCAGATGCAGCAACTGGCGGTCGGCGGGTGCGGAGAGGGGCAAGCGAGCCTCCGGCTATGCCTTTGAACTGTCCCCTATGCCGCAGTGCAATGTGACGGTCCAGAGCGCCGCTGCCTGGCCACCTATGCGGCCCGCGCGAGGATGGTCGCCGCCTGCAGGTCGAAACTGCCATCCGCGCCGATCGCGAAATGCGTCCGCACCGCCTCGGCGGCGCCGTCCTGCAGGGACCGGATCGCCGCGGCATGGGCGGCGGGCGTCCGGGTGCGGGCGATCCAGGTCGGGAATTCCATGCGCAGCACCCGGATGGTGACGCCCTCCACCGCGAAGCCGGCGCGGGACAGGGCGGCGACCCATTCGGCCAGGCTGTAGTTGCGCCCATGCGACGCGTCGCGCAGCAGCTCGACCGCCTGCAGGTGGCTGTCCTGGGCGCGGTCGGGCGGCGCGATGCTGTCGATGAAGACCGCCCGCGCGCCGCGCTTCGCCACCCGCCGCGCCTCCCGCAGCCCGCCTTCCATGTCCTGCCAGTGATGGGTGGTGAAGCGGCAGAGCACGGCGTCGAAGGCGGCATCGGCGAAGGGCAGCGCCTCGGCCGCCGCCTGGCGGGTGACGATGTTGCCCAGGCCGCGCTCCGCCGCGGTGGCGGCGACCGCCTGCAGCATCGCCTCGGTGACGTCGCAGGCCATGACTTCCGCCACATGCGGCGCGGCGCGATAGCTGACATGCCCGCCGCCGCAGCCGAGATCCAGCACCCGCGCGCCGGCCATGTCGCGGATTTCGGCCTCGACCTGGTCGAGATCGGCGCCGCTGCTATGCACGGCGCTGGTGACGTAGTCCTGGGCGCGGGGCGCGTAGTGGCCGGCGGCGAAATTCTGCGGTGCGACGCTCATGGCGGCTTTCCCTCGGGTTGCGCCACCATTCTCCGTGCTCTGGAAACTGGTATAAGATGGCCAGTTATACGGGTATATCTGCCACCATGCTGTTGCCCGAGGACCAGCGGCGCCTGCTGGGCGCCTTTCTCCGCCGCCATCGGGAAGCGTTGGCCCCGGCCGCCGCCGGCCAGCCGACCGGCCCGCATGCCCGCCGCCGCACGCCCGGGCTGCGGCGGGAGGAGGTGGCGCAGCTCAGCGGCCTCAGCACCACCTGGTACAGCTGGGTCGAACAGGGGCGGGACATCGCGCTGTCGGCCGAAGCCCTGGCGCGGCTGGCCGACGCGCTACGCCTGACCGCGGCCGAACGCGCCTATCTGTTCGAGCTGGCACGGCGGCGCGATCCGGCGCCGCCCATCGCACCGCCGGCAACGGATGCGCCGCCGCCGGAGCTGCTCGCCGTGCTCGAGGCCAGCGCGGCGCCGGCCTATCTGCTCGACCGGCTCTGGCAGGTGCGCGGCCGCAACGCGGCGGCGGCGCGGCTCTTCGCGCCCTGGTTCGACAGCGGCGAGCCCTGCCTGCTGCGCTTTGTCTTCCTGCATGACGCGGCGCGCGGCTTCATCCGCGACTGGGAGAATCGCGCGCGGCGGCTGCTGGCCGAATTCCGCGCCGATACCGCGCATGAGCCGGAGGATCCGGCGATGCAGGCGCTGCTGCGGGACCTGCTGCGGCAAAGCCCGGATTTCGCGCGGTTCTGGAACACCCATGCGGTGCTGGCCCGGGAAGGCGGGCTGCGCCTGTTCGACCATCCGCGGGACGGGCCACTGCGCTACGAGCAGGTCACCCTGATCCCGGCGGCACAGCCGGACCACAAGCTGGTCATGCTGCTGCCCGTGCCGGATATGCCTTAAGCTGCCGCGATGCGGGCGTCGATCATCGCCTCGGCGGCTTGCGCGATGCGGCGGAAGGCTTCGTGCTTGTAGGGGTAGAAGGCCGGCGGGTCCCAGTCATGGACGATCATGCCCGTCTCGACCTCGAACATCACCAGCCGGCCGTCTCGTGCCAGCCCGCAGTCCAGGCCGAAATAATCGAGCCCGACCCGCTCGGCGATGGCATGCAGGGCAGCCATGGCCCGCGGCGGCAGGCTGTCGCCGATATGCGCGAGGAAGCGGGCTTCTTCCGCCTGCTTCCCGGCATCCAGCGCCATGCCCGCATTGTAGTACCAGACCGCCCAGTCCGCATGGACGGCCATATGGCAGGGCCAGGGCCGGCCGCCCACGAAGATGACGCGGTACTTGCGCCAGAGCCCGTCCGCGCTGCTGTAGTCGATGAAGGGCGCGAGGTGGAACGGACCGGCGCCAACCTCCTCCAGGTAGCGCCGCAGCGCCGCCGGGCCATCGATCCGGGCCAGCTTCCTGCCGGCATGCGATGCGACCGGGCGGATGATGACGGGGAAGTCGAGGCCGGCGGGCAGGGCGCCCGCGGCCAGCGCCGCCCGCTCGACGCGGTGTTGCTGCGGGACGATGGCATGCGGCAGGTCGCGCAGCAGCCGGGCCGTCCCGACGCGGGACAGGGCGGCGATCCGCTCACCGCGATTGATCACCGGCACGCCGAGCGCCGCCGCCAGCCGGTCGGCCGCCCGCAGGGCCGGGCCATGCCGGGCATCCTCGGCGATCGCGATGAAGACGCAATCGAATGGCGGCGGCGGCCGGCCCGCGAAGGCCGAGAGCGGTTCCCTGAGCACCGCCTCGGGGTCGGTCAGCCAGAGCGTGTGCAGCGCCGTGCCGGCGGCGTCGAGCAAGGCGCCAAGCGGCAGGTTGGCCTGGAAGTCCCCCGGCACCGCCAGGGCCAGCACGCGCCGGCGCGGCGTCGCGCTATGGCGCGAGGTCAGCGGATCATCGCGCAGCGCGGCGTGCAGATGGGCGATCGCCGCTTCGGCCTCGCCCAGCGGCTGGCACACTTCCCACAGCAGGAAATGCGCCTGGCGGCGATCTTCGGGCCGGGCAAGCGCCGCCTGCAACAGGTCGCGGGCGGCCGGCCAGTCCTTCCGCGCCGCGCAGTCCAGGGCGGATCGCAGCAGCCCGCCCGGCGGCGGCAGGTCCGGGAGAGGCGGATCGAGGATCGAACAGACCAGGGCAGCCATGGCCGGCGCCTCCATCCGCCCCGGCCTGCTTCAGGCGGCGCCTTCGTCCCGCAGCAGCGCCGCCACCGTCTCGCGCGGTACATCGGCGCTGGTGAAGGCTTCGCCCGGGCCGCGCAGCAGGACGAAGCGCATGGCGCCGTCGCGCACCTTCTTGTCCTTCGCCATGCGGCCGAGCAGCGCGTCGACCGTGAAGCGGCGCGGCAGGTCGGCGATGCGCGCCGGCATGCCGCAATCCGCCAGGTGCTGCATCACCCGCCCCGGCAGCTCCTGGCTGCAATGGCCGAGCCGGGCCGAGAGCGCGGTGGCGAGGCCGAGGCCGACACTGACCGCCTCGCCATGCAGCAGCGCGCCGCCATAGCCGCATTCGGCTTCGAAGGCATGCGCGAAGGTGTGGCCGAGGTTCAGCAGGGCGCGGCCGCCCTCGGCGCTCTCCTCCCGCTCATCCTCGGCGACGACGGCGGATTTCAGCTTGCAGCTCTCGATCACCGCATGCGCCAGCGCGGCATGGTCGCCCGCGACCACGGCGCGGCCATTCGCTTCGCACCAGTCCCAGAGCGGGCCCTGCAGCAGGCCGTGCTTGGCGACCTCGGCATAGCCGGCGCGCAGCTCGCGCGGCGCCAGCGTCGCCAGCGCGCCGGTATCGGCCAGCACGATGCGCGGCTGGTGGAAGGCGCCGGCCAGGTTCTTGCCGGAGGTGAGGTTCACGCCGGTCTTGCCGCCGACGCTGGAATCGACCTGCGCCAGCAGGCTGGTGGGCACCTGCACGAAGGGCAGGCCGCGCAGCGCGACCGCGGCGGCGAAACCCGCGAGGTCGCCGACCACGCCGCCGCCGAGCGCCACCACCGCGCAGCGCCGGTCGACGCCGGCGGCGAGCATGGCCTCCAGCACCTCGGTCAGGCGGGCCATGCTCTTGCTGGCTTCGCCGGGCGGCACCGCGATCTCGGTCACCACCGCGACGCCGGCTTCCGCCAGCCCGGCGCGCAGCGCCGGCAGGTGCAGGGGGCCCACCATGCCGTCGGTGATGACCACGGCGCGCCGGGCCGGGATCGCCGGCGCGATCAGCCCGCCGGCGCGGGCCAGCAGCCCGGGCCCGACCAGGATGTCGTAGCCGCGCTCGCCGAGCCCGACCCGCAGCCGTTGCGGCGGCGCCCAGCCGGCGATCGCCTCCGCCACATGGCGGGTGGTGGTCTCGGGGCTCTCGTCGGTGCAGTCCACGGTGATATCGGCCTCGGCATAGAGGGGGTGGCGCGTCGCCATCAGGCGCTGCAGCACCTCGGACGGTTCGGCGTTCAGGAACATCGGGCGATGCTCGCGCCCGGCGACGCGGCGCACCAGCACGGATAGCGGGCAGCGCAGCCAGAGCGCGATGGCGCCCGCTTCCCGCACCGCGTCGCGGGTCTTGGCATCGGCATAGGCGCCGCCGCCGGTCGCCAGCACGATGGGGGGGCCGGACAGCAGACGCGCGATGACGCGGCGTTCACCGTTGCGGAAATAGGATTCCCCGTAACGGGCGAAAATTTCCGTGATCGGCATGCTCGCCGCCGCCTCGATCTCGGTGTCCGCATCGCGGAAAGGCAGGCCCAGCCGTTGCGCCAGCCGTTTGCCGATGGCGGATTTGCCCGCCCCCGGCAGACCGACGAGCACGATCGATCGGCCTGGCGCGCCGGAGGCGGCGGGGCCGGAGGCTTCGGGCAACGGAACGGCGTCCGTCAGGAGATCGAGGGCAAGGTTGCGCGACACGGTCGCCCAAGCTAGCACACCGCGACCCGGCCGCGAGGCACCCTGACACTCCGCTCGGCAACGGCGGCGGGGCCCCGTTTCCAGACGGACTCCGAGAGGCCCATGTTCCGCAATCCCTTCGCGTTGATTCTGATCGTCCTGTTGGGCCTGCTCGCCGTCGGCGCGCTGGTGATCGGGGCGTTCCCGCCCACCGCCGACCCGCGCCCGGTCGAACGCGTGCTGCCCAACGACCGCTTCCAGACGCGGTGACCGCCGGCGGGCGCCACGCCGAGGCGTTCCTGGAAATGCTGGCGGCGGAACGTGGCGCCGCCCGCAACACGCTCGCGGCCTATGCCGCGGACCTTGCCGACTTCGCCCGATTCGCGGCCGCCCGGGGCCAGGCCCTGCATGCGGCCGACGCTGCCGTGCTGTCCGGCTACCTGGCATTCCTGGCCGCCCAGGGGCTCGCGGCGCGGACCAGCGCCCGGCGATTATCGACCTTGCGGCAATTTCACCAGTTCCTGGCCCGGGAAGGGGTGCGCCCCGACGACCCGACCGAACTGCTGGACGCGCCCAGGCTGCCCCGCCTGCTGCCGCGCGCGCTCAGCGAGGCCGAGGTCACCCGGCTGATCGACGCCGCATCCGGCCTGCCCGGCGGCCGCGGCGCGGTCGCGGCGGCGGCGGTCGAGCTGCTCTATTGCTCGGGCCTGCGCGCCTCTGAGCTGGTCACCCTGCCGGCCGCGGCGCTGCGGCCGGGCGCCGGGGACGCGCCGCTGATCGCGGTGCGCGGCAAGGGCGGCAAGGAACGGCTGGTGCCGGTCTCCGCCCGTGCCCGCGGCCTGGCGCTGGCGGCACGCGACGGGCGGCTGGCGGCGCGGGAAGGCAAGCCGGGCGCCGCCAAGGGCGCCCGCTGGCTGTTCCCCAGCCGCGCCGCCGCCGGGCACATGACCCGCCAGGGCCTCGGGCTGCTGCTGAAGGAGGTGGCGCTGGCGGCCGGCCTCGACCCGGAACGGGTCAGCCCGCATGTCCTGCGCCATTCCTTCGCCAGCCATCTGCTGGGGCATGGCGCCGACCTGCGCTCGCTGCAGATCCTGCTCGGCCATGCCGATATCGCGACGACCCAGATCTATACCCAGGTGCTGGAGGAACGGCTGCGCGCCCTGGTCGCGGCGCACCATCCCCTGGCGGAATGAGCTGCCCCCGCATGCCGGGCGCGGCCCCGGGCCGGTCTGAAAAACCGGTCCGCCGGGTCTCCAGAAACAATTGCTGTAGCCGTGCCGCCCTTACGCCGGCCCCGGTTTTCGGCTAACCCGCCCCGGCCATGCGCCATTTCCTTGATTTCGAAAAACCGATCGCCGAGCTCGAGGGCAAGATCGAGGAGCTCCGCCGCACCACCGATGCGGGGGGGATCGATGTCGCCGAAGAGGTGGGGCGGCTGCGCGACAAGGCGCACAAGCTGCTGCAGGCGACCTATGCCAAGCTCACGCCCTGGCAGAAGGCGCTGGTTGCCCGCCATCCGGAACGGCCGCACGCCTCCGACTACATCGCCACCCTGATCGAAGGCTTCACGCCGCTGGCCGGCGACCGTGCCTTCGCCGACGACGCGGCGGTGCTGGGCGGCATGGGCCGGTTCCGCGGCCGCGCCGTGATGGTGCTGGGCACCGAGCGCGGCCACGACACCGAAAGCCGCGTGAAGCACAATTTCGGCATGGCGCGGCCGGAAGGCTACCGCAAGGCGCGGCGCCTGATGGAACTCGCCGGGCGCTTCGGCCTGCCGATCCTGTCCTTCGTCGACACCGCCGGCGCCTTCCCGGGCATCGAGGCGGAGGCGCGCGGCCAGGCCGAGGCCATCGCCCGCTCGATCGAAGCCGGGCTGGATGCGCCGGTGCCCTTCATCGCGACGGTGATCGGCGAAGGCGGCTCGGGCGGCGCCATCGCGCTGGCCACCGCCGACCGCATCCTGATGCTGGAACACGCGATCTATTCGGTGATCTCGCCGGAAGGCTGCGCTTCCATCCTCTGGCGCGACGCGGCCCAGGCCTCGGTCGCGGCCGAGGCGCTGCGGCTGACCGCCGATGACCTGAAGAAGCTCGCTTTGATCGACGCCGTGGTGGCGGAGCCGCTGGGCGGCGCGCATCGCGACCGCGACGCGATGCTGGCCGCGGTCGGCGACCGCATCTTCGAGGTGCTGGAGCCGCTGACCGCGCTCGACGGCGCCACGCTCCGCGCCCGCCGCCGCGAGAAATTCCTGGAGATGGGGCGAGTCGGGGCGCTGTGACGGCACCCGATGACCGCAGCGCCGGAGGGCGCGAAGGTCTGACGCCGCGGACTGGCGCGGTTATGACGACGAGCTCCGGCTACGCGCATGACGATACCAGCCCGGAAGCGACCGAGGCCCGCCGCCGGGCCTTCCTGCGCGGCTTCCCGGCCATCGCGCTGGCGATCTTCCTGGCCGCGGTCGACCAGACCGCCGCCGCCACCGCGTTGCCCGCGATCGCCACCGAATTCGACGCCGTCCAGCACGTCTCCTGGGTGATGGTCGCCTATCTGGTCGCCGGCACCTGCGCCGCCCCGGCCTTCGGGCAGCTGGGGGATGCCTTCGGGCGGCGGCCGCTGCTGTTCGTGGCGCTCGGCATCTCGCTCACCGGCTGCCTGGTGAACGCGGTGGCACCGTCGCTGCCGGTCCTGATCCTCGGGCGCGTGCTGCAGGGGATCGGCGGCGGCGCCCTGCTGACGCTCGCGATCTCCCTGATCGGTCAGGCGATGCCGCCGCGGGAGCGGGGGCGGTACCAGGCGCATATCGCCTCCATCTACGCCTCCGCCGCCGCCTTCGGGCCGGTCGGCGGCGGCTTCGTCACCCAGCATTTCGGCTGGCGGGCGATCTTCCTGCTGCTGCCGCCGCTGGCCCTGCTGGCCATGGCGCTGGCGACCCGGCTGCCGCGCCTGCCGCCGTCGCGCCGGACGCGGCTGCGCTTCGACTGGCTCGGCCTCTTCCTGGTGCTGCTGACGGTGGCGCCGGCGCTGATCGCGCTCGACCAGGCGCGGCGGATGGATCCCGCCACCCTGCCGCTGGCGGGCGGGCTCGGGCTGCTGGCGCTCGCGGCCGGGGTCGCCCTGATCGCCTGGGAGAAGCGGGCGCCGGACGCGTTGCTGCCGGTCGGGCTGCTGACCGAGCCGTCCATCTGGCGCACCAACCTGCTCGGTGCCTTGGTCTATGCGGCGCTGGTGGGGTCGATCGCCTTCATGCCGATCTTCCTGCAGGCGGTGCGCGGGCTGGCGCCTTCGACCTCCGGCCTCGTGCTGCTGCCGCTGTCGGTCGGCGGTGCGATGGGGGCGATGATCGCCGGGCGGCTGATGCTGAAGACCGGGCGCAGCATGGCCTGGCCGGGCTTCGGCCTGACCTGGTCGGCGGTGATGCTGACCGCCATCGCCTGCTTCGCCCCGGTCGTGCCGGTCTGGGTGCTGCCGGTGATGCTGGGCGCGACGGCGATCGGCTTCGGCACCTCCTTCCCGGTGGCGCAGACCACGGTGCAGGTGGCGGCGGGCCCGGCGCGGCTCGGCGCCGCCGCGGCATCGGTCCAACTCTCCCGCAATCTCGGCGCCGCCACCGGCACCGCCATCCTGGGCGCGGTGCTGTTCGGCGGCCTGGCGCTGGCGGGCACCGAGGTGGCGGCGCTGTTCGCCCGCGTGGTCGCGGCGCCGGGGCTGGTGGCGGAACTGCCGGTGGAGGAGGCGGCGGATTTCCGCGCCGCGCTGACCGCCGCTTTCCGCGCGATGTTCCTGACCGCCGCCGGCTTCTGCGCCTTCGCGGCCTTCCTGACGACGCGGGTGCCGCTACGGCGGATATAGAGCGTGATGATTTGAGGCGGAATCGCCGAAAAATCTGAATCTCGCGATCAAACAAGGTGCTGGAGCGTGATGCGTGAGCGCTTGCGAACGCATCATGCTCCAGCCACCGCGCGGCAGCCCTGCCGCCGATCGCCTTGAAGACGCGCCCGGCATCCCGACCTCAGCGATGCGGAAGGGCGCCCGGGGCGCCGCGACCAACGGAGAAGACGCATCATGGCGCACGGCACCGCGACGATCGGCCGCGACCGCTATTTCACCCGGATCGAGATGAGCGGCCATCCGCTCACCGCCGATGAGCCGCCGGGCAATGGCGGGCAGGACCGGGGGCCGGCCCCCTACGACCTGGTGCTGGCCGGGCTCGGTGCCTGCACCGCCATGACGCTGCGCATGTATGCCGACCGCAAGGACTGGCCGCTGGACAGCCTGGAGGTGGCGCTGCGGCTGGTGCGGGCCGCCGATGGCGGTTTCCATGTCGAGCGCCGGCTCAAGCCGGTTGGCCTCGATGCCGCGCAGCAGGCGCGCCTCGTCGAGATCGCGGAGAAGACGCCGGTGACGCTGACGCTCAAGGGCGGCCTGCCGATCCACACCACGCTTGCCGCCTGAAGGACAGTCCGATGACCCGCCCGATGCAGATCGACTTCGTCTCCGACATCTCCTGCCCCTGGTGCATCATCGGCCTGCAAGGGCTGGAGGCGGCGCTGGCGCGCGCCGGCGACGTGGTCGATGCGACGATCACCTTCCAGCCCTTCGAACTCAATCCGGACATGGCACCGGAAGGCGAGGACGGGCCCGCGCATGTCGCGAAGAAATACGGCCTGAGCGCCGAGCAGGCGGCGGCCAATCGGGAGGCGATCCGCGCCCGCGCCGCTGGCGTCGGGTTCGACATGGCCGCGCTCGACCGGCGGCGCCTCTACAACACCTTCGACGCGCACCGGCTGCTGCATTGGGCGGAGGCCGAGGGGCGCCAGCGCGCGCTCAAGCACGCGCTGTTCGCGGTGCATTTCACCGAAGGCCGGGACGTGTCGAACCACGACGTGCTGGTCGCCGCGGCCGAGACGGCCGGCCTTGATGGCGATGCGGCGCGGGAGGTCCTCGCTTCCGGGCGCTACGGGACGGAGGTGCGCCAGGCGGAACAGCTCTGGCAGGCCCGCGGCATCCAATCCGTGCCGGCGGTGATCATCGATGGCCGCTATCTGATCTCCGGCGGCCAGCCGCCCGAAGCCTTCGAACAGGCGCTACGGCAGATCGCCGCCGAAGCCCCCATGGGCTGAATGGCGATCAGCCCTGATCCGGCGCGCATTGCAGCGCGAGCGCGCCGGACGGCCCCATCTCGAAATCGATGCGGTCCGGCTGCGTCCAGGCCAGGCTCTCCTGGCCCTGGTCGGTCTGGCCGCCGCGTTCCCCCGGCTGGCCGTAGCGGCTGATCAGCCAGGCGCGCAGCGCGACGCCCGCCGCCGGGCCGGCCGCGTGGTAGCTGACGCAGCGCAGCCCGGCCGGGCCGAAGCCGAAGGCGATCCCGAAGCGATTGCTTTCCGCCTGGAAGGTGCCGCCGGCGCGGTATTCGACACCGCCGGCCGCGCGGCGCTGCGCCGGCGGGAAGGCGCGCACGGTGCCGCGGGACGCGGCGATCGCCGCCCGCTCCGCCATGCCCCAGCGGGTATATTCGAAATTGGCGCGGGCCGGCGCGGCGGCCAGCAGCAGCAGGGCCGCGGCGGCGGCGGCTTTCAGTAGCAATGCTCGGGGGCGGGGAAGCGCCCCTCCTTCACCGCCGCGACATAGGCGGCGATGGCGGCGTCGATGCCGCCGGCATCGGCCAGGAAATCCTTGGTGAAGCGCGCGGTCTTGCCCGGGTAGACGCCGATCATGTCGTGCAGCACCAGGATCTGGCCGGCGCAGCCCGGGCCGGCACCGATGCCGATGGTCGGCATGCGCGGGCAGGCGGCGGTGATCGCCTCGCCCAGTGCGGCCGGCACCATCTCGATCACGCAGAGGGAGGCGCCGGCATCCTCCATCGCCTTGGCATCGGCTTCCAGCCGCGCCGCGGCTTCCGGCCTGGCGCCCTGCACGCGATAGCCGCCGAGCGTGTTCACCGATTGCGGCGTCAGGCCGATATGGGCGCAGACCGGGATGCCGCGTTCCACCAGGAAGCGCACCGTTCCCGCCAGCCAGGCGCCGCCTTCGATCTTCACCATCTGGGCGCCGGCCGCCATCAGCCGGGCGGCGCTGCGGAAGGCCTGTTCGCGGCTTTCCTGGTAGCTGCCGAAGGGCAGGTCCGCCATCACCATGGCGCGCTTCGTGCCCCGCAGCACGCAGGCGGTGTGGTATTCCACCTGCTCCAGGGTCACCGGCAGGGTCGAGCCATGGCCTTGCAGCACATTGCCCATCGAATCGCCGACCAGGAACAGCTCCACCCCGTTGCGGTCGAGCAGCGCGGCGAAGCTGGAATCATAGCAGGTGAGGGAGGCGATCTTCTCCCCCTTCGCCGCCATGCGGGCGAAATCGCCGAGCCGGATCGGCTTCGCGTCCTGCAGATAGGCCATCAGTTGCGCCCGTGGCAGTGCTTGAACTTCTTGCCCGACCCGCAGGGGCAGGGCGCGTTGCGCGGCGTATTGCCCCAGGTCGTCTGGTCGTTCGGGTCGACCGCGCTGGCCACCGGCCGGGTCGCGACCGGCGTGCCGTAGCCGCCATCCTCCTGCGCCATCTCGTAATCCGCGGTCGACGGATCGGGGTGGCGCATGTCGAGCACGCGCACCGGCTCCGGCATCGGCGGCGGCGCTTCCGGGCGCAGCTCGATGCGCATCAGCATGCTGGTGACCCGGCCGCGCAGGTCGGTCAGCATGCCCTTGAACAGCGC
>DASYDR010000167.1:0-7177 GCA_036499545.1 Roseomonas sp. | reverse complement strand
GCAAGGTGCGGGCGATGGCCGCCTGCCGCTGCGCCTGCAAGGCGGTGGTGCCGAGCCGGGCGATCAGCGCCGGTTCCAGGGCCTGCAACCCGCCCTCCCGCCGCCACTGCGCAAGCAGTGGCCCGCGTGCCGCCGCACCGGCCGGGTCCTGGCCATTGCAGGCCTGCAGCAGCGCCTGTGCGATCGCTTCCTGCATCAGCAGCCGGTTGATGGCGGTCTCGGGGTTCGCCGCCGGCGGACGCGCCGCGCCCGGTGCGGGCGCCTTGGTCCCCGACTGGGCCCAGGCGGCAGTCGCGACGGCAAGCGTCGCGCAGGTGAGAAGGGCGCGGCTGATCGATCGATGGGCCAAGGCCAGGCTCCGGATGAACGGCAAAACCGGCGTCGACGAGGATCGATCATCCGGCACCGCGATCCAACCGCATCCGGATCAAACCTGCGCGCGTCAGGCGCTAGGCCAGCGGTTTCAGCCAGCCCCGGTAATGCGCCAGGCGTCCGACCAGCGGCAGCGCGATCGGCACATCGAAGGTAAAGCGGCCCTCCGCATCGACCGCCTCTGTGGCGACGCTGCGCGGCAGCAGGGCGCGCGGCAGCGGGATGCCGAGGAAACGCCCGCCCACCACGGTCAAGGTCAGGCCCCGCGTATCGGCATCGCAGCGCAGCCGGGCGCGGAAGGGCCCGAAGGCTTCATCCAGCGTCCGGCTGGCCGGATCGGCGGCACGCAGCACGGATCGCGTGGTGACGCCTGGCCAGAAGCGCTGCCACACCTCGCCGCCATCCGCCGTCGCGCGCATCTCGACGCGCAGCGGCATGGCCTGACCGGCGCGGGGCAGCCGGAACAGGCGGGCGATCAGCCGGCCGGGCAGGGTGGCCGCGCCTTCGACCTCACCCACGCCTTCCAGCGCCAGGAAGCCGGGGACGGCATGGGCGGCGGCGACCGCCGCCGGCAGGGTCGCGGCCCGCGCGCCGAGCAGGCGCTGGAACAGCGGCGGCGGCCCCCGGGACGGCATCACCCGCCGCGGCCGAAGGGATCGGCCAGGCGTTCCGGCGTGGCGCTGGAGAATGGCCCGGTCTTCAGCCCGGCAAGCGCCCGCACCATTTCCCGCCGCAGCGGCGGCAGGATCTTCAACCGGTCGAAGGCCAGGTCGCGCAGCACCGACAGCAGCGCCGCATCGCTCTGGAAGAAGGGCGTCATCAGCGCGCTGGCCATCTGGTAGAAGCGCACATGCGCGCGCCGCGCCGCGGCATAGGCGGCCAGCGCGGCGGCGATATCCGGCGCTTCCTCCAGCGCATCGGTCAGCGCCATGGCATCCAGCAGGGCGTTGTTCGCCCCCTGGCCGAGCTGCGGGGAGGTCGCATGCGCGGCATCGCCGATCAGCGCCAGCGGGCCGCGAAACGGGCGGCGCGCGGTGAAATGCATGTAGCGCGCGAGCGTCAGCGCCTCGGGCCCGGGCAGGGCGCCGACCACCGCGGCCATCTCCGGCCAGAGCCGCGCCACCGTCTCCCGCCAGGTATCGAAGCCCGCCGCCCAGGCAGCGTGGCCGGCGTGCTTCAGGCTCCAGAACAGGGCGGCCAGCGGCGGGCCGCCGGGCGTGGCGCTGCCGACCGGCAGCCAGCCCAGCATCACCCGCGCCGCGACATAGCGCTGCGCCAGCACGCCCGGCGCCAGGCCGATATCCGGCACGGCGGCCCAGACCGCGCCATAGGCGAAGGGCCGCGCCTGCTGGTCGCAAACGCCGGCGCGCAGGCCGGAGGTGGCGCCGGAGGCATCCAGCACCAGGTCGAAGCCCGGCGTCAGCCGGCCGTCACTGTCGCGGAGCGCCGCGCGCCCATCGGCCAGGGCTTCGATGCCGGCTATGGCCCGGCCGGTCTCGAGCCCGGCGCCGGAGGCGGCGAAGCCCTGCCACAACACGCCGTGCAGCGCCGCGCGATGCACGGCGACCGCATGCAGGCCGGGTGCCAGCCCATCATAGCCGAGGTCGAAGATCACGGCGCCCCGATCGGTGACGCCGTGCAACCGGTCGATCCGGGCGCCGAGCGCTTCGATCTCCGCCCGCAGCCCGAGCCGCGCCAGGGCGGCGAGGCCGGTCGGCTGCAGCATGAGCCCCGATCCGACGGGACGGCTTTCCGGAAACCGCTCGAACAGGGTCACGCGATGCCTGGCCCGGGCGAGGCGCATGCCGGCGGCAAGGCCGGCAATGCCCGCCCCGATCACCGCGATGTCGAGGCGTCGTTCCATGGCCCGGTGCTATATCCGTGTCCCCGGGCGCGGCCTAGAATGCCCGCGAAGAAATCGAGACGGAGGATCCGGCGATGACCGAGGCCTGCATCATCGGCTGGGCGCACAGCCCCTTCGGCAAGCTCGCGGATGCGCCCGACCTCGAGACCCTGATCGGCCTCGTCGCCCGCGCGGCCATCGAGGATGCCGGCATCGCGCCAGAGGAGATCGATGCCGGCTTCGTCGGCGTCTATGGCGAAGGCTTCACGCCGCAGGGCTTCCCATCCTCCCTGGTGCTGCAGCACGTGCCGGAGATGCGCTTCCGCCCGATCACCCGCTTCGAGAATGCCTGCGCCACCGGCTCCGCCGCCATCCATGGCGCGCGCGACTTCATCCGTGCCGGCCGCGGCCGCTTCGCCCTGGTGGTCGGCGCCGAGAAGATGACCGCGGTCTCCGGCCAGCAGGTCGGCGACATCCTGCTGACCGCGAGCCACCGTCGTACCGAAGGGGAGATCCAGGGCGGTTTCGCCGGCGTCTTCGGCCGCATCGCCGAAGCCTATTTCCAGCGCCACGGCGACCAGTCCGACGCGCTGGCGGCGATCGCGGCGAAGAACCACAGGAATGGGGTCGACAACCCTTACGCGCAGATGCGCAAGGATCTCGGCTACGGCTTCTGCCGCGCGGAGAGCGAGAAGAACCCCTATGTCGCCGGCCCGCTGAAGCGCACCGATTGCAGCCTGGTCTCCGACGGCGCCGCGGCGCTGGTGGTCACCGATGAGGAGACGGCGCGCGCGATGGCGAAATCGGTGCGCTTCCGCGCTGCGGTGCAGGTCAATGACCTGCTGCCGATCGCCAGCCGCGACATCATCCGCTTCGAAGGTGCGCGGGAGGCATGGGCGCGCGCCCATGCCGAGGCGGGCAGCAGCCTGGCCGAGCTGTCCTTCGTCGAAACGCATGACTGCTTCACCGTCGCCGAGCTCATCGAATACGAGGCGATGGGGCTGACGCCGGAAGGGCAGGGCGCGCGCGCGGCGCTGGAAGGCTGGACGGCGGCGGATGGGCGGCTGCCGGTGAACCGGTCCGGCGGCCTCAAGGCGAAGGGCCACCCGATCGGCGCGACCGGCGTCTCCATGCATGTGCTGGCGGCGATGCAGCTCACCGGCACGGCCGGCGCGATGCAATTGCCGCACGCCGATCTCGCCGGCGTCTTCAACATGGGCGGCGCCGCGGTCGCGAACTACGTCTCGATCCTCGAACGCGGCCGCTGATCAGGCGTCCGAAGACAGCGGCAACAGCAGCGTCGCCGCCGCCTGGGCGGCGATGCCTTCGCCGCGGCCGGTGAAGCCGAGCCGTTCCGTCGTCGTCGCCTTGACCGAGACGCGGCCGAGCGGCACGCCGAGCAGCCCGGCCAGGCGGGTGCGCATGGCGTCGGCATGCGGCGTGATCTTCGGGCGCTCGCAGATCAGCGTCACATCGGCATGGGTCAGGATGCCGCCGCGCGCCGCGACGCGCGCCGCCGCATGGCGCAGGAAGCGGGCGCTGTCGGCATCCTTCCAGGTCGCCTCGGATGGCGGGAAATGCCGGCCGATATCGCCTTCCGCCAGCGCGCCATAGATCGCATCGCAGAGCGCGTGGATGCCGACATCGGCATCCGAATGGCCGGACAGGCCGAGCGGGAACGGGATGGTGACGCCGCAGAGGATCAGCGGCCGGCCTTCGACCAGGCGGTGCACGTCGAAGCCTGTGCCCATGCACGGCACCAGCGTGGCGCCGAGCGCGGCTTCGACCCGGGTCAGATCCTCGGGATGGGTGATCTTCACATTGCTCTCCGATCCGGGAACCAGCGCGACCGGCAGCCCGGCCGCTTCCAGCAGTGCCGCGTCGTCGGTGACCTCCGCGGTCGCGCCGCGATGGGCGGCAAGCAATGGCGCGAAGCGGAACGCCTGCGGCGTCTGGGCACGGAACAGGCCGGCGCGGGCGACCGTCGCCTGGATCAGTCCTGCTTCGGCGCGCTTCAGCGTGTCGGTGACCGGCTGCGCCGGAATGGCGCCGGGATGCGTGTCGAGCGCCGCCAGCAAAGCCGGGACGGTGCCGCGCGGCACCACCGGACGGGCCGCGTCATGCACCAGGACGATGGCGGGCGCCGTCGCGGCCAGGCTTTCCAGCCCGGCCCGGACGCTGGCCTGCCGGGTCTCGCCGCCGGCGACCGGGGGCAGGATGGGCAGACCGTCCAGCAGGGCAGCGACGGTCGCTTCCTCGCCCGCGGCACAGACCGGCAGGATGGCGTCGATCCCGGGCTCGGCCAGCAGTGCGTCCGCCGCATGGCGCAGCACCGCCCGGCCGGCCAGCGGCAGGTATTGCTTCGGGGTCGGGGCACCGAACCGGCTGCCGCGACCGGCAGCCATCAACAAGGCGATGACGCGCATGCGGCGCTTCTAGCGGAGCGGTACGGCGCTGGCGAGGTGGCATGCGTCTGCATCATTTTGCTGCACATGGCGCCCACACCCCTAGGCGGACCGGCTTCGAGCCCCTATCCTGCCCAAATCATGAGCATGAACATCGACGCCGGGCCCCGCGATCGCGCGGCGGCACCCGTTCTGAAGCCCATCGACCTGGGAACCGCGCGGATCGAGACGCCGGTCATCCTGGCGCCGATGTCCGGCGTCACCGACCTGCCCTTCCGCAGGCTGGCCCGCCGCCTCGGCACGCCGATGGTGGTCAGCGAGATGATCGCGTCCCAGGCCATGGTGCGCGAGAATCGGCAGACCCTGAAGATGGCCGAAGTCGATGGCTTCGGCGGCCCCGCTTCCGTCCAGCTCGCCGGCTGCGACCCGGTGACGATGGCGGAGGCGGCGAAGCTGGTCGCCGATCGCGGCGCCGCCGTGGTCGACATCAATTTCGGCTGCCCCGTGAAGAAGGTGGCGCTGGGGCAGAGCGCCGGATCGGCCCTGATGCGCGATGAGGTCGCGGCGGCGCGCATCCTGGAGGCGACGGTGCGCGCGGTCGACGTGCCGGTGACGCTGAAGATGCGCATGGGCTGGGACCACAACAGCCTCAATGCGCCCCGCCTGGCCCGGATCGCCGAGGAGTCGGGCATCCGCATGGTCACCGTGCATGGCCGCACCCGGCAGCAATTCTACACCGGCACCGCCGACTGGGCCTTCATCCGCGGCGTGAAGGACGCGGTCTCGATTCCCGTCATCGCCAATGGCGACATCCTGACCGCGGAGGATGCCGCGGAAGCGCTGCGTCTTTCCGGCGCCGATGGCGTGATGATCGGGCGCGGCGCCTATGGCCGGCCCTGGCTGCCGCGCCTGGTCGCGGACTACATCGCCGCCGGAACGCCGGTGGCGGAGCCGGATCTCGCCGAGCAGAAGGCGATCCTGCTGGAGCACTATCGCGACATGATGGCCCATCACGGCCGCGACACCGGCGTGCGCCTCGCGCGCAAGCATGTCGCCTGGTATTCCAAGGGCCTGCCGGGCTCGGCGGAGTTCCGCGTGCAGGTCAACCAGGTGCCGGATGCGGAGGCCGTGGAGGCGCTGATCCACGCCTTCTACGATCCGCTGGTCGAACACGGCGTCGCGGCGACGCGCACCGCCTACCAGGATGCCGGACGGCTCGCCGCATGAGCGGCAGCGCGACCCGCAAGCCGCGCTTCGCGGCGCGCTTCCTGCCGTCCCGCGCCGTTCCTCCGCCACCGGTTCCCGACAGTGCCTGCATCCTCGCGGCGCTGCCGGTGGCGACCGTGCTGCTCGATGCCGGCAACCGCGTGCTCAGCGCCAACAATGCCGCGGAACAGTTCTTCGGCCTGTCCATCGCCTCGCTCTCCGGCATGGCGCTGGCGGAGATGCTGCCGCCGGACAATCGCATCTTCTCCCTGCTCGATCAGGTGCGGCGCTTCGACGCCCGCGTCTCCGATCACGATCTCACCCTGGAAAGCCCGCGCCTGCATCGGCGCGGCGTCACCGCGCATGCGGCACCGGTGCCGGAGATGGCGGGCAGCGTCGTGGTGATGCTGGAGGATGGCTCCACCGCCCAGATGCTCGATCGCCAGCTCAATTTCCGCGGCGCCGCGCGCGGCGCCTCGGCGATGGCGGCGATGCTGGCGCATGAGGTGAAGAACCCGCTATCCGGCATCCGCGGTGCGGCACAGTTGCTGGAACAGGCGGCGTCCGAGCCGGACCGGGAACTGTGCCAGCTCATCCAGGACGAGGCCGACCGCATCCGCGGCCTGGTCGACCGCTTCGACATGTTCTCCGACCGGCCGATCGAGAAGGCGCCGCTGAACATCCATCAGGTGCTGGATCACGTGAAGCGGATCGCGGCGACCGGCTTCGGCGCGCATCTGCGCATCGTCGAGGAATACGACCCCTCGCTGCCCATGGTCTGGGGCAACCGGGACCAGTTGGTGCAGATCTTGCTCAACCTCGTGAAGAACGCCGCCGAAGCGGTGGATCCGATCAACGGGGAACTCGTGTTGACAACAGCGTTTCGCCACGGCGTCCGCATCGCCGTGCCCGGCTCCCAGGAGCGTGTGCACCTGCCCCTCGAAGTCGCCGTCCGCGACAACGGGCCCGGCATCGAGGAAAGCGTGCGCGCCACGCTGTTCGAGCCTTTCGTGACCACCAAGCGGGGCGGGCAGGGCCTCGGCCTCGCGCTCGTCGCCAAGCTGGTCGCCGACCAGGGGGGGCTGATCGAATGCGACAGCCGTCCCGGCCGCACCATCTTCCGCCTGTCCCTCGCCGCGCCACCGCCCGGCGCCGATGCCGGAGCCGCCGAATGACCGAGCCCCGCACGATCCTGATCGCGGATGACGACCGCGCCATCCGCACCGTGCTGAGCCAGGCGCTCGCGCGGTCCGGCTACCAGGTGCGCGCCACCTCGTCCGCCGCCACCCTCTGGCGCTGGGTGGAGGACGGCGAAGGCGACCTGGTGATCACCGACGTGGTGATGCCGGAT
>DASYDR010000166.1:0-12135 GCA_036499545.1 Roseomonas sp. | reverse complement strand
CTCGACCGCCGGCCGAAGTGGAGCCTGACCGGCCCGGTGCAGGAGACGCCGTCCTGGCCGCTGTGGTCCGGTGGCGCGACCCTCTTCGCCTTCGCCGTCAGCTTCTTCTTCCTCAAGCGCCGGCCCGACATCCGCTGGCAGGGCAAGCTGATGCTGGCCGGGCTCGCGCAGCTTTTCGTCGCCGGCACCACCCTGACCCTGCTGGCGATGAGCGAGACCTATCTCTCGGCCTCGGCCGCCACGGTCTGGGGCGTGCTGGTCGCCGGGCAGGTGCTGCTGCTGGTGCTGCTGCTGTCCGACAGCTTCGAGATGGCGGAGACCATCTTCGGCCGGATCTGGAGGCGCCGCTGGCCGGCCCTGTCCGCTCCCGAGGGCGTCAACCTGCCCAAGGTCTCGATCCATATCCCGATCTGCAACGAGCCGCCGCACATGGTGCGCCAGACCCTCGATGCGCTGGCCGAGCTCGACTACCCGGACTACGAGGTCCTGGTCATCGACAACAACACCAAGGACCCGGCCCTCTGGGAGCCGGTGGCGGAGCATTGCGCGCGGCTTGGCCCGAAGTTCCGCTTCTTCCACCTCGGCAAATGGCCGGGCTTCAAGGCCGGCGCGCTGAATTTCGGCCTGCGCCAGACGGCGCCGGATGCCGAGATCGTGGGCGTGATCGACAGCGACTACGTCGTGAACCCGGACTGGCTGCGCCGCATGGCGCCCTTCTTCAACGACCCGAAGGTGGGCTTCACCCAGTCGCCGCAGGATTACCGCGACGCGAAGGAGAGTCTGTTCAAGCGGATCATGTTCTGGGAGTACGCCGGCTTCTTCAAGGCGGGCATGGTCACCCGGAACGAGCGCAACGCGATCATCCAGCACGGCACCATGACGCTGGTCCGCAAGTCGGCGATGGTCGATGCCGGCGGCTGGGCGGAGTGGTGCATCTGCGAGGACAGCGAACTCGGCCTCAAGCTGATGCGCCAGGGCTGGGAAGCGGTCTATGTGCCCGACAGCATGGGCCGCGGCGTGATGCCGGATGATTTCGCCGCCTATCGCAAGCAGCGCCACCGCTGGGCCTATGGCGCGGTGCAGATCATGAAGGGGCACCTGTCGGCCCTGTTCAATCCCTTCCGCCGCGACCTGACCTGGGGCCAGCGCTGGCACTTCGTGATGGGGTGGATGCCCTGGTTCGGCGATGCGCTCGGCCTGATCTTCGTGCTGGGCGGCATCTGGTGGTCGATCGGCCTGATCGGCATCCAGCTCTCCCGCCCGGACGTGCTGCTGCCCTTCGGCTACCGGACCGTCGACCTGCCGGGGCTGCGCACCTTCCTGACCACCATCGGCTTCTCGGACGAATTCCCGATCCTGCTCTTCATGCTGCCGAGCATCGGGCTGTTCCTCTTCAAGCTGGTGCAGATCATGGCGCTCTACGCGGCGCGGGTGCCCTGCGGCTGGCGTGACCGGGTGGGGGCCGCCTTCGCCGGCCTGTCGCTGACCCATGCCATCGGCAAGGCGATGCTGGCCGGCATCTTCACCAAGCGCGCGCCCTTCCTGCGCACGCCGAAGATGGAGAACGCGCCGGCCCTGGTGCAGGGCCTGGTGATGGCGCGGGAGGAACTGACCCTGCTGGCGCTGCTCTGGCTTTCCGCCATCGGCATCACCATCGCGCACCGGGGCGGCACCTGGGAGGCGATCCTCTGGACCGCGGTGCTGATGGTGCAATCGGTGCCCTACCTGGCAGCGGTGGCCGTCAGCCTGATCGCCGCGATGCCGAGCAAGCGGGCGCTGGTCCTGCCGGCTGCCGGTGGCAACCTGCCGGTGCCGCAGCAGGCGAGCCATGCCGGCACCGCCATGGCGCGGAGCGGCGACGGTCTCTGAGCCCGCCGATTGCGGCTCACGGCGGGCGGCGGGGAGTGATCCCCGCCGCCTGCAGTATTTTGGGATCATTTCAGGAATTTGGGATCATTTGCCGGTTGTCGCCCGGCGAACGCGCGTCGATATTAGGACTCTCTTAACCGAGGTTCCGCGCATGGCCGATATCGCACCCGTCCTCGCCTTCCCGCGCCGCGATGCCGACCGGCTGCGCCTCGCGATGCATGGGCTCGAAGCGGCGATGGTGGAGCAGGCCCGCGCCATGGCCGGCTTCCGCGCCTCCATGACGGAACTGGCCGGCGCCGTGGACGAGTTGCGGCACGGCGCGGAGGTCTATCAGGACCGGCTGGGCTGGCTCGGCGCCCAGGTCGGCCAGGCCCATGCGGCGGCGCGGCAGCTCGAAGGCATCGCCGATCGCTGGCTCCGCACGCAAGGCTGAGAGCCTGTTTGAGAATGGCTGCGGGACGCCCTGACGGGTCTTTTCCGCCCCTGCCGCACCGGCCTCCTCGCCGATGCAACCAGCATCGGCTGCGTCGTCCGGCACGCCAGGGACGAAAAATCCCTCGTCATGCCGCCGCCACCCCATTCTCAAACAGACTCTGACGTCCCGCCCCCTTGCGTCTTCGCCTCCGTCGCGCTGCCATCCCGTCAGCAGCAACGGAGGATCCCATGGCACCCAGCACCGGCGCGGCGGCGCATCCGCTGATCGCGACCTTCCGCGCCGCCCGGCTGATCCCGGTGATCCGCACCTCGACAGCCGCGCGCGCCGCGACCGCGGTCGCCTGGCTGCAGGAAGCCGGGCTGCGCATTTTCGAGATCACCCTGACGGTGCCGGACGCCCCGGCGCTGATCCGTGCCCTGGCCAGTGACCGGCAATTGCTGATCGGCGCCGGTACGGTGCCGGATGCCGCCGCCGCGCGCGCCTGCCTCGATGCCGGGGCACGCTTCCTGGTCAGCCCCTGGGTCGAGCCCAGCATCACCGGCC
Organism: Roseomonas sp.; assembly: GCA_036499545.1. Lineage (GTDB taxonomy): Bacteria > Pseudomonadota > Alphaproteobacteria > Acetobacterales > Acetobacteraceae > Plastoroseomonas. The sequence continues at coordinate 9,287 of DASYDR010000166.1, read as the reverse complement.
CGGCGCATGAGGCCGGCGCCTGCGCCATGCTGGGCGCCCTGACGCCGACCGAGGTGCGGGCGGCGCTGGCCGCCGGCGCGGATGTCGTGAAGATCTTCCCGGCCAGCTCGGTCGGCGGGCCCGCGCATGTGAAGGCGCTGCGCTCGGTCTTCCCGGATGTCGTCTTCTGTCCGACCGGCGGCGTCGATGCCCGCAACCTGCAGGATTACCTGGACGCCGGCGCCGGCTTCGTCGGCATCGGCGGCAAGCTGGTGGACGAGAAGGCGATCGCCGCCGGCGACCGCGGCGCGGTCATCGCCGCCGCGCACGCCGCCCTGGGCACGGCGACGGCATGAGCGCGCCGCAGCTGCTCTGCATGGGCGAGCCGATGCTGGAGTTCAATCAGCGGCCGCCGGAGCCGGACGGGCGGGTGCTCTACCTGCAGGGCTATGGCGGCGACACCTCCAACGCCGCCATCGCCGCCGCGCGCAGCGGCGCCCGCACCGGGTATGTCACAGCGATCGGCGATGATGCGCCGGGCCGCGCCTTCCTGCAGCTCTGGCAGGCGGAAGGCGTCGATACCGCCACGGTGAAGCGCGACCCCGCGGCGGCGAGCGGCATCTATTTCGTTACCCATGACGATGCCGGCCACCATTTCACCTATTACCGGCGCGACAGCGCCGCCGCGCGCCTGACGCCGGCCGATGTGCCGGACGCCGCGATCCGCCAGGCGCGCATCCTGCATGTCTCCGGCATCAGCCAGGCGATCTCCGCCACGGCCTGCGACGCGGTGTTCCATGCCATCGCGGTCGCGCGGCAGGCGGGCGTCGCGGTCTCCTACGACACCAACCTGCGCACCAGCCTCTGGCCCGTGGCGCGCGCCGCGGCGGTGATGCATGCCGCGATCGCCAAGGCGGATATCGCCCTGCCCTCGCTCGAGGATGCACAGGCGCTGACCGGCCTCGACAGCGCCGATGCCATCGCCGATTTCTACCTGGGGCTGGCACCGCTGGTGCTGCTGAAACTCGGCGCCGAAGGTGCCATGGTGGCGACGCGGTCGGGGCGGCGCCTCATCCCCGGCCACAAGGTGCGGGCGGTGGATGCGACCGGCGCGGGCGACACCTTCGCCGGCGCCTTCCTGGCCCGGCACCTGGCCGGCGACACGCCGGAGCAGGCCGCGCTCTACGCCAATACCGCCGCCGCGCTGTCCACCACCGGCTATGGCGCGGTGGCGCCGATCCCGCGGGAAGCCGCGGTCCGCGCGGCGATGGCGGCCCCGTGAAAGCGGCGATCCTGACGGCGCTGCTGCTGGCCGCGATGGCGCCGGCGGCAGCCGCGCAGGACGCGGCGATCACCCGGTACTGCGGCGGCGGCTTCACCGGTGGTGGCGGCGGCGTGATGGTCGATACCGCGGGCCGCCTGCACCGCCTCCGCCAAGCCAGCTGGTCGGCGCCGCGTGAGACCTTGCCGCTGCCGGGGCCGGCGGCGCCGGTCGCGCGCTGGCAGGCGCTGCTCGATGCCGCCGGCTTCGAGAGCATCCCGCACGGCCAGCGGAGCAACATGACCTGCAGCCTGACCCGCCGCGCCTATGGCCGCAGCCATGAGGTGCTTTGGGCCGGCACCGGCATCCCGCCGCATCTGCCGCCGGAACTCCGCCAGGTGATCCAGGAAATGGACGCCGTCGCGCGCTGAACCTTGCCGGTGAGCGTCTTTGTCTGGCGCGCGGCCGCCCCGCCCGCCGACCCCGCGTGCGATACCGCCGAGCCTCCCTGTGAAAGCTATTGCGGACGGGTCAGCGACAAGGCTCGGCGGTATCAGGCCACCGGAACGAAGCGCTCCCCTTCCAGCCGTTCCAGCACGCCGGTGTGGATCGCGAAGCGGAAGCCGTGCACGGTCAGCCGGCCGGCCGCCACCGCCTCCGCGATCCAGGGGAAGGTCATGAGATTGGCGAGCGAGAGGCGCACCACTTCGTTCTCGCAGTGATGCAGCAGCGCCTCCCCGGTCAGCCCGACCGGCACGCATTGCAGCACCGGCGCCGCCAGCGCCATCCAGGGCTCCACGAAATCCCGTGCCTCCCGCGGCGCGCCTTCGACCATGGCGCGCACGCCGCCGCATTGCGCATGGCCGAGCACGACGATGCGGGCGACCTTCAGCACCCGGACGCCGTATTCCAGCGCGGCACTGGTGCCGTGGTGGCGGGCATCGGGGGTGAAGGGCGGCACCAGCCCGGCGATGTTGCGCACGGTGAAGAGCTCGCCCGGGACCGCGCCGAAGACGGTCGCGGGATCGACCCGCGAATCCGAGCAGGCGATCACCAGGGTCTCCGGGCTCTGCCCTTCCCGCGACAATGCCTCGTAGCGGGCGCGCTCGGCCGGCCAGATATCGGTGCGGAAGTGGCGATAGCCGTCGAGCAGGCGATTCATGATTCCCTCGGCAGTCGCGGGGCTGGTGACATCGTTCGCATGCTTATGGCGCCCATGCCCATTCCATAAAACCCCCGGCATCCGCAGACCACGCTTGCACATCCCGGCGTCATGCCCTTGCATGACATTCGGGAGAGCGCCCCCACCACGGCTACGCCAAGGAAGGGGATGACAAGATGGTGCCGAGAATTCTCGCCGCGATCGCCGGCGCGATGCTGGTCACGGTGACGCCAGCGGCCGCGCAGGATCGCGCGCTGCTGCAACTCGACTGGCTGCCGACGGGCGAACACGCCGCCTATTTCGCCGGCGTCGCCCGCGGTTTCTGGCGCGAGCAGGGCATCGAGCTGTCCCTCACCCGCGGCTATGGCTCCGGCGATACCGTGACCAAGGTGGCGTCCGGCGCCGCGCAGTTCGGCGTCGCCGATGTCGGAGCCGTGCTGGCGGCGCGCGCGCAGCAGAACGTGCCGGTGCAGTCGATCTCCGCCGTCTACACCCATTCGCCGCATTCCCTCTTCGTGCTGCGGTCCTCCGGCATCACCAGTTTCCGCGGGCTCGAGGGCCGGCGCATCGCGGTGACGCCTGGCAACAGCCACCGCCTCTATTTCCCCGAAGTCGCGCGCCGCGCCGGCACCGATCCCGATCGCATCACCTGGGTGAACACCGATGCCTCCGCCATGGCGGCGCTGCTGATCAGCCGCCGTGTCGATGCGGCGCCCTTCTATTCCATCCATTGGTACTACCAGAACAAGGCGGCCCGGCGTGCCGGGCAGGAGATCGTGACGCTGCCCTTCGTGGAGACGGGCTTCGCGATCTATGCCGCCAGCCTGGTCGCCGCCGATGACACCATCCAGCGCAACCCGGATCTGGTGCGCCGCTTCCTGCGCGGCGCCCAGCGCAGCTTCGAATGGGCCAATGCCAACCAGGCCGAAGCCTGCCGCCTGCATGTCGCGCGCAATCCGGAAGTCGAACAGGATGATTGCGAAGGCAGCCTCGGCGCCACCATGGGCTTCGTCTTCAACGACCACCAGCGTGCGACCGGCCTCGGCCGCTTCGAGCCGGAGCGGCTGGCCTTCACCTGGCGCGTGGTCGCCGAGAGCCTGCAGCTCAACCCCGGCTGGGATCCGGCCCAGGCGGTGAACACGGCGCTGCTGCCGTGATCGCGATCGAGCGTGTGGGCAAGCATTTCTCCGGCCGCGACGGCGGCACGGTGCAGGCGCTGGACGATGTGTCCCTGACCGTGGCACCGGGTGAATTCGTCGCCATCGTCGGCGCCTCTGGCTGCGGCAAATCGACCTTGCTGCGGCTGATCGCCGGCCTGGCGGCGCCGAGCGCCGGGCGCGTCGCGATCGATGGCACCCCGGTGACCGGCGCGCGCACCGACACCGCGATGGTCTTCCAGGCGCCGACCCTGCTGCCCTGGGCCGATGTGCTGAAGAACGTGACCTTTCCGATGCGCCTGATGCGCCGCGCCGGCCCGGGGACGGAAGACGCCGCCCGCGCTTTGCTGGCGCGCGCCGGGCTCGCGGGCTTCGAGGGGCGGCTGCCGCGCGAGCTCTCGGGCGGCATGCAGCAGCGCGTCGCGATCTGCCGCGCCTTGCTGCAACAGCCGCGCATCCTGCTGATGGACGAACCCTTCGGCGCCCTGGACGCCCTGACGCGGGAGGAGATGAGCCTGCAACTGCTGCGCCTGTGGACCGAGAGCCCCATGGCCGTGGTCTTCGTCACCCATTCGATCAGCGAAGCGGTGCTGCTTGCCGACCGCGTCATCGTCATGTCGCCGCGCCCCGGCCGCGTGGTGGATGCGGTGCCGATCGACCTGCCGCGCCCGCGCGGCTTCGACCAGGAAGGCCTGCCGGGTTTCCAGGCCGCCGCGCGCCGGATCCGCGACCACATCTTCCGCGGCCAGGCCGCGCGGGCGGCCGCCTGATGCGCCGCGCCCTGCCCGCCATCCTGACCACCATCGCCTGCTTCGCCCTCTGGGAAGGTGCCTGCCGCGGCTTCGCGATCCCGGAATTCCTGCTGCCGGCACCGAGTGCCATCGCGGTCGCCATCGCCGGCGCCTGGCCGGCGGTGCTGAACCACACGCTGGCGACGCTCGGCACCGTGCTGCTGGGCTTCGCGGCCTCGATCCTGGTCAGCCTGCCGCTGGCGATGGCGATCGCATCCTCCACCACCATCGCCGCCGCGCTCTACCCGCTGCTGGTGGTGACGCAGTCGATCCCGAAGGTGGCGCTGGCGCCGATCCTGATCGTGGCGTTGGGGGCCAACGAAGCACCGCGCATCATTGTCACCTTCCTGGTCGCTTTCTTCCCGCTGGTGGTCGCCGCCGTCGCCGGGCTGCTGGCGGCGCCACCGGAACTGATCGAACTCGGCCGCGCCTGCCGCGCCGGGCGGGTGCAGGAATTGCTGCGCATCCGCCTGCCCTTCGCGGTGCCCTTCGTGTTCGGCGGGTTGAAAGTCGCGGCGGCGCTGTCCGTCGTCGGCGCCGTGGTGGCGGAATTCGTCGGCGCCGATGCCGGGCTCGGCTACCTGATCCAGACCTCGATGGCCTTCTTCCGCACCCCGCTCGCCTTCGGTGCGGTGGTGATCCTGGCCATCCTCGGCATCCTGCTCTTCCAGGCCGTGGCGCTGGCGGAGCGGCTGCTGTTTCCCTGGTCGAGCGGCGCGGAACGCCCCGCCCTCGCCACCTGAACAACGACAAGAGGCAGGACAATGGCCAAGACCGAACCGGGCATCACGCTGATCCGTGGCGCACGCATCGCCGATGCCGGGCTGCGCCGCGCGGCGCCGGGGGATGTGCTGATCGAGGATGGCGTCATCCGCGCCGTCGGCAGCGACCTGACCGCGCCGGCGCATGCAGCCGTCATCGACGCGGCCGGGATGCTGATCCATCCCGGCCTGATCAATGGCCATACCCATGGCCATGGCGGCCTGGCGCGCGGCCAGGGCGACAAATGGACGCTGGAGCTGCTGCTGGCCGCCGCCCCCTGGATCGGCGGCAACCGGGCGCTGGCCGACAAGAAGCTCGCCACCCAGATCGTCGCCGCGGAGATGGTGCTGAAGGGCTGCACCGCGGCCTATGACCTCTATTCCGAACTGCCGCTGCCGACCGCCGAGGGCATGGATGCGGTGGCGGAAGCCTATGCCGGCATCGGCATGCGCGCGGTGATCGCGCCGATGGTCGCCGACCGCACGCTGTACGAAGCGATCCCCGGCCTGCACGACGCGCTGCCGGACGTGATGCAGCAGGAGGTGGCGCGGCTCCGCCTGCCGCCCTGGCAGCAGACGCTGACCGCCATGGAGACGGTGCTGAAGGGCTGGCGCTGGGCCGGTGAGGACATCCGCTTCGCGATCGCGCCCACCATCCCGCATCATTGCTCGGACGACTTCCTCTGCGGCTGCGCGAAGATGGCGAAGACGCATGGCCTGGCGGTGCACAGCCATGTCGGCGAGAGCAAGGTGCAGGCGATCACCGGCATCAAGCGCTATGGCAAGACGCTGCTGGCGCATATGGACGCGATCGGGCTGGTCGGCCCGCAATTCACCGCCGCGCACGCCGTCTGGCTGGATGACGACGACATGCGGCTGGCTGCCGATCGCGGTGCGTCGCTGGTGCATAATCCGGGCAGCAACATGCGGCTCGGCAACGGCATGTTCCCGCTGCGCCGCGCCATCGACCTCGGCGTCAATGTCGGGATCGGCACCGATGGTGCCAACTGCTCCGACAATCAGAACATGTATGAGGCGATGCGCTACGCCTCCATGCTGTCCAAGGTGCAGACGCCGGATCCGCGCGGCTGGGCGAGCGTCGAGGAGTGCTATCGCGCCGCGACGGCGGGCTCCGCCCGCGCCCTCGGCTTCACCGATATCGGCGCCATCGCACCGGGCATGAAGGCGGATATCGTCTTCCTGGCGCTCGGCCATGTGAACTGGATCCCGCATAACGGCACGGTCAACCAGCTCGTCCATTCGGAGGACGGCAATGCGGTGCGCCACGTCATGATCGGCGGCCGCTTCGTCGTGCGCGACGGCACGCTGCTGACCCTCGACCTCGCGAAGCTGGCCGAGGAAGCGGAGGCGGCGCGGGAACGGCTGGAAGCGCTGAACGCCGGCTACCGCGACCTGTACCAGCGGCTCGAGCCGATCGTCGCGAGCTTCTGCCCCGGCATGGCGGCCGGCCCCTACCAGATCCGCCGCTACCTCTGCGACGCGGTCGGCTGATCCCCGATCGCGAAGTCGACGGCGGCCTCCGCATGGATGGCCGTCGTGTCGAACAGCGGCACGGCGCTGTCCTCCGGCCGCACCAGCAGCATGATCTCGGTGCAGCCGAGGATCACCGCCTCCGCGCCGCGCTCCACCAGCCGCGCCATCACCGCGCGATAAGCGTCACGCGATGCCGTCTCCACCCGGCCCTGCACCAACTCCTCATAGATGATCCGGTGCATCACGGCGCGGTCGTCCGGGTCCGGGACCAGCACCGTGAGCCCGTGCTGCGCCTCCAGCCGGCCGCGATAGAAATCCTGCTCCATGGTGAAGGCTGTGCCGAGCAGGCCGACGCGGCTGAACCCGGCCGCGCGGATACGGAGCGCGGTCGGATCGGCGATGTGCAGCAGCGGCACGCCGATCGCCGCCTGCACCTGTTCCGCCATGCGATGCATGGTGTTGGTGCAGATCACGACGCAGTCGGCACCGCCGGCTTCGAGCCGCCGCGCGGCATCGACCAGCAGCGCCGCCGCAGCGTCCCAGCGGCCGGCATGCTGCAGCGCCTCGATCTCCGCGAAGTCGAAGGACCACAGCAGGAGCCGCGCCGAGCGCAGCCCGCCCAGCCGGTCGCGCACACCTTCATTGATCAGGCGATAATACTCGGCCGAGCTTTCCCAGCTCATGCCGCCGATCAGGCCGATGATCCGCTGCGGCGCGCCGTCCGCTGCCCCGCGCATGCGGTCAGAACCGGAAGGTCACGTTGACCGATCCGAATTGCTGCACGCCGCCACGTTGGCCGTAGAACTCCTCCGAACGCCAGACCTGCGTGTAGGAGATCCGGACGCCGTTCCACATGACCGCGGCACCGATCTGCATGTCGCCGACGAAAGGCCGGTGACTGACCGAGCGGCTGTCGCGCCAGGTGTTGCCGTCCAGGAAGATGTCGCGGGCGACGGCCCGCCCCTCGACGCCGCCGAAGAGGTACCAGCCGAAATCGCGCGTGCGCGGCTGGAAGAAGGCGGAGCCGGAGAGCGACGGGCGGATGCGCGGCGGGCCGTAATCCGCCTCCAGCCCCTGCCCGATCCGCAACATGGCGCCGGCGGCGGCATAGGTGGTGATGGTGCCGGCGGAGAGCGTCGCGGAAGGCAGCAGCTCCGTCTGGACACCCAGGAACTGCGTCAGCGGCACGCGCCAGGTGCGGTCCAGCACGGCGCCGAACACGAATTCGTCCTTGAGCTGGTAGTTCCAGCCGCGCGAGGTGCTGTCGCCGATCAGGTCATGGAAATTGTTCTGCACCTGCTCGCCGAGGGCGCCCGGCCCCACCAGGCCCGCTTGCAACTCGAACACCGTGAAGCTGTCGCCGGCATCGCGCGCCAGCGAAACCGTGCCGTACAGGAAGCCGGCATAGGGCCGGTCGCGCGGATCGGGATCACGGCGCTGCGTGTCCTGCGGCGTGTAGATCGATTGCCCGAGCGCCGCGCCCCAGCGGAGCTGCCCGGGCCCGAGCACCGGGTCGAGCTGGCGGTTGAGCCAGGCCAGCGGCTGCGGCAGATCGGCCGAGGCCGAGTACCAGGAGAGTTGCAGGCCATTGGTATAATAGCGGTCGGTGCCGCCCAGGATGTCGTTCTCGATCGACAGCGACAGGGTGGCGCGCAGATCGGGCGGCGGCGGCGGCGGTGGCGGCGGAGCCACCACCGGCACGCTCTGCGCCTGCGCCATGACGGGCATGAGCGCCACGGCAATGGCGGCGAGGCTGAGTCTCAGGGTCATACGGTTCCCGATCGGCAATGAGCGGCCAGACAACGCGATACCAGGGGTAATGGTTGCGACTCTGCCGCCGGCGCGGAGAATACCGGGCAAAACCCGTGGTGCCATGCACCTTCACGCCATTCCGGCTGGGATATCGTCGCCCTGCCGGCCGCGGTCACCCCGCTTCGACCAGGGCGCTGAAGGCCAGGTTGGTCGCGATCACCAGGGCCGCGCCAATCAGGGTCGCGACCAGCCGGTCGGCCAGTACACCAAGCCCGAGCGGTTGCCCGGCATCCATGATCAGGGTGATCAGCGGCGTCATAATCGCCGAATAGGCCAGGTAGTTGCGCGCCTTCAGGAGCGGTCGCGCCGCCGCGAGCAGGCCCAGGCCCGCGACCAGGCCCCAGTCGGGCGGGCGATGCACGATGAACAGGCTGCCGGCGAGCACGCCGAGCGCGGTGCCGAGCGCCCGCTGAGTCGCCTTGACCGGCAGCAACTCCAGCTGTCGTTGCGACAGCAGGGCCACGGTCAGCGCGACCCAATGCAGGTGATGGTCCGGCCATAGCGTGCGCAACAGCCCCGCCACGGCGAGGCAGAGCCCGAGCCGCAGCGCGTATTGCCAGCCGGACAGCGTCGCGAGGGTCCCTGTCCAGCGGGCGAAAGGCGGTGCCATGGCCGGTTCCGCCGGCGGCGGGGCCGCCGCCGATCGCCCTGGGCGCAGCAGGGTGCCGAGCAGGAAACTCAGCGCGGCGGTCCACGCCGCGCCGGCCGCCATCGGCAGCAGGAAGACGCTGCCATGACCGGTGCCGTCGCCCATATGCGCCATGATGATCACGAAGGGGATGAAGCGCGCTGCCGCGATCCCGAATGGCCGGCTCAGGCCGCCGAGCAGCGCCGCGGCGGCGGCCAGCAGCGCCTGCGCCGCATCGGTCA